>JAGVAW010000150.1 GCA_020060085.1 Desulfobacterales bacterium
GAACGGTTTCTGGACTGCTTCCCCGGCTGCCTGAAAAGCGGCGGCAGAATTTGCATCATTGCTTTTCATTCCCTGGAGGATTCCATGGTCAAGGCCGCATTCAAACGCCTTGAAAAAAGCTGCACCTGCCCGGATCACCTGCCCTGTGTGTGCGGCAAAAAACCCAGGGCAAAAATTATCACCCGCCGGGCGCTGCGTCCTTCAGACGAAGAGGTCGGCATCAATCCGTCTTCAAGAAGCGCACGGATGAGGGTTCTGGAAATGCTATGACAGGCCCCGTTGTCAGGCTCATGCCGGAAAAGGGGGGGGAATCATGAAAACGATTTACGGTAAGGACGAGCGGTCAGGGCTTGTGCCGGAGGTTTTTTCTGCTGGTGCAAAACGCTTTCTGGCTCTTGTGGCGGCTATGCTCATGCGGACGGAAAGCTCCTGGACATCCGGCCCGCGGCAGCGAAGCCAGAAGCCCAGGCAAAAGGGTTTTGTGAATGTTCCCCTTAACAATGCGAGAAACTTCCCGCACTGAAAGGCAATTCCAGATGGGGCACAATGAAACCGGGAAAAAACTAAAGCCGCTGCTCTACGGATTTCTCATCATGGCTCTGTTTATGGAGTTTTTTGTGTTTGCCTGGGCGCGTGTGCAGTGCGTGCAGATCGGTTACGAGACGGCCAATGCCTGGGAGGAGAGGAAGGTACTCCTTGAGCAGCAGGAAATGCTCAAAGCCCAGGTGGCTTATCTCCAGAGTCCCAGGCGCATAATGCAGATAGGAAAAGAGCAGTTCGGACTTTCCATGCCTCGCCCGGGACAGGTGGTTGTGGTGGCCAATGAAATGCAATGACCAAAAAAAAATGAGCACAAGGCTCAAGCTTGTGAGCCTGTTTTTTGCCATTTTTATGGGCGCCATCATTGCTAGAGCGGTGCATCTTCAGGTTTTGCAGCATTCATTTTTGTCCGAGGCAGCTCAAAGGCAGTTTGTCCGCCAGTATGAAACAGCCCCACGCCGGGGAGTTATTTACGATGCAATGCACAGGGAGCTTGCTGTTACGCTGGATGTTGTTTCCATAGCAGCCAGGCCCCCCCGAATGACAGGAAAAGATGAGGCGGCGCTCGCCATTGCCGAGGCGCTGGGTGAAGAACCCGCCAAGATGATTGAAAGGCTCGACACGGAAAGGCCTTTTGTGTGGCTTGCCAGAAACATAAGCCCAGGGCTTGCAGAAAGGGTGAGGGACCTTGGAATAAAGGGCCTGGAATTTACGCCTGCTGCCCGGCGCTTTTATCCCAACCGCACCCTTGCAGGGCATGTCATGGGATTTTGCGGGGTGGACGGCCACGGCCTGGAAGGGCTGGAATTCCGTTTTGATGAAGAGCTTTTCGGAGAGTTCTCGCGCTGGACGGTTCTTCGGGACGCCTTGGGCAAGAGCTTTGCAGCAGACAGGCCAGCACCCCTGCCAAAGGCCGGAAGCGATCTGGTCCTCACCCTGGACAGAACAGTGCAGACAATCACCGAGGACGCCCTTGCCGAGGCGGTGGAGAAAAACCAGGGCAAATCCGGGCTGGCCCTTGTGCTGGTTCCCCAGACAGGCGCAATTCTGGCAATGGCCCAGTATCCCTTTATGAATCCCAACGACTTTTCCTCTGCGGGGCCGGATCAGCGCAGGAACAGGGCTGTTACCGACACCTACGAGCCGGGCTCCACCACAAAAATTTTCATGGCAGCCGCAGCGCTGGAATCAGGGCTTGTGGGTGCACGGGATTCTTTTTACTGCGAAAACGGCCAGTTCAGAGTGGGCCGTAAGACGGTAAAGGATGTTCATCCCTATGCAACCCTCACCCTTGAGGGCATCATCACGCACTCCAGCAATATCGGCGCAATAAAGGTGAGCCAGCGCATAGGCCGCAAAACCCTTTACAACACATTGAAGGATTTTGGATTCGGCTCGCGCACGGGGGTTGACTGCCCAGGCGAGGCCCGCGGCCTGTTGAGCGCGCCGGAAACCTGGAGCGAAATTGATGCCGCAGCCATAGCTTTCGGCCAGGGCTTTGCCGTAACGCCCCTCCAGCTTGTTGCTGCTGTGGGCGCGCTGGCAAATGACGGGCTTCTCATGCGGCCCCGCCTTGTGCAGGCTGTAACCGACAGCCGGGGCAGGCTGGTTAAAAGCTTTGCACCGGAGCCGGTGCGTCAGGTGGTCAGCCCAGGCACGGCCCAAAAGGTCATGGACATGATGGCCCTTGTGAACACGGACGGCACAGGCTCTTTGGCCCGGCTGGAAGGCTATTCATCCGGCGGCAAGACGGGCACGGCCCAGAAGGTGAGCAACACGGGCGGATATGCAAAGGGCAAGTATGTGGCCTCCTTTCTTGGTGTTGCGCCAATGGAGCGGCCTTCCATTGCGGTTCTTGTGATTGTGGATGAGCCACGAAGAAGCATTTACGGCGGGACGGTTGCAGGCCCGGCTTTCAAGAAGATTGCGGAAAAAACCCTTCAGTATCTGGAGGTAATGCCCAAATCGTCCCCGGACGGCCCCATCACCGCGTGCAGTTTTGGTGGAGACCCAATATGAAGCTTGAAAAACTCATATCCGCCCTGCACAAGGACAATATGGCAAACCCTGTTCATCTTGAGAGGGTTTCCGACCCTTGTGTCGGCATAGGGGCAATCCGCTGCAATGGCGGGCTGGTCAAGCCCGGAGATCTTTTTGTGGCCATGCGCGGAGAAAAGGCGGACGGCCATGATTTCATTGCCCAGGCCGTGCAACAGGGCGCTGTGGCTGTTGTGGCCCAAAAGCCTGTTGATGTGCCAAAGACCGTTGCCCTGCTTGTTACCGAAGACTCCCGCAGGGCGCTTGCCGCGCTTGCAGCCTGCTTTTTTGGCCACCCCTGGCGCAGCCTTAAAATTGTGGGAATCACCGGAACCAACGCCAAGACCACGGTGAGCTTTCTTGTGGAGTCTGTTCTGGCGCACTCCGGTTTTTCAACCGGGGTCATCGGCACGGTCAATGTCCGCTTTGGCGGCAGGGTTTTTCCAAGTTCAATGACAACCCCAGAATCTCTTGATCTGACTGCCCTTCTGGATGAAATGCGCCTTGCCGGCGTAACCCATGTGGTCATGGAGGTTTCGTCCCATGCCCTTGCCCAGGGCAGGGTGCGGTTTGTGGAGTTTGACGCCGGGGTTTTCACCAACCTGAGCCAGGATCATCTGGATTACCACGAAAATTTGCAGGACTATTTTGCCTGCAAGAGAAAGCTTTTTGTGGAGCAGCCCCCAAACCGAACCAAGGGGCCTATGGCGGCGGTCATAAACAGGGATGACCCCTTTGGCGGGCAGCTTTGCGCCCAGGTGAGGGCCGAGCCGTGCGAGCCTGTTATCTGCACTGGCTTTTCTGCGGGATGCCAGGTCAGGGGCGAGGGCGTTGTTGCAGGCGTTACCGGGGTTTCAGGAACCGTGCGCACGCCTGAGGGCGATTTTTTTGTGCGCTCGCCATTGGTGGGCCGTCACAATTTTGAAAACATTTTAAGCGCAGCAGGCGCTTGCCTGGCCCTTGGCATTGAGCCGGAAAAAATCCGGGAGGGCCTGGAGGCCCTTTCCTGTGTGCCGGGCCGTCTTGAGCGGGTGGAAAGCGAAACCAGCAGGCATATTTTTGTGGACTACTGCCACACGCCCCAGGCTGTGGAAAAGGTGCTTGAGGCGTTAAAGGACATAAGCCCAGGCCGCATAATAACGGTTCTTGGCTGCGGCGGAGACAGGGACAGGACAAAGCGCCCGCTCATGGGGGAGGCTGCGGCAAAGGCAAGCCATCTGCTTGTTATCACTTCAGACAATCCGCGCACCGAAAACCCCCAGGCAATAATTGAGGAAATTCTTCCCGGAGTTGCCCGCCACCTTGAACCCTTTTGCAAGGAGAACCCGAAGGGCTATCTGGTGGAGCCTGACAGGGCTGCGGCCATCAGTCTGGCCATAAATGCCTGCGAGCCGGGGGATACCCTTCTCATAGCCGGAAAGGGCCATGAGGACTACCAGATAATCGGCTCCACAAAGAGGCATTTTGACGACCGGGAGGAGGCAAGAAAGGCCCTTGCCAAGCTGGAAGGGATGCCTGCCGGCCAAAACAACAAAGGGAGCGACCCATGTGGCGCATAGAGGATATTCTGCGCGCCACGGGCGGCGAGCTTGTCTGCGGCGGCACACAAAAGACCTTTGCAGGTGTGGGCATTGATTCAAGAAGCATAAGCAAAGATGAGCTTTTTGTGGCCATTGCCGGGGCCAACCACGATGCCCACCGTTTTGTGGGCGCAGTGCAAAAGGCCGGGGGACAGGGCTTTGTTGTTGAAAAGGCCAAAGTTGCCGGTCTGGGAATTGATGTCTCCGGCAAAAACGCACCCCTTGTGGTGGCTGTGGATGACTCGACCCTTGCTTTGGGCGCTCTGGCAGCCTTTCACCGCAGGCGCTTGAAGGCAAAGGTGCTTGGCATAACAGGGTCCAACGGAAAGACAACCACAAAGGAAATGGCTGCTGCCGTATTGGCGCGGCACTTTGCGGTTCACAAGAACACCGGCAACCTCAACAACCACATAGGCGTGCCGCTTACGCTTTTGGGCCTTGGGCCTGAGCACGATTGGGCCGTGGTGGAAATGGGCATGAACCATCCTGGTGAAATCCGCTACCTGACAGGTCTGGCCGCACCCGATGCGGGCCTTGTGACCAATGTGGGTCCCGGACACCTGGAGGGGGTCGGCTCCATTGAAGGGGTTGCTGCAGCAAAGCAGGAGCTTTTTGATGCCATGAAAGGCGGCCTTGCCATTTTGAATGCTGATGACCCCCGCGTTGCTGCAATGGCGGGCGTTTTCGGAAAAAAGGGCGAGGTCTATTACTTTGGTGTCAACAGCCCTGCCCACATGAAGGCGCAAAACCTTTGCCACACGCCTTACGGCACAAGCTTTACGCTTTTGTGGGAAGGAAAAAGCGCAAAGGTAAGCCTTGCGGCTGCCGGCGTCCACATGGTTACCGATGCTGCTGCCGCTGCCTGCGCCGGGGTGCTTGCAGGACTTTCCCTGGCAGAGGCTGCTGCCGGGCTTGGCGATTTTGCCCCCCTTGGCGGTCGCCAGAAAGTTCTTTTTCTGGAAGGGGATGTCCTTCTTGTGGATGACACCTACAACGCAAATCCGGCCAGCATGAAATCGGCCATTTCCACCCTTGTTTCCCTTTCCGGGCAGGGCAGGGCTGTTGCCGTGCTTGGAGATATGCTGGAGATGGGGGAAGCGGCGCAACAGGCCCATTATGATGTCGGGGCCTTTGCAGCAGGCCAGGGGGTGAATCTTCTTCTGGCTGCCGGGTCTCATGCTGCCGACCTTGCTGCCGGGGCGCTGGATGCAGGCATGAAACCGGAAGCTGTGATGGCCGGAGACAAGGCCCAAATTGAGGAAAAACTTCTTGCTGCCGTTGCCCCAAAGGACAGGGTACTCATAAAAGGCTCGCGGGGCATGGCAATGGAAACCCTGGTCAGAGCTGTTTGCAATAACCTTAAACCGGAGTCAGGGAAAGACAGCTTCTAAGATGCTCTACAACCTCCTATATCCTCTCTATCCCTACTTTAACGCCCTCAATGTGTTTCAGTACCTCACATTTCGGAGCATCTACGCAGCCCTCACGGCTCTGGTTCTGTCCTATTTTCTCGGCCCCTGGGTCATCTCCAGGCTCCGCACAATGCAGGTGGGCCAGTACATCCGCGAGGAAGGGCCTGCCACTCACCAGAAAAAAGCAGGCACGCCCACAATGGGCGGGGTTCTCATTGTGGGTTCGGTTACTGTGGCCACCCTGCTGTGGGCAGATATTACCAACATCTTTGTCTGGCTTGTGCTTTTCATTTTTTTGGGGCACGCGGCAATAGGCTTTGTTGACGATTACCTCATGCAGGTCAAAAAGCGCAGCAAGGGGCTTTCGGCAAGGGCAAAGTTTTGCGCCCAGGTGCTTGTGGCAGGGGCCGGGCTTGCGGCGCTGATTGTGTTTGCAGATTTAGACACCCGGCTGACCATACCTTTTTTCAAGAATTTAAGGCCGGATCTGGGCTGGGCCTACCTTGTTTTCGGCATTCTTGTGATTGTGGGTGCATCCAATGCCGTGAATCTCACAGACGGCCTGGACGGGCTTGCCATAGGCCCGGTTTCCATTGCTGCGGCCACCTATCTGGTTTTTGCCTATGTTGCGGGCAATGTTCGCATGGCCGACTATCTTCAGGTTCCCTATGTTCCGGGCGTTGGCGAGCTTGCCGTATTCTGCGGCGCGCTTGTGGGCGCGGGCATGGGCTTTCTCTGGTACAACGCCTATCCTGCCCAGGTTTTCATGGGCGATACAGGCTCTCTGCCTTTGGGTGCGGCTTTAGGCTCCGTGGCAGTGGTCACAAAGCAGGAGCTTGCTCTTGTCATTGTGGGCGGCCTTTTTGTGGTGGAGGCCCTCTCGGTCATTTTGCAGGTGGGTTTTTTCAAGTTGAGCAAGGGCAGGCGGATTTTCCGCATGGCCCCCATACATCATCACTTTGAACTCAAGGGCTGGCCGGAGCCAAAGGTGATTGTGCGCTTCTGGATAATTGCAATCATGCTGGCCCTTCTTTCGGTGAGTACCTTGAAGCTGCGTTAGGAGCCATAACGGTGGAACTGGCCGGAAAAAAAGTTGCGGTCATGGGGCTTGCCAGAACAGGCGAGGCAGTGGCCCGATTCTGCCTGGAGCGCCAGGCATTTGTAACCGTTACGGATTCCAAGCCCGAAAGTGCCCTTGGCCGCCTGCCGGAGATACTCAAGGCAGCAGGTGCCCGGCTGGTTCTTGGCAGCCATGACGAGCAGGCGCTCTTGAGTGCAGACATCATTGTTTTAAGCCCCGGCGTGCCACACACCCTGCCTGTGCTGGAAAAGGCAAGGGCAGCGGGCATTCCTGTTCTTGGAGAGGTGGAGCTTGCCGGACGCTTCATCCGCGAGCCGCTTTGCTGCATCACCGGCACAAACGGCAAGTCAACCGTGACAACCCTTATCGGGGAAATGCTGGCCCAGGACGGCAAAAAGGTTTTTGTGGGCGGCAACTTGGGCAACCCCCTTATCAACTATGTGAACGAGGCACAAAAGGCGGACATGGTTGTGGTGGAAATAAGCAGCTTTCAGGCCGATACCCTGGAGCTTTTTGCGCCGGGCGTGGCCGTGCTTTTGAACATAACGCCCGATCACCTTGACCGCTACCCGGACATGGAGGCCTACGCCCAATCCAAGGCAAGGCTTTTTGCCAATCAGTCCGTGAAGGAATGGGCCATTTTGAACGGGGACGACAAATGGGTTCGCCGCCTTTGCGTTTCCATGCCTGCAAAGAAGCTTTTCTTTACGGGCGCAAGGGAGGATGAACCGGGGGCAAGGCTTGCAGGCAAGACGATTATCTGCCGACTGCCCGGCAGCGAGACATTTGCCGTCTCCCTTGAGAGAACTTCCTTAATCGGTGCTCACAATTTCGAGAACATTGCTGCATCCGCCCTGGCTGCATAC
>JAGVAW010000075.1 GCA_020060085.1 Desulfobacterales bacterium
CTGCATTTTAGAAATCCTCCACAACAGAAGGCAGGGCCTGAACCATAACTTTTTCGGCAAGCCCCTGGCCCAGGGCAAGGCGGGAGTTCCCCGCGGCAAGCACCACCTGACCCCTGCCGTCATTGGTTATGACCTCAATGCGGTCACCAATTTTAAGTCCCATTGTCATGAGGCGGTGCCTGGCACCCGCACCTCCAAGAAAGTCTGTAACCGCAACGGTTTCGCCAGATTTGGCCTGCACAAGGGACATACCCATCTGGCGGTCCGAAAGGCAGGCTGAACACAGGCCGTAAATCTCCATGCGGTGCTGGAGCATATAGAACCCGTGCTGGAAAGCCGCCCGTGCCTGGTGGCGCTCCAGTTTTTCGTCCACAAACTCCTCTATTTTTCCGCATTTTATGCAGATCATGTGGTCGTGGTGCTGGCCCAGGTGCCTGTGCTCGTAAACGCTTTCCCTGTCTTTGAACTCCCTGCGTTGGGCAAAACCGTAACGGCACATCAGCCGCAGGGTTTCCCGCACAAATTCGGGATCAAAGCTTCTGCCCGCCTTTTGAGCAAGCTCCCAAAGCTCATGGGCTGTTATGTGCTCCTCGGTTCCAAGAAAGATTCTTAAAATTGTCAGGCGCTCGTCCACCCGATCAATTCCCTCTTCTTCAAAAAGCCGGGCAAACTGGCTCTCTTCCTGGCTGTGGTGGCTGTTTGAATTTATTTTTGCCAAAAGTGCCATTTTTCTATCCCCATAAAGTTAGGCTTGCCTTAAAAATAGCATATAAATTGCGCTTGTCAATATTCAGTAGAACAAAATTTTTTAGGGGTGACTAAATAATTCCGCCACAAAAAAATCCAAGAGCTTTTGCCCATGCCAAAACTGCACAAAAGGGAAAAAGCCCTTGGAAACAAGTGAGCACAAGCGTTAATTTTAAGAGCAGCCTGGAATATCCCAGGTGGTGCATGATCCCGATGAGCAACTGCGGGTCTGCTGGGCCATCTTGCCCTTGGCCGGGCCATTGACTGCATAGTTGGTGCGGCTCATAACCCTTTCAAAATCAACAGCCTTGCAGTGCGGGCAGACCATTTCCTTTGTATCTTCATCCTTCATGCACAAAAGCTCGAAAAACTTCTCGCACTTTAGGCAGCGAAATTCAAAAATCGGCATCTTTTCCTCCTTGCATGGGCAACACTTCAAGGCCGCCATCTATCCGGCCAAAGGACAATTCAATATACAACAAAAACTCTTTTAGCAGAAGATGGCTTTTGTGTCACCCGTTAAGGGGATTTTTGCCTCTTTTTTCAGCGAAGCTTGTTCTGACCGTCCCAAACCTTCTCTGCCTCCGGCAACAGAGGCAGGTAACCAAGCCAGGTGTGAGAATCCAGATGCTCCCGGCTCTGCTGGAGCTTACGGCTGTGCTCCATGATTGGCGGTACAATTTCTTTTATGTCGCCTTCAAGCATGGGGCCGATCTGGTAATTTGTGGCTGCAAGGGCCAGGGAAACGGCCTTGTCGCTGCACTGCTGGCTTTTGGCAAGGGTATCCAGCGCCTTGGCCGGGTTATGGAAGCCAGCGCTGTTTTCAGCAGAGATTATGTCCCATAGCCATTGGCCCTTGCGGATGTTCTCCCTTGCCTCAATCATCAGGGCATCATAATTCGGATTGCGGTTTTCCTTCTGCTCGCGGGCAAGGCGGACAGCCTCGTGGGCGCGCACGGATTTTTCCTGGGCCACAAGTAGCTGCTCCCAGGTGCGCTCTTGGGTATAGATGACCCTTTCTGTAAGGTACTGGGGCTGTTTGTCTGAATGGCATTGCAGGCATGAGCGCTCAATGCTCTTCAAGGGGCTTGTCCAGTGGTGGGATGAGATTTTCTTTTTACCGTCCACTCTTATGTAGGGCATATGGCAGTCGGCACAGGAAACTCCTGCCGCGCCGTGGGGGCCGTCATGCCAGATCTCGTATTCCGGATGCTGGGCTTTGAGCATGGGTGTATCGGAAACAGGGTGGGTCCAGTCAACAAAATTGCCCTCAAAACCCTCCCGCGTGGTGGGGCCGAAGTCTTTGTAATACTCGTACATCTCTTCCGGGGAACGGCCCTTGCCCCAGGGGAAAACCGGCTTGGCCGCAGGGCCGAACTTCTTGTCAGTAAAATAGTATTCCACATGGCACTGGGCACAGACCAAAGCACGCATTTCGTTGCGGGTGGCCTCCTGCCATTTTATGCCCATGCCCAGAAGGGCCTCGTTTAAAGGCACACTGGTTATTCGCAACGACATATCTGTGGGGTCATGGCACAGGGTGCAGCCAATGGCGTTGTCCTCCACATCAACCTTGGTGCGGAATTCGTGGAACTCCATGCTCCAGAAGTCGTCCCCGTGGGTCTTGTAGAATTCGGGCAGCTTGTTTGTTTTGCAGTTCCAGCAGGTGGCAGGCAGCTTGGCCTCCTCGGAGTAGTTGTCGATGCGGTCAATGTGAAGAATGTCCGTGACCGCCCAGACATGGCCTCTTGCCCGCTTGTACTCGTAGCTGAAAGGATAGCCCAGCCAGAGGTTTTTTAGATATGGCTGGGCATGTTTGTAGCCCTTTGGAAGCGGATTTACGCCGTCATGTTTGTCGTGGGGCACGGAGCCTGCATACTCTGTCATCCGGGTATCGTCCCTGTTTTCGAGATAGCTCTGATAGTGCAGGGGGAATTGCTCCCCAAAAGCCTTGGAGCTTGTCTCGTCTGCCGCAAGCTTTGTTTTGTAGCTTGGGGTTGCCGGTTCAGGGATTTCGGTGCATCCGACCCAAAAGAAAAGGCTGCAACAAGCAAGAAGAATAAGAAGGGTGCGCCCTGCGGCAAACATTGGCTTACTCATCTGCAACTCTCCTCAAGGCAATGGGGTTGCTTCTCAAATGGGGTACCTGGCGATGGCAGTCCGTGCAATAAGCTTTAGACTGTGTGTTGATATTCAGCACCGTCATGGTGTGGCATCCCATGCAGTTTGAATTCACCACATCCTTTGTGGCCTGCTTGGCGCTGACAACATCGGGAACCGTTCCGAAAGTGTTCACAAAAAGGTCGCTCATTCCGGCCTTTGTTTTGAACATCATCTTGGATTCCAGAGAATCCTGGGGAGCATGGCACTCGTTGCAGGCAACATTTGCGTGAATTGAGGCCTGGTGGCTTCGCACCGCCTCATACATCACATGGCAGGACCCGCAAAAGGGGGCTGTATCCGAAGCCCGCATGGAGTAACCTGCCCCGGCATAGCCTATAAAGAGAAGGGCCAGAGCCAGGGAAATCAAAAACCACTTTTTGCCCGATTCCATGAGCTTGCCGCCTCCTTTGACCTGGGGGCCATCAGATATGTGTCTTTGGCAATATGTTAGGTGGATGCATCCTTCAAAGTCAATTGTGAGATTAATTTTACCTGAACTTTTCTGCAAAATATCAAATACCACTTTTTTAGTCAACTTTAAGGGATAGCTAAAAGCCAAAAAGCCGGCAGGGCAAAAAATTCTCTTGACCCGGCCTGCAAAAAGGATAATATGCGCTGTTTTTTTAATTGTTTGCAGCCCTGTCAACAAAATTTGGCGGTGCGTATGGCAACAAATCCCTGCCTGGAATGCGGCGCCTGCTGCGCCTTTTACCGGGCATCCTTTTACTGGGCCGAGGCAGATGATGCCACGCCCGACGGGGTGCCTACAGAGCTTACCGAAAAGCTCAACGACTTTTTTCTTGCAATGAAAGGCTCTACAGGCTCAAAGCCCAGGTGCGTTGCGCTCATGGGAATTATCGGCAAATCCGTGCATTGCCAAATTTACCAAAGGCGCTCAAGCGCGTGCCGCGAGTTTGAGGCCTCGTGGAAGGACGGGCAGACAAACCCGCGCTGCGACAAGGCCCGCATTGCCTGGGGCCTGCCACCCCTTGAACCTGGAGCCTGGCCCAATCCCGGCAATTTTCCCAAAGCTGCATAACAAAGCTGGCGCTGCCGGGTATTTTGCCGGGCAGCGCCAAGTCTTTTGCAATCAATTTTTGTGCAGGCTGTTTGGGGAAGCCTTACTGCGACTGGCCTTCAATAAAATTTATGATGCTTGCCGCTGTTTCTTCGGGCCTTTCCTCCTGGGGAATGTGCCCGCACTGCTCGATTATATCCATGCTTGCCTGGGGAAGATCGGCCTTGAGCCTCTTTCCGAACTCAAGGGGGATCCACGCATCCTGCCTGCCCCATATAAGGTGGCAGGCCATCCCTGCCTTGGCAATAGCGGCAACCGCAGGTCCGTAAACATCCATGTGCGCGCCCCTTGCAACAAGGGTCTGGGCAAACATGGCATTGGGCGTTTTAAGTCGCTGGTAGTAGGCCTCCACCCTTTCGGGCGTTGCCTTTTCGGAGTCGTACATGGTTTCAGCCAAGTTTTTTTTCACAAACCAGCGGCTTCTCATTATGGGGCTTATGTGCGGGGCAAGGGGCAAATTTGCCAGGCGCACGGGCAGCGGCTTTTTGAACTCGTAGGGAACAGCCGAATCAATAAGGATGAGCCTTTTTATCCTGTGGGGGTATTTTTCCGCCAGCAAAAGCCCCATGCCGCCCCCAAGGGAATTGCCCGCAAAGTTTACCTGCTCAAGGGAAAGGGCCTCCATAACGCAGTTGATGCCCTCCATCAGCGAAACCGGGTCATAGGCCCCGTCCCGTGGCTTGTCCGACCAGCCAAAGCCCATCATGTCCAGGGCGTAAACATGGTAGCCCCTGCTGTTCAGGATTCCTGCCACCTCCTCAAAGGAAAAGCTTGATGATGCAAAGCCGTGCTGGAGAAAGACAACCTCCCCAGGCCCTTGCATCTCGATGTAATGAAAGCGGACGCCGTTGACCTCCACAAAGCGGTTTGCGCCCAACTGGGCCGGAGCCATATCGCCGGGCCTGCCCTGTATGCTGGTGCAGCCGCAGATTGCAAGCAGCGCCATAGCCCCAAAAAGCAGAGCGCCCTTTAGCAAAAAAGCCTTTAGCAGACCGCATCCTGCCACTTCCTTTTGAATTTGAGACATTTTTCTGCCCCCCTTAAAGTTTTGTTCGGATTTTTTTGGTCTGTCAAAAAAAACGGCTATTTTTTGTTATAGAATTGCGTTTATGGCATCTTGCCCGGATTAAGTATGGAGTTTGGGTCAAAGACCTTTTTTATTTCCTTCATTATGCGGTGGCTTGCCGGGCCTATTTCCTTTGAAAAATAGGGGGCCTTGGTGAGTCCCACCCCGTGCTCGCCGGATATGGTTCCGCCCAGTTCAAGTGTGTAGTCGAAAATTTCCTCCACAGCCTGCTCTGCCTTTTTGGCTGCCGCCAAATCGGATTTATCCAGCATTATGTTGACATGGATGTTGCCGTCCCCTGCATGGCCGAAGCTCACCATTGTAAGGCCGGTGCGCTCTCTTATCTGGTTTATGCGCTCCACCATTTGGGGAATGCGGTTTCTGGGGACAACTATGTCCTCGTTTATCTTGTGGGGGCCATACTGGTAAAGGGCCGGAGAAAGGGCTTTTCTGGCCTTCCAGTAAAGCTTTGCCCTTTCCGGGTCCTCAAGGCCTGCAACCTGGCTTGCCCCTGCCTGCCGACAAACCTCCAGGGCCTTTGCGGCAAGGGACTCCGTTGATGCCAAATCGCCATCCACCTCCAGCAGCAGAAGCGCTCCTGCATCTGTTGGAAGCCCGGCTGCCATGGCTTTTTCTGCGCAGGCAATGGCAGCCTTATCCAGATACTCTATGCTGCGGCAGATAATTTTTGCTGCAAAGAGTTGCGCAACAGCCCCGGCAGCGTCCTCCATGCGGTCAAAAACCGCTGTGAGGGTTCTTACGCTTTCAGGCAAGGGTAAAAGGCGCAGAAATATGCGGGTGATAAGGGCAAGGGTTCCGGCAGATCCCACAATAAGGCGGGTGAGATCGTAACCCACAACACCCTTTGCGGTTTTAACCCCGGTGGAGATGACCTCTCCCTTTCCGGTTACAGCCTCCAGGCCAAGAACATAGTCGCGGGTTACACCGTACTTCACGGCCCTGGGGCCTCCGGCGCACTGAGCCACATTGCCGCCTATTGTGGAAAATGCCGCGCTTGAAGGATCCGGCGGATAAAAAAGGCCCTTTTCCTCAACAGCTTCCTGGAACTTGCCGGTTATGACCCCCGGCTGGACGCAGGCGACAAGATTTTGGCTGTCTATGGAAATTATGCGGTTCATGCGGGAAAAAACCACTACCGCGCCGCCGCACACTGCAACGCTTCCCCCTGTCATGCCTGTGCCTGCCCCGCGCGGGGTCACAGGCGTATTGGTTTTGTTGGCAAGCAGAACAAGCTGCTCCACCTGGGCCGTATCTGCCGGAAAGACAACCACGCCGGGCATATAATCGGAAACCGCGGCATCATAGGCGTAAACCGCCCGCTGCTCCGGCAAGGTGTGGCAGTGGTCCCTGCCCACAATTTTTTTGGCGCGGTCAATAAATTGGGCGCAATCTGTCATTATCTTGAGCCTTGATGTTTATGAATGCCCACAAAAAATTGCTCAAAACCGGCTGCTCACCTGCTTATTTTGCCGGGCAAAATAAAAGGATAATGGCCTCTTTTAAGCCGGGTGGTCAAAAGCCGCTCCGTCTTGCGCAGGGCAAGAAAACTCCTCCAAATAAGCTTGTCAAAGCGGTAGTATGAGTCAACCTCCTTTGCGGTGATGGGTTTTCTTAAAGGCAGGCTGTCATTTAGCACCATAAGGGCGTCATCCACAAGAAAAGGAAGATTCTCCTTGTTGAGATTTGCGGCAATGTCCACAAAAACCCGGCGCGGGTCGTAATAACGGGTCATCACTTCATCCAAAAAAAAGAGCCTCACAGCCGGGCGCAGAAAAAAAGGCACGGCCTGCAAAAGAAGTTCAGGATTCATTGTTTCAAAACGGTTTATGCGAAAAAGCGGCGTGCTGGTGTCCAGAAAGATAGGCTCGCTGTCAATATCGCCGTTGGGCATAGCCCAGTTGGAAAGCTGGCCGTCCACTCCAAGCTCCAAAGCCGGGGTGTTAAGGGCATTGAACTCCCATACCCTGCAAAGGGCAAAAGCAACCTTTTGCACAAGCTTTTTTGCAAAAGGCCTTTCAAGGCCTGCAAGCATTACATTGCAAAAATGCTCTTTTGGCAAAAGCTTTTGGGCAATGTAAAGGGCTGTAGGCCTGCCGGGTGTTTCTATAACCGCAGTGGCGCTTGGGGGCAGATTAAGCCCGGCCTGCTCCAGATAATTGCAGTATTTAAAATAATTTTCTTCATACTGGCAGGCTGTTACAGCATTCTTAAAAAGGGGCATTCTTTTAAAGGCAAGGCCGGGCATTTGCTCAATGGCAAAAATGCACGAAACCTCGCCATAGCCAAGAACTTGAGCCGGAATGGCCGAAAGCTCCGGCCTGATAGTGTTGAGACCCTCCTCAAAGCGGGTTAAAAGCACTTTATCCAGTTTAATTTGGCCTTCCGGCAGAGCGGTCTGCATACTCTCAACCCCTGTTCAGGGCCTACTTGTCAAGGCCAAGAAGCTCCTTTGCATTATCTGCAAAAATACGCTGCATAAGGCTTTTATCCTTTTTGCAGGCCTTTTCAACAATTTGGATGGCAATTTTCTGGGGGCCAAAGGGCCAGTCCGAGCCAAAGAGAACCTTTTCCGGGCCAAATGCCTTTACAAGCGCCCGCACGGTTCCCGGCGGCTGAAAGGATGTATCCACCCAGACATTTTTGAAAGTTGAAAGCGCCTCAATTGCCTGTTTCACATCATAAAGACCCGCGTGCCCTGCAATAAAGCGGGCCTTTGGAAAGGCAGCCACAAGTTTTCTGGCGTAATCCACCTTTCCATATTCAGGTACCTGGGGCGAATTATGTTTTTTTGGATAATAGCAGTGAACCCCGCAATGGAAAAGTATTGGCTTGCTGGCCGCAACAGCGGTTTCCACAGCAGCAAAGGTATCCGGATCTGTTAAGGGCTTTTGCTGCAAAATAGCGTGGAGCTTGACCCCTGCTGCACCCTGGCGCAAATCGCCTTCCAGAATCTTAACAAAGTTTTCCTTATCATAATCCGGGCTGGCAAAGGCGATAATCTGCGGATGCTTTTGGGTTGTGGCAAGTAAATCCGCAGATTTAACAGCAGGGGCTATCGGCATACATACCGTGTGCGATACGCCATTTTCCTGCATGGAACAAAGCAGGTTCTCCATGCTGGCGCAGCGGCTCCGGGCCTGGTCTGCCCTGGCCACCGCCCGCCACAGCAGGCGGGCAAGGGCATCTCCGGCAAAAGAGCGCCTGTGCAGCAGCATCTCGCTCATCAGCACAAGGTCAAAAAAGCGGGGGGTTTTCAGACCCTTGCTGTCTATAACCTTGGCCCCGCCAGGGTTAAGCACATCTCCAAGGTGGGCGTGGGCATCTATACTGGTGTTCATTTTTTTTTGCCTTTGCATCAGGAGTAAAAGCTTGCGGCAACAGCAAGAGCCTTGTCAAGCCTGTCAATAACCCAGTCAACCTGCTCAAGCTCCATTATCAAAGGCGGCAGAAGCTGGCACACGGACTTGTCGTTATTGGCATAGACCATGAGCAGATCATTCTGATAGGCAGCCAGGCTCATGAGAGGCCCCAATGAGTCATTGCAGAATTTAAGCCCCATGAAAAGCCCAAGCTGATTAAGCCCTTCAAGAATGGAGTGGCGGCCAACAAGCTGGCCTATGCCCTGGGCAAATTTTTTGGCAAGCTCGTTGACATGATTGAGAAAAGCGGGTTGCGAGCTTATTTCCAGAACCTTTTGGGCGACAACGCAGCCAAGCTCCGCACCGCCGAAGGTGGAAATGTGGATAAAGGGGTCCGGCTCAAAAACCTTTTCCAAATCGCGGCGCAAAACTGTGGCGGATATTGGGTAAAGTCCGCCGGAAAGGCCTTTGGCAAGCACCATAATATCGGGCAGCACGCCAAAATGCTCGAATCCCCAAAGCTTGCCCGTTCGGCCAAGACCCGTCTGCACCTCATCTAAAATCAGCAGTGAGCCATTTTTATCGCAAAGGCTGCGCACACCCTTTAAGTAATCCCCTGAAGGCACCCTCATGCCCAGGGTGGCAGGCACTGTCTCCAGAATAACAGCAGCGGTGTTGCTGTTCACAGCGCCTTCAAGAGCGGCAATATCGTTGAATGTAACCTGCACAAAGCCAGGGGGCTGGGGGCCGAAAAACTCCCGGTACTTGGGGTCCCCGGCAGCCATTGCAAGACCCGTATGGCCGTGGTAGCCGCCCGAAGCGCTGACAATTCCGGGCCTGCCCGTATAGGCGCGTGCCACCTTTATTGCCAGATCAACAGCCTCGCCCCCGGAAACGCCAAAAACCGTGCAGTCCAGATCCCCTGGTGTGAGGCTTGCAATCTGTTGGGCAAGGGCAGCCCGATGAGCGCTCATAAGATGTCCGTTGCCGATGTCCAGATTTTCAAGGGCCTGGGTGAGGGCAAGCAGTATTTGGGGGTTTGAATGGCCAAGGTTGAAAACCCCGCCGTTGCAATGCAGGTTGAAAAGCTGTTTCTCGTTGTCCATATCCCACAGGAAAGGGCCTTTTCGCCTTCCCATGATAAAGTCCATGCCAATTGAGCGGTAAAACCGGGCCTTGCCCGAAGAGACATGGCTGGCAAAGGCCTTGTAGGCCTGTTCCTTTTTTTGGGAGGCCACAATCAATCTCCTTTTTTTTGCCGGGCCAAAAGCCGATGCAACTAAAAGGCCCGGCAAAAAGGCATTTTATGCCCAAAAGCCGGACCCTTAAGATGCTGGCACATGGCTTTTAAAAGCCGGGCCGCCTTTTATTTCCTTACAGCTATTCCCGCCAGTCAAAAATCTTGCCGCCCGTTACTGCCGGGCGCTTGTCCCGTTTGAAGTATTGGGCAACCTGAACAAGGATGTCCATCAAATCTTTAACAATTTCCTCCTTTTCAGGAAAATCCGACTCGCTTTCATTTATGGCCACCAGCATCTGGTTGAGATCTTTAAGCATATTCCGGCTGGCCCGCTCGGAAAAGCTGTTGACCACTGTTTTGATGAGGTTTCCCACAAAAAGCGAGAAACATTTAACAAGAACAAAGCGGCCTTTGGCGCTGTCCCTTACTTCCGAAAAACTATGGGTAACCGCCAGTATGTTGGCGTCAACCGGGTTGGCCGGATGAAAGCCCTTGAAGATGTCGCGCTTGGTGCGGGAAAGCTGGGGCTTGCAGCTTTCTATTATCTGATAGGTCCACTTGTGGCGGGCCACCTTGTGCATTTTTCGGATGATGTCCTTTTTATCCTGGTTGTCATCAGCCTCGTTGAACATGGTGACAAGCCATCGCTCAAGCTCGGCTTCCAGGTGGTTGCGAATAACCTGAAGCACCTCGTTATAAACCAGGATGATGTCCGAGTAATCGCCCATCGGGGCGGTTTCATCCTGCAGGGTCTTGTCGGTGTGCTCTATCACTCTGGATTTTATGAGCCTGTCCAAAATCTGGTAGGCCGTGAATTCATCGTAGCCTGACGCCCTTATGAGGTCCCGCACGGTGCGCCTGCCGTCCACAAAGGACATAAATCGGCGCTCCTGTTCGTTGAAGTGAAGGTCCTCAAGGTTGTCCAGGTTTTCGGAAACTGCAAAAATCATCTGGTCATTGGGGATAAGACTCATGAAATACACCATTTCGTCAATGCGGCGCATTGCCTCCATGATGATGTTCATGATGTCAATTTTGGTGTCCAGCGCCCCCCTTGGGATGTCGTCAGAATCGTGGTATTCGAACTGGCCGCTTTCCCACACAAAGAGGTTGAAAATAACCTCTTCTGCCTGGCGGTGTATGGTTTTTTGAAGGATTTCAGGGGTGACAAAGCCCTTTTCCACGAGAACGCTTCCCAAGGCCTGTTTTTTTTCCGTTGCAACGGAAAGGCAATAGGCAAGATCCTTTGCGGAAATAAGACCGTCACGGGTGAGCAGGGTGCCAAGGCGGGTTTCCCGCTGGGATCCCATTGCGCAGATGACATCCCCGTACTTGATGAATATTTTTACTTCCGACTCGCCGTTTGTGAGTTTAAGGGCGCCGGTGCGCTCCTCTGCTGACAGAAGCTGAAGAATGCTTGCCAGGGAGGAAGGCTCGAAACTGCCTTTCAGGTTCATAAAAAATTCTCCCGCCGGCCCAAGGCCAAGCAGCCGACTGTTTCTCATCTGCCCAGATTTATGGCCCCTTGTTGTCTATACCCAAAACAGCGCAAAGGATTCAAGCAATAATGCAAACAGGTTGGAGAATGAATTTAAAAAGTGCTTTTAATGCTTTTTAGCATGACAGGCCACTAAAGGCAAATTTTACGACATTCTGGTCTATTTTAAGGGGCAGGCAGCTTGGCAGGGGCTTTACCCCGCAATATTTGCAGGGTCGTTGATGCTGACGCAGCTTGACCCAGGTTTCTATTTATCGGCACTGAAAATTAGCAGCAACGCGCTGACCAATCTTTACCATTTTGGTGGCAACAATTTTAATTTTTTATTATAATATTGTAATGATTGAATAAAATTAATAGAAGCAGCATGATTTTTTTGTTTTGCCATGCTTGACATAAACTGCTTTGGGGCGCTAAATTGTTCGCTGAATAAATAAATAGTTACTGTACAGTCCCGCGTCGCAGTGCCGCCGAGCCGGCCGGTTAACTGTGTGCCCATGCTGCCGGAACGAGGACAGACTTATGAAAGGCTTTAAAGCCAAGGCTTCTTTCGTGCTGTGCCTTGCGGTTTTTGCCGCATCCTGCATTTTTTGCCCTCCAGCTCCGGCCCAGAGTGAGCGCATTGAAATAAAAATGGGCACCCTTGCCCCCAGGAACATAGGCTGGGCAAGGGCCTGGGAGGACATTCTTGAAAAAGGCCTGATTGAAGCCGCCAGCGGCAGGGTTTCCTTCAAGACCTATTACGGCGGAATAATGGGCGATGACGAGGACTATGTCATGAAAATGCGCATAGACCAGCTCCAGGCTGCCTCCATGACTGCCCAGGGAACAAGGGTCATCTGCCCGGAAATGGCGGTTTTGAGCCTGCCCTTCATCCTCAATTCATACGATGAGGTGGACTTTATCCGCCCCAAAATGTACCCCATTTTCGACAAGCTTTTTGCTGAAAGGGGCTTTGCCCTCATCTACTGGTTCGAGCAGGACTTTGACCAGATCTATTCCCTTGCACGACCCACAGACCGCCTTGAAAATCTGCCGCGCTTCAGGTTTTTAACCTGGTACGGGGTTGTGGAGGAAAAAACCCTTGAGGCCCTGAATGTGAGGCCTGTACCCATCAATGCGCCGGAGGTGCCTTCCGCCCTGCGCCAAAGAGTGATTGATGCGCTCATAGCTCCGGCTGTGTGGGTGGTTGGCTCCCAGACCTACACAGTTATAGGCTTTGTTAACCCCATCAAAATCCGTTACGCCCCAGGACTTCATGTCTGGAGCAGCAAGGCATTTGACCGCCTTTCCGCAAAGGAGCAGGCAAGCGTGCTGGCTACCCGCAACACGGTGCTTGAAGAATTCATCGCCTTTACAAGAAATGCCAACGAGCAGTCCCTTGCGGCCCTGGCCCGCTACGGCATGAAGGTGGTGGAAATGGACCCAAGCGATCTTGATGCCATGAAAAAGGCCACCCGCCCGGTCTGGACCCAACTTGCAGGCGAACTTTATCCGCAGGAATTGCTGGACACGGTGCTTGGATACCTGGAGGAATTCCGCTCGTTGGAATGAAAAATGCAGCCAACTGGTGTCAACAGCCCTATGCGGAGGCAAGGCTTGTTGAGCAATCTTTCGTTTGCTATAAAAAATTTGCCCGATAGACCCTGAAGGGAACCGGGCTGCCATAAGCTTGGCAGCCCGGTTTTTTATGCGGCTTTGCAGGCAGCCTTCGGCGTTTGTCTCAAATTTATGAACCTTCCGGCCCCGGCATTTTACTTTTTGCACTTTTTGCCATGCATTACAGATCGTTTGCCTTTCTGCCATACCACAACTTTCAGGGGGGTTTACAAAAATAGAAGGGTTGGCTATTGTTTTACAAGTGTTAACCGCATTGTGCTGCCCAATTGGGCATTGTTCGGCAATGGCAGCCTTGGCATGGGCCTGTTGCTATATTGCATTATTTGGGATTGGCGGGCAAACCTGGATGCGGAAAGGGATTTATAAAAGGGGATAAACGATTTTTTCAAGGCCTGCCCTTTTTTGTTACGCTTTTGGGAAGGCGATTTTTTTGCCTTGCGCTTTCAACCAGTTCGGCCCTGGCTCTGTTATGCCCAACCAGTGCGCTTTTAACGAGCGCTTTTTTTGGTGAAAATATGATTCTGGGACTTGATGTGGGCGGCACCCAAACCGATGCCGTAATTCTTGAAAACGGCCATATAGTGGCTTCCTGCAAAA
>JAGVAW010000290.1 GCA_020060085.1 Desulfobacterales bacterium
CAGGGCGATGATCCGGCCCTGAAAGCCGAGCAGCGCCAGGCCCTTCGCAAAGCCATTGATGATGTTTTTGATTTCACGGAAATATCCAAAAGGGCGCTGGCCCGCAACTGGCGCATACTCACCCTTGAGGAGCGCCGCCAGTTCCGCACTCTTTTTGCCGAGCTTTTGGGTAACACCTATCTTTCAAAGATTCAGGACTCGTACTCCGGCGAGCAGGTTGTTGTCACCGGCGTCAACCGCGTCACGGATGAAATGGCCGTGGTCAGCACGGGCATCCGCCTGGAAAAAGGCCAGATGCTGCCCATAGATTATTCAGTCTATCTGTCTGGCGGGGCGTGGAAGATCTACGATGTGAATGTGGAGGGCGTGAGCCTTGTAAAAAACTACCGCTCCCAGTTCAACGACATAATGATGCGGGGAAGCGCCCGGGATCTTCTCAACAGGCTTGAATCCACGGTGGAAAGGCAGAGGGCTGGTGAAAAGGATGCTTCATAGTCGCGGCAGGAAAGCCTTTCTGCCATTGGCGGCCTTTCTGTGCCTTGCACTTGCTTTGACAGCTTCGGGCTGTGCTGGGTTCTCAGCGCCTGAAGGCCCGTCGCCTGTCATGCAGGAGCCGCTTCCTGATTCAGTTATCCAACCATACGCAGGATATGTGGCCTCCCTGGAAACAGATGCAGAAGGACCAGCCCCCGGCATTGGTCGGGATGCCGGGCAACATCTCCTGGTTGCAGCCCTGGCTGATGATGCGGCCCTGGCTGATGATGATTCTGCCCTGCTGGATGAAGATTGGGATCTGCTTGATGATGATTTGAGCTTTCTGGATGACGAGGACCCTGCCGCATCTGTTCACGCCCGCGCCCCGGACCCCCTGGAGCCCTTCAACCGGGCCATGTTCACCTTCAACGATAGAATGTACTTCTGGGTGGTCAAGCCCGCGGCAGAGGTCTATAACAAGGTAACCCCCCGTCAGGCCCGCATAAGCATTTCAAACTTTTTCCATAACGCGCTTTTCCCCGTGCGTTTTGTGAACTGCGTTTTTCAGGGCAGGGCAAACGAGGCTGGTGCGGAGTTTGCCGCCTTTCTCATAAATTCCACGGTGGGCATCGCCGGCTTGAGGGACATGACAAGCCATGACCCGCGCTTTCCCAAAAGCGACAGGGACATGGGGCAGACCTTTGCCACATACGGTATGGGGCACGGCATCTACATTGTGTGGCCGATTCTTGGGCCTAGCTCCTTAAGGGATTCCGCAGGCCTTGTGGGCGACTACTTCCTAAACCCCATAGCCCACATTGATCCTGCCTGGGCCTCTTCAAGCCTGTCCGCCTTCGGCTATTTCAACAACGCATCCCTGCGCGTGGGCAACTACGAGGCTTTCAAGGAAATGTCTCTTGACCCCTATGTGGGCCTGCGCAACGCCTACCTGCAAAACCGGGCGCATAAAATCGAGCAGGGAGCCTCCGGCAGATAAAAGCCATTTGAGCTTTTTTCACCTGTTGGCAAACCCATATTCTGCATTATCATTATAAAAAAACCGGCCCATTTTATTTAAATCTTCCCTTTGGCAGTAGGAGACCAAAATAGTCATGGCCCGTGCAAAAAAGCCCGAACAAGCCCAGGATTCCCAACTTTGGCTTAACGAAGCCTTTGACAGGCAGAAGCAGGATTATTTTGAAAATGGCGCCTTGAGCTATGATGAGCGAATGGGAGCCCTGAACAGGCTTTACAAGCTTTTTGCCAGAAAGGCAGATGACATTGCAAGGGCAATGGATGAGGATTTTGGCGGCCGCTCCCGTCACGAGGCTCTGCTTGCCGAGCTTTTCACAACCCAGGCAGGCATAAGCCACATCCGCAAAAATTTAAAAAACTGGATGGAACCGGAAAAAAGATCGGTAAACCGCATATTCTTTCCTGCATCCGCAAAAATAATGATTCAGCCCCTTGGTGTTGTGGGGGTGATAGCCCCGTGGAACTATCCCTTTTATCTTGCCATGATGCCTCTTGCCACAGCCATTGCCGCAGGCAACCGCGTCATGTTAAAGCCCTCGGAAATCACCCCCCGCACCGCAGAGCTTATGAAGGAGCTGATGGGGCAGATTTTTTTGCCTGAAAAGGTTTTTGTGGCCACCGGAGGCCCGGAGGTAGGCTCCGCTTTCACAAAACTGCCGCTGGATCATCTTCTTTTCACCGGGTCCACGGCTTTGGGCAGAGTGGTCATGGAGCAGGCAGCCAAAAACCTCACCCCGGTCACTCTGGAGCTTGGGGGCAAGTCCCCGGCCCTGGTGGCCCCAGGTGCAGACCTATCCCTTGCGGCGGATCACATTGCAGCAGGCAAGTTTTTCAATGCCGGCCAAACCTGCGTTGCCCCGGACTTTGTTCTGGTGCAGAGGGCTGACAGGGATCGTTTTGTGGAGGAAATAAAAAGCCGCCTCGCCCGCTTTTACTCCACAATCGCCCACAACCCCGACTACACGGCCATTGTGAGCCAAAACCATTACCAGCGGCTGACAGGCCTTGTTGAGGATGCAAAAAACAAGGGCGCAAACATTATTGTCATCAATCCGGCAGAAGAAAACCTGGACCCTGAAGGCAAAAAGATAGCCCCAACCCTTGTGCTGGACCCCACAGACTCCATGCGCATAAGCAGCGAGGAGATTTTCGGGCCTATTCTGCCTATAGTGGAGTACGAAACATTAGATGAGGCCATACGCTACATCAATGAGCGGCCCAGGCCTCTTGCCCTGTATGTGTTTTCTGATGATGACAAGGTTGTTGACACGGTGCTGTCCCGCACGGTTTCAGGCGGGGCCTGCGTTAATGAAACCATACTCCAGGTGGCCCAGGATGATCTGCCATTTGGCGGAGTGGGCGAATCGGGCATGGGTGCATACCACGCAAAGGAAGGCTTTTTGACCTTTTCCCACCGCAAAGGCGTTTTTGTTCAGCCAAAGCTAAATGCCCAGTTTTTGCTCCGGCCCCCCTACACCAAGGCCCTGGAGCGCATCATAAGGTTTATGGTGAGCAAAATTTAGCAAGGCCTGCGCCCGTCCAGCCTTTTTAGCTTTTACCTGTCTGGCTTATGGCCCGTATTCTTTCCAGCACAGGCGGGTGGGTGTGGTGCAGCCACACAAAAAAGGGATGCGGGGTCAGGTTTTGCAGGTTGCCCTTTGAAAGCCTTTTCAGCGCATGGGCCATGCTTGACGGCCTGCCGGTGGTTTGAGCTGCAAAGGCATCTGCCTGATACTCGTGGAAGCGGGAAAGGGCGTTTACTCCAACAGAAAGAGCCATTTCCACAGGCGTGTAGAGCAGGCCAAAGAACACAAGGCCTGCATACACGCTTTTTTGCTCCACAAAAAAGGCATCAAACAAGCCCTGGGAGGAAAGGAAAAGGGACAACAGATAAAACAAAAGACCCAGATGCGCCACGGCAAGCAGCATACCCTTTTGAACATGGCGCATTTTCCAGTGGCCTATCTCGTGGGCCAGCACTGCCACAAGCTCATCAGGCGGGTGCCTTTCCAAAAGGGTGTCAAACAGGGCTATTCTGCGCTTCTTGCCAAAGCCGGTAAAAAATGCGTTGGCCTTGGTGGAGCGCCGGGACCCATCCACCACAAAAATATCCTGCAAAGGGTAGTCCGCAGATTTGGCATATTGAAGAATTTTTTCCTTAAGAGCAGAATCCTCCAAAGGCTTGAACTTGAAAAAGAGCGGCAGAATTAGGGCAGGGGAGAGCCATTGAAGAAGAACAATCAGAATTGCGGCAAAGCCCCAGCAATAGAGCCAGGCGTTTTGCCCGGCATACAGGAAAAACCAGATAAGCCCGGCAAGCAGCGGCGCGCCTATTATTATGCCAAGAGCCGCTGATTTTATGCGGTCCATAACAAAGGTTTTGGGGCTTGTTTTGTTGAATCCGAATTTTTCTTCAATAACAAAGGTCTTGTAAATATCTCCAGGCAGCGAAAGCATTGCATTCAAAATTGCAAGAATGCCGATAAATAACAAGCCATTAGCTATCTCACCCATTCCTGTTGCGTGCACAAGGCCATCCAGCGCGCCAAATCCTCCCAAAAACCAGAACACAATAAGGCAGGCTAGACCAATGGTGCCGACAATGACAGAAAACCGCGTGTTGGCGGCAAGGTATTGCTGGCTTTTTGCGTAGTCGTCTTTGCTCCACACATCTTCAAACTGCCGGGGCAGGCCGGTTTTTGCAGACTTGAGGTTTAAAATGTCTGCCACAAGGCCTGCCAGCCACCCGGCCAGCAGAAAGAACAAAATGAAGGCGGCGTATGCGTTCAAATCACACCCATTTCAAAATATTGGCAAAAACAATGTGGCAGACAACAGCAGCCGCAGGGAAAAGCAGGGCCGCCCTTTTTTTGGCCTGCATATCTAAGTTGTCGTGGCACCAGGCAACTGCAAGCCAGGGGGTGCAGTAGGCCACAACAATAAGCCATATGTGGGGCCATTTCCAGAAAGCCCAGTTCCATGTCAAAAGCCCTGCAAAATTGAGCAGGACCTCCACAAACACGCAGAAAAAGCCCCAGGCGATTGGAATGACGATGCGGTTTGGAATTCCCGCGATTTTCAAATTTTTATCCTGGGGCAGGCTTTTTATGATGATGATGGCGGCAATGGAAAAGAACAGGGCTATCTCAATGTTTAGCCCCACATAGATAATAAAGGCCGAACCTCCGCCCGGCGTGGCCCAAAGGGGCGCATAACCCGAAAAGTGAAGGATGGAGGCGTTGAACATCTCCCAGATGAACTCTCCGCCCCAGAAAGCCAGGCCCAGATAAACCGCAGACCAGTTTTTGTTGTGCATTTCGCTGACATAGATGTAAATCACCAGCACAAAAAGGGGAATCACATACCATTGCAGCATGGATGGGTCCCGGAGTCTTTCCAGGGCTTGCAAGCTGTCAGGAGTCATGGCAGATTCCTTATCTTGGCGGCAACAGGCTTTGTCAGCCGCCGGAAAGTGAAAAATCCTAAAAAAGGAATGCCTCAATCGCAAAACGAGGCTTGATAACAGGGTTGTGATGGGCCAGTATTATCGGCCATGAATCAAAAGGTCAATACAGAAGGGTTTTATAGGCCGTAAAAATGGCGGGGAGTTTCGGATGCATGGTCCCGCCAGAAAACTCACATTTTTTAAAAGCCTCTTCAGGAGAAAACGCCCATGAAGCTTGCCCTTGCAAAAAAGGCCTCTGCCGACACCCACATTATTTTTGTTTTTGATGAAAAGAAAAAAAACTGGCCGGATTTTGAGGCATCAGACGATGAAGTGGCAATCCGCTATGACGGGGACAAGACCTTTGTTATTGCCGGGCTTGGCAAGAAAGCGGATTTTGCCCCAAATCTTCTCCGCAGCCAGGCAGCCCGTGCAATGGTTAAGGCTGCAAAGCTCAAAAGAAAAAAAATCTGCCTTTTCGGGCCGGATGCCCCTGGTGACACAAAGGCCAACCATGAGGCCTGCCTGGAAGGCGCCCTGCTTGGGGCCTATAACTTTGACCGGCACAAAAGCGAAAAACCCGATTCAATAAAGGAACTTCAACTGGTTGAGTTTGCGCTTGCGTCCGCAGAGGTCAAAAGCATTCAGACTGTTTGCGATGCTGTTTGCTTTGCAAGGGATCTGGTAAATGACAATGCCCATTTGGTTACACCGGAGCGCCTTGCCCGCGAAGCCCTGGATATGGCTGACAACAGCCTCAAGGTTAAAGTTCTGGATGAAAAAATGCTGCAAAAGGAGGGACTCTCGCTCATGGCTGCTGTGGGCCAGGGGTCTATTTATCCCCCCCGCCTTGTTGTTATGGAATATTCCGGGGCAGGCCCCAAGGCCAAAAAGATTGCTGTCATCGGCAAGGGTGTTACCTTTGATTCCGGCGGGCTTAACCTGAAATCCAATGAGGGGATGTTGACCATGCGCATGGACATGGCAGGGGCAGCGGCTGTGCTGGGAATTATGAAGGCCCTTGCCGTTTTGAAGCCTGCTGTCAATGTTGTGGGTGTGGTGGGTGCAGTGCAGAATGCAATGGATGCAAAGGCCTATTTTCCGGGCGATGTTTACCCATCATATGCAGGAAAAACTGTTGAGATAATCAACACGGATGCCGAAGGCCGCCTTGTGCTGGCTGATGCGGTTGCCTATTGCAGAAAAAATTATTCGCCGGAGCGCATTCTGGACTTTGCAACCCTCACCGGGGCCTGCCTCATTGCCCTGGGGGAGACTGTTGCCGGGGTCATCTCCAACAACGACCAATTGTACGATGAGCTTTTTGCAGCAGGCGAGGCCGTGGCGGAGCGGGTGTGGCGGCTGCCCCTCTATCCTGAACACAAAAAGGCCATGAAAAGCGACATCGCGGATCTGCGTAACCTTGCCAAATTCAAGCGCGGCTATGCAGGCACCATTACCGGCGGAGCCTTTATTGCCGAGTTTGTGGAGAATACCCCCTGGGCGCATATTGACATCGCAGGCACGGCCTTCAACGAGTCCTCGCCCCGTGGCGAGGTGCCAAAGCTTGCCACAGGTTTTGGCGTGCGCCTGGCCTTAAAATGGCTGGGGGCTTACTAGGCGCCTTTTGCGCCAAGTTTCATTGCAGCAGGAAATAAAGGCAGGTGCAGGCAAAAAAGGCGGCATCCAACATGGTAGTGCAAAAAAATGGCGGAGGGAGTAGGATTCGAACCCACGGAGCTTGCGCTCAACGGTTTTCAAGACCGCCGCCTTCGACCACTCGGCCATCCCTCCTTATGGCAGGCAGACTGCATAGCAGATGCGCCCTGCCTGGTCAACACCCCTGGCTTGTAATTTGAAGCCAACTTAAAAACAAGGCTTTTTGCTTTTTCAATGCTTATGGCTTTTTGGCCTTTTGTTGTAGTAATATGCCAGTTTGCCAGTTTGCCAGTTTGCCAGTTTGCCAGTTTGCCAGTTTGCCAGTTTGCAGGTTTGCAGGTATTTAAAAAGGTTTTTTTGCCAAGGGGATTTTTCTTAAATGGAGATTTCCAACAAAAAGCTTAAGTTCATAACTCGTAATGCTGGCAAAATGACTCCTGCCCAAATGGCCGGGCATTTGAAGATGAGTGAAAAACAGGTGCAAAAAGCCATGGCAGATATTGGGGCTGGCGATGACAACAAAACTCCGGCAAACAATTTTATCGGCCTTTTGCCGCGGATTGTGTTTTACCTTTTTGCCCTTTTTGCCGGGCTTGCCCCCTTTTTCATCCGCCTGGACCTTTACGACTTTGCCAATCTGCCCCAGTCTGCCTTTATCCAGACCGGGGTGATTGTCTTCCTGCTGCTCTGGGCTGTTTCGGGTGCATTAAAAAAGGAGCTTTATTTTTTTCCCACAAGGTTTTGGCTGCCCCTGACGCTTTTTCTTTTGTGGTCGCTTATAAGCCTGCTGTGGGCTGCCAATCGCTATGAGGGCATGACCGCCTGGGTGCATTGGCTGGCAAGCTTTTTTGCGCTTTTTCTTGCCTCAACCTTTATTCAAACCCGGCGTGATGCCCTGTTTCTCCTCAATGTGATCTTTGTTTCCGGTTTTCTGGTGGTGGCTTTGGGCATACTCCAGTTTATGGAGCTTGCAGCCTATTTACCTCTCCTGGGGGATATTCATCAGGTCTATGTTCCGGCAGCCACCTTTGCCAACAAGAATGTGGCTGTCCATTTTGTGATACTTACACTGCCTTTGGGGATCGGTTTTTTTCTGGTTAGCCAAAAGCCTTGGCAATATTGGCTTTATGGCATGGCCACAAGCCTTATGACGGTTCTTGTGCTTTATACCGGTACCAGGGCCGGATGGGTGGCCATGTTTTTCATAACCCTGTTTTTTGGGGTTGTATTTTTTGCCCTGGCAAAATGGGGCGGCCAGGCCCTTGGCATGAAAAAGGGCAAATGGATATGCCTGTCCGCCTGCCTGCTTGTTTTTTTTGTGTCGTTGAACCTGGGGCCTAACGGTTTTACCTGGCGGGTGGGCGCAATACAGAAAACGGTTAGCGTTACCTTAAAGGAGCTTTACAAGCAGTTTGATCCGGAGCACAAGGCTCTGGTCAAGCCAATCCCGCCGGCGCAGATATCTGTCGGCTCGGAGGTGGACCCGGACGAGGATGAGCTTCCGCTTGTTGATCTGACCCCGCCGCGCACTAACTTTGATGTTAGCCAGGAATTGCGCTGGGCCATATACAGAAACAGCATGGTGATGATTAAAGATCACTTCTGGCTGGGGGTGGGGCTGGGCAACCACAAGGTGCATTATCCGGCCTATGTGCGAAGCGCGGTGGTGGAAAAGATTTTTTCCGAGGACTCCCAGCTTACCAATGTCCACAATGACTACATTCAGGCATTTGCAGAAACAGGCTTTATCGGCTTTGCTTTTCTGGCGTGGCTTTTTGGGGCCATGACCTTATCTGCGTGGCGTCTTATAAAGGATTCCTCAAATCCAAAAAGGCGGATTCTGGCGGTTTCGCTTTATGGCGGCGTTTTGGGAATCCTTGTAATGGCCCTTTTCTGCTTCCCTTTCCAAAGGGCCATCCCTCCTTTTGTTCTAATGGTTTATCTGGGAATTGCCTCCTTTTGGGAAAGGGAGATAAAAGCCCAAAAGCCGGTGCAACTGCCCTGGCAGGCAGGCTTTTTTCTGTCCGCGCTTCTGCTGGTCGGCCTTGTGATGACAACAAGAATTCAAAGCAAGCGGATTGAAGCGGACAGGCAGTATATTCTTGTTACTTCCGCCGAGAGAATGAGCCTGTGGGAGGCTGTGCGAGACAGGGCGCAAATGGTGGCCAAGCTTGACCCGCATCGCAAAAAGGCCCTTAGCTATCTGGGCAGGGCATACATTGAGCTTGGAGAATACGAGCTTGGAATTGAGGCCCTTGAAAAGGTGATACAGGCATATCCATACCACATGAATGCCCTGCTCAATATTGGCGTTGCATACGCAGCTTTGGGCGAACACGAAAAGGCCCTATCAGTTTATGACAAGGTGCTCAATATCAAGCCCGACTACGGCAAGGCCCACAACAATGTGGCCAATGTTCTGCTGCACCAGGAAAAGTTGCCCGAAGCCCTGCGGGCTTTTAGAATAGCAGGGGCCTATGAGCCGGAAAACCCGGTGGTACAGTTCAACATAGGAATTGTTGCAGCAAGGCTGGAAAAATGGGAGCTTTCAGCCCAGGGCTTTGAGCGCGCCCTGGAATTGCAGCCCGATTGGATTGCAGCCCATGCCAATCTTGGGCAGGTGCTTCTTTACCACTTGAACAGGCCGGAACAGGCTATGATACACTTGGCAAGGGCTGATGCCTTGCGCCGGGAACAGGACGAGGCCTTAAGGAGTGCTCCAGGCTCCCGCCAGGGGCCTCCGGGTATTGTGCCCAGGCCTGTTATGCCCTAATTTATAAACATGACTTCTTACGCGCTTGTGAACATAAGCCATTCTGCCAGTAACAAGATCAAGGTCTGCCCGGCCTGCGGGCAGGCCTCCTTTTTGGGACGCAGAAAATACTGCTCTCCGGCCTGCCGCCAGCGCCTGCTGGACAAGCTTGCCGTGTTGACCGGCCTTTTGCAGGCCCTGCGGGTTCGCTATGCCACATTCTCATTCACCCCAAATACCCTTGTGCTGAACATGGTCATCTGGGGCTATGGCCCTGTTTACACCTTTTTGTGGGAGCGCTCCCTCAACAGAAAGCCCTCCGAAGACCTGATGGACATGACCGAAATTTTAGGCAGGGAATGGTGGAGGGAGCACAATGAAAGAAATTCCCGCCATCAGGCCTGCCTGCATATCATGGAAAGGGCCAGAACAGGCATTGTGGGGCGCGAGCAGGTGCGGCCTTTATCAACGCAATCTCCAAAGGTGAACCAGAGACACCTTACGGTGCTGGCCATTTCCCGCAGCCAGATTGCAGGCAAGAATGCCAAAGCCTCCGTAAAGGCAGCCTTCCGCCGCCAGGCCATGCGCCATCACCCGGACCTGGACGGCAGCCATGAAGTCTTTTTAAAGGTCCACAGTGCCTATCAGGAGCTTATGGAATGGGTCAAGCACCCGGTTATGACCCGTAAAACAGGCCTGCCCGGCAAATGGACTTACAACGGCAGACGGTGGATTCCTCCCCTTACAGGAATGCGCCTTGCCCCAGGCCAGCCGGGATAAGACAGATTTCGTTAAATAACTTGCAGGATGAAAGCCCGGCCAAAAGGTTTTTCCGGCCACGAAAGGGATTTTTAGACTGCGCCTTGCGCCAGCAGTATTTTTCCTGTAAATTAATTAATGTAGAATAATTTGGCCCTGTTCGGCGATCAGCCCCGAAAAGCCCTTTAACTTTGCAGGCCCTGGTTGTTTAAAAAATTTTTCTACTGCTGAAAATGTTTATGCTTGGGCCTGACAGATAATTTAACAATTGGGAATTTTGACCGAATATTCCACCAGGAATAAGTATATGTCCATTAAGATGAGCATCTGGGGGGTGGGTCGCCAAATTCTTTTTTCCTCTTTGGCCTGGCTGGGCCTGACCATTGCCCTTACCCGGCTTTTTCCGGGCCTTTTTCTTATGGATTTTTTGCCTCCCTTTGTTTTTTTGGTGCCTGGCCTTCTTCTTCTTGGAGCAGGGGTTATGCTCTGGATATGGAGCCTTTCAGCCCTTTATGACGGGTTTTCCCAGGGCCTGCTGCTAAAAGATGGCCCTTATGCTTATATGCGCCATCCGCTGTACAGCGCCTTTATCCTTTTTATCTTCCCCGGCCTGGGCTTTCTTTTCCAATCATGGCTTGTGCTCACCACAGGGCTTTTTGCTTTTATCCTTTTCAGGCTTTTCATCGGGCGGGAGGAGGAGTATCTGGAAGAAAAGTTCGGAAAGCAGTATCGCGAATATTCAAGCACTGTGCGCTCCCTGTTTCCTGGTTAGCCTCACAGAAAAAGCGCATGGATTCTGTTGCCTTGCAGTATGCTTTATTTTTTTCCCTTGCGCCAAAAACCTGTTTGCAACTGTCTATCTTTCAAGCACAACCCAGTTCAGGCCGCTTTCCTTATCCTGGGAAACCCTGCCAGTTGCGCCCACCAGCTCTTCTTTCTCCAATCTGGCAAACAGATCCGGCTCGCCCTTCACCCTTGCAAGCGCCCTGCGCCCATTTTCAAGTCGGCCTATAGCTGTGGCCCTTTGGGGCAGGCCGGTTTGGTCGTGTACAATGGCATAGGTTTCCACTTTCAAGGCTCCTGTCGGGTTAGGCTCCGGCTCTGGAAGAGCGCCCTTTAAAAGCTGCTGCTGAATCGGCCCGGTGTTGACCTCGACAAAGGGGTGCCTGCCGGGTTTTGCGCCGTAAACCCCCACGGACCACTTGGTGTTGTACCAGCCAAGCGCAGTTACAAGGGCTTTGTGCTGCGGGTTTTCGCGGATTTTTTCTGCTGCCGCGCAGATGGCGTGAAGGCTGTAGTTGCTTCCAGGGCCGCCGAAGTAGGGCAGGCCGCCGGTGACAGATATGGGCCGAGGATCGTCTTCTTTAAGCAAAAGCGCATCCCATGCTGCTTCCACTGCCCAGGGAAAGCAACTGTAAAAATCAAAAAAGGAAATTTCCTCTATTTTTGCGCCGGACTGCTCCAGGGCGAGCCTTGCAGCCTCTTTAAGGGCCGGGGCATCATGCAGGGTGGGTCTTTGGGTTACAAACCAGATGTTTTCAAGGGTGGCCCCGCCTGTGGGGAATACCAGTTTTGAGGCCGCAATGCCAAGCTCATCAGCCAGTTGGCTGCTTGTTATTATGATGGATGCAGACTGATCCACATGGATGTTTGCGCTCATGCGCATGGTGTAGGGGTAGCCGATCATGCGGTTTTGGGAGCCGGGGCTTGTTATCTCTTCTGCCGAGTGCGGAGTTTTGTCCCAGGAATAAGGATTTGCGGAGGCAATTTTACTCAAACGCTCGCAGATATTGCCCATGAGCTTCTCATGCTCGGCCAGGCCTCTGTTTTTTGCGGCCCGCAGGGCGTTTTCCAGGTAGGCATAGGCAAGGGAGGGGGCAAAGACCTCGTAAACGGCTTCCGTGTCGGTGAAACCCGGCTTTTCTTCATCCCAATAATAAAGCGGCTCGGTTTTTGGCGGCCAGGTGAGCGATATCTGCCCCTTGTCTGCCCGGCGAAGGGCATAGGCGGCCTCTGCACCGGTTATGAGAACAGCCTTTGCCTTTCCTGTTTCAATGGCAAGCGCCGCCTCGTTTACAAATTTCTGGGGCGTGTTGCCGCCAATGGAGGAATAGCGGTTGTCTTTGGAGTTTATGCCCAGGTTTTGGGCAAGCTGCTTGCAGACATCGCCGTAGGTCCAGGAAACTATGTTGGCCACAAAAACAGCGTCAATGGCTTTGAGCAGTCTGGCGCAACCGGAGTCTTCAATGGCGGCGCGGGAGGTGAGGGCCATCAGCCCCAATGGGTCCAGGGGGTTTGGGGCCTGCCTGGACTGGGTGTACTGGGCCAGGCCTGCAATAACAGGGGTGAATGTCATTTTTTGCCTGTATTCAAGGCCTGTTGGGCCGATTGGACAGTTTTAGGATTCGAGGCCGGGACGCACATTTATTCAGTTTGAGATGGAGCCTGCATCAAGCAGACCCGCAGGATCATGGCCATAGACTGCCATGCTTTCCCTTACCATTTCCTTTATGCGCTCAATAAATTCGGGATTGGCGGCATCGCTGTCAGGTATTTTTGAGAGCTTGAGCAAATGCTCCAGAGTAAGGCGCTTGCCTGCCCGAAAATCCTCAAGGTGTCCGGTAATTTCATCCAGAACAGCCTTGGGGAACAAATCGCCGGTAACAACGGGCCATACTTCCATTGCCTTGGCTTTTATGGCCTCGTAATCTTGCTGCTTCATCACGGTTTTCTTGACGCCATACTGGAGCATGGCATTTAAAAATTTCTCATTGTCCTGGCGCACCAGATTGGCATAGCGCCATCCAAGCTCCAGGCGCTGCTGGTAAAAGTCCTGGCGGTATGCCTCCGGCAGGGAGTTCCATGCATCCATGGTTAAAATTATGCTTGCAGGGGAATAACGGATGCGGATGGGATTGACAAAGCTAAGCTTGCTGTAAAGCTGCGCGCCCACCACCCACACTGCCGGGCCAATGGCTCCATCTGCCACGCCCTGGCGCACGGCTGTGGCCAGTTCCGGCACATTCACCGGGTAGGCGCTTGCGCCAAAGGCCTTAAACAGGGCAGCCTCCATGGGGCCGTACCACACAATGAAACGGGTTTTCCTAAAATCATCAAGGGTGGCCATGGGATATTTGCTTGAAT
>JAGVAW010000195.1 GCA_020060085.1 Desulfobacterales bacterium
GCGATTGATTTTGATGAGCACCAGGGCAGGCCCTTCATTCTAATGGAGTATCATCCTGTAAGCCTGGGCCTGCTTATGGGGGCAGGTGGCGACCCCCTTGCCAAATCCCGTACCATGCTGCCCCTTGTGGCCCTTTCCTGGTGCGGGCAGGTGCTTTCCGGTCTTTGCTGCCTGCACGATTTTAAAATAGTCCACCGCGACATAAAGCCTGCCAATATTCTTGTCACCCATAACGGCATTGCCAAGATAGGCGATTTGGGCCTTTTTCAGCGCCCCGGCGAAAAATTCCGGCAGCCGGAAAACCTTCATGTCGGCTCTCCCTATTATGCTGCGCCGGAGCAGGAAATAAACCCGGATGCAGCCACAGCGCAATCGGACATCTATTCTGTTGGCGTGATGCTTTTTCGTATGCTTACCGGCGCTTTGGCAGAACCGGGTGGTTTTGCCCTTTCCAGCCTTGTTCAAGACCCGGACCCGGATTTGGAGGCCCTTGTGGCAAGGGCCACGGATGTTGATCCTGCCAGGCGCTTTGAATCTGCAAGGCAGATGCTTGAAGAGCTGCGCCGGGTAAGGAAAAAGCTTGAACAAGGCCGGGAAACTGCCTGCCGTCTGGATGCCGGTTCGATTCCGGCTCTGCAACAAAAGGCGGTCAACCCCCTGCGCTCTGCCCCTGTCAAGGTGCCTGCCAATAAGGCCCAAAGCTTTTTTGGCCTGGACATATTGTGGCAGCCCCTTGGCAGCCCGGCGCAGAATCTAAAAACGGATGGGAAGAGGGTTTTGGACAAAAATACCGGCCTTGTCTGGCAGGCTCAATGCACGGATTACCCCCTTTCATGGCAAAGGGCAAAAGCCTATGTGGTGGATTTGAACAGACAGGGGCGGCTGGGTTTTAATGACTGGCGGCTTCCTACCGTGGAAGAGGCTGTCAGTATTCTTGAGCCAAGGCCGTCAGATAAAGACAGGTGCCTGCCGGAAATTTTCGGCAATCTGCCCGACTGGCTCTGGACAGCGGACAGAAAATCCTTCACCGCAGCGTGGACGGTCAATCCGAAGATGGGCTTTGTGGCCGGGCAGGACTTTACGGCCTTTTGCTCTGTGATTGCTGTTTGCAGCCAATGCCAATAAAAATGAGGTTATCAGCTTTTTAGTGTTTGACTTTTCTTTAAAAAGCAAGGTGTTATGGCATGGCTGTATAGGCCTTTACTGCCTTTTTTTGTATTCAAGGTAGTCCACCGCATGATCTGTCATGGACTGGATGTGCATATCCATGAGGCGGAGCTGGTTTAGCACATCAAGGTGCATCTGGTGGGAGGCAATACTGTCCTTCACCCCTTTTGCCATGCGCTGATAGTGGATGACCCTGGATTCTTCGGCCCTTTCCCGCAGCATCTGCTTGGTCTGACGCAATTTGGGCAGATTGGTCAAATCCGGCTGGGCAATAAATTCAACCGAAGCTTTGAAAGCCTCTAAAAGCCCGTCAAAAAGCTTTTGCAGCTCCTCAATTCCAGGGTCTGAAAACCATATCTTTTCCTCAATCCTTCTCAAAGCAATGCGGCTTGTCATGGTTTCTAAAAGATCGGCCAGATGGTCCAGATCCGAAATTATGGACGCCAGCATACGGGCCTCTACTGTCTGCTGCTCGTTCAAGGGCTTTTGCATAACAAAAGAAAGATAGCGGTTTGCCTCTGCAATAAGCCTGTCAACATTGTCATCCGCCTCCACCACCCTTGCAATGAGCTTAGCATCATTGTGAACAAATCCGTTGAAAGTGCCCTGAATCATGGCTTCCACAAGCTCGGCTATGTAGATCATCTCCAGGCGCACCCGCTCGACAGCCAGGGCAGGGGTGTGCATGAGGTTCCAGTCCAGATACTTGGGTTTTACAATTTCGCTAAATTCCGCGGCAGTGACCGGCAGCACTATGTTGGCAAGGGCGGCTATCTGCCTTGTGAATGGCAAAAAGAGCATGGCCGCGACTATGTTGAAAATTGTGTGCGCATTGGCAATCTGCCGGGGCAGGGCCATTGCCGGGTCTGCTGAACCGGGTATGGCCTGCACCAGTGCTGCAAGCTGGGGGATGAACAGAAAGAAGACCCCCACACCCGCAACATTGAAAAAGGTGTGGATAAAGGCCACCCGCTTAGCCTCCCGCGAGGCCTGAAGGCTTGCAAGGTAGGCTGTTATGCAGGTGCCTATGTTGGCCCCCAAGATAAGGGGAATGGCAGCATCAAGGCTGATGAGGCCCTGCTGGGCAAGGGCTATCACAATTCCGGCAAAGGCTGCGCTGGACTGGATGAGTGCTGTAAGAACCGTGCCTGCTAGCATTCCCAATAGCGGTTGGCCGCCTAAACTGACTATCAGGTTCATGAACCAGGGCTCCTGGCGCAAAGGCTCCATTGCGGAAGACATCACACCCATGCCCAGAAAAATAAAGCCCACCCCGACAATGCCGTAACCTATCCACTTGATCCTGCGCTCCTTGCTCACCGTACGGATAAAAAAACCTGCGGCCACAATAAAAAGGCTGTAATCAGTCATTTTAAAGGCAATGAGCTGGGTTGTGACGCAACTGCCTATATTTGAGCCTATGATAACGCTCACGGACTGAACTGCACTCATCAGATGCGCCTGGGCAAAGCTGACCACAAGAACGGTGGTGGCGCTGGAGCTTTGCATGAGAACCGTTACCACCACTCCGCCAAAGGTTCCGAAAATGCGGTTTTTGGTTACAGCGTGAAGAAAATCGCGCATACTGTTTCCGGCGGATTTGCGCATATTTTCCGCAACCATCTCTATGCCCAGCAAAAAAACCGCAAGGCCTGCAAAAAGCCCTCCGAAAACCCCAAGCGAATTTAATGAAATCCCAGGCTGAGCTGCCAGAAGCATATTGGGCAGAAGAACAAGAAAGGCACAGGCAAGCCCTGCCCGGACAAGGGTTGAAGGTTTAAGGCGCATGGTGCGCTCCGATAGAAAGAAGAAGGTTTTGGTTGAAAACCTGACTCGTCAAACAAAGCCCAGTTAATTTTAATTAGCAAAAGAGAAGCTTTTAAGAAAGCTGCTTTTATTGTCCGGACAGGCAGTCTGCTATTGATATCCATTTGGCTGCCGGTTTAAAGGAACTGAATCGGAAGGCCATTTGCTTGCAATTTTTCTGCTCCGGCTGCATAGTGGCTGCATAATGCCGGATAACTTCATGACGATTTTCCCGGTGCAGTCTTTTAGGCCCCTCTTAAAGAGGAGTTTTTCATGCACACGCTTTGGGGCGGGGATATTGTGCCTGCCTTAAAAAAGTTGAAAGACAGAGGGCGGCCTGTTGCAGGCTGCTTTCCTCTTTATCCCCCCCAGGAGCTGCTTCACAGCATGGGCATAAGCCCTGTTGTGCTGTGGGGTCTTGGGGGCGGCTCAAACAAGCTTGTCCTTGCCGATGAAAGGGTACAGAACTTTGTGTGCGCTGTGGGCAGAAGGCTGTCCCAACTGGTGCTTTGGGATGCAGGCAAAAGCCTGGATGCCCTTTTTGCATACAATGCCTGCGACACCTTGAGAAATCTGCCCGAAGTACTTGAAGCCGGAGTGGCGGAGCAGGGAGGAAGCATAAGCCGCTTTTTCCTTCATGTTCCGGCAATTTCAATGCAACGGCCAGAAACAAAAAGCTATTTTACGCGCAACATAAAGCAGTGCATCAGCGAGCTTGAGGCTCTGGTCACTATCCCTTACAGCACGGAGAGCTTTTTGCAGAGTGCCTCAATTTACAATGAGTGGCGAGCCATAGGCCGGGAGCTTGACATTGCCAGCGGTAAAGGGAACCTGCCCTTTGAGCAGCTTGTCCGCTTTGCCCTGGAGGCTGCCTTTCTTCCTGTGGAGGAGAGTCTGGCAGCCGGAAAGGCCCTGTTAGGGGATGCTGACGGCAACTTGGCCCCAAAAAATGCGGTTCCCGTAATTCTGAGCGGCATAATGCCGCCCCCGCCTGCGTTTTTGAAGGTGATGGAGGAAGCCGGACTATTTGTGTGCGGCAATGATCTTGCCCCTCTCTGGCGAACCTGGGCGCGCAGCCCCAAGCTTGCCGATGCCGCAGAGTTTTATGCGGATTTCTACTCGAACCATTTTCCCTGCTCCACCCTGCTACCCACGGCAGATAGAAGACCTGCGGCCCTGCTTGAGCTTGCCAGGCAAAGGGGGGCAAAGGCCATTGTTTTTATAGGTGAAAAGTTCTGCGAGTATGAATATTTCGAGTTTCCATATCTGGAAAAGTTTTTTAAAAACCAGGGCATTGCCGCACTTTTGCTGGAGTTTGGCCTTGACGACCTTTCCAATGTGGCCCAGCACGCAACGAGGATTGAGGCATTTGCAGAAACCCTGGCCCAATAGTCAGGACTGTTTTTTAAGGAGAATGCCATGAGTCGTAGAAAGTCTCCGGCCTTTGCCAATCTTACCCAGATAATGCGCGATGGTTACATGGATTTTCACACCCGCGCCGCAAATGGCGCTTTTGTGGTCTGGATAGCCATTATAGTTCCTGCCGAAATTTTTGCGGGTTTTGACAATGTGGTTTATGCGGTTCCCGAAAGCCATGCAGCTATGAGCGCAGGCAGGGGTGTGGGCGCCCTCCAGTGCGAGAAGGCCGAGAAGCTGGGCTACTCAATGGATTTGTGCAGCTATGCGCGCATTGATATAGGCACAGCCTTTGACAATGGAAAGGATTCGCCCACCATGGGGCTGGGGCGTCCTAATCTGGTGGTTTCCGATAACAACAACTGCTCTTTGCTGGTAAAGTGGTTTGATGTTTATCGCAGGGAATGGAATGTACCCCATTTTATTTTGGATGTACCATTTTGCTACGGCTCCCAAAAGCCAAGCGACACCCTTTACATTGTGGAGCAGTTCAAGGGCCTCATAAGCGAAATAGAGCGCCTCTCCGGCCAGGATTTTGACATGGAAAAAGTGCACCAGGCCATGGAGTACACCCAAGATGGCCTTGCCCACTGGAAGCGATTTTTGGAGTTTGCAAAGCACAGGCCTTCGGGAATTACGGTCTTTGATTCCTTTGTGCAGATGGCCCCATTTTTGACCCTGCGGGGTACACCCCAGTTTGCGGCCCATTACAAAATGCTGGCTGATGAGACCCAAAAAAGGGTGGAGGACGGCGATTTTCCAGTTCCCAACGAAAAATTCCGCCTTTTGTGGGACAACATCGCGCCCTGGCACCAGTTAAGGGCCATGTCAAAACGCCTGGCGGAAATGGGGGCCAACATTGTGGCCGCCCCCTATACATCCTGTTTCGGGTCCCTTGAAGGCGGGCATGAGCTTTATCCCTACAAAAAAGGGGATGACCCTCTTTTCTACCTGGCCCGCACCCAGAACAACACGGTATGCCCCTACGGCCTGACCCTGCGGGAAAAAGCTTTGGGCAGGGCCATTGAAAAGCTTGGCATAGACGGGGTTGTATTTGCCAGCAACCGGAGCTGCAAGGTGTTTTCACTTATGCAGCTTGACGAGAAAATGGCTGTGGAGAAAAAGTATGACATTCCTTGCGTCATGATTGATGTGGATCATGCTGATTCGCGCAAGTATTCAGAATCCGCTGCTTTTCTGCGACTGGAGGCCCTTTTGGAAAACATTGAGGCTGCCCGGAACGGTTAGGTTTTATTTAGTCCATGAAAGGCCATATAAAGGATTTGCCCAAAGAAGGCGAAGGAATAATCATGCACCATAAAAAGCGGATACTGGTAACGGGCGGGGCGGGTTTTGTGGGGTCGCATCTTTGCGGGCGGCTTCTGGAGAAGGGGGCAAAGGTTCTCTGTGTGGACAATTTTCATACGGGCAGCGAAAAAAACATTCTTCATCTGGCAGATAACCCTGATTTTGATGTTCTGCGCCACGACATAACCCAGCCTTTTTTTTGGGAGGCTCATCAGATTTACAATCTTGCCTGCCCGGCATCTCCAGTTCATTATCAGGAAGATCCTATCCGCACCACCAGGACCAATGTGATCGGCAGCATGAATATGCTGGATTTGGCCCTTAAGTTGGGAGCCAGAATTCTCCAGGCTTCAACATCCGAGGTTTACGGTGACCCGGAAACCCATCCCCAGGCTGAATCCTACCGAGGCGCTGTAAACTGCATTGGACCGAGGGCCTGTTATGACGAGGGCAAGCGGGTGGCGGAAAGCCTTTTCTTTGACTACTTCAGGCAGCACGGCCTTAAAATAAAGGTGGCGCGCATTTTCAACACATACGGCCCAAGGATGGATTCCAAAGATGGAAGGGTGGTGTCCAACTTCATTGTGCAGGCCCTTACCGGGCAGCCCATAACCATTTACGGCGATGGCTCCCAGACCCGCTCCTTTTGTTTTGTGGATGACCTTGTGGAGGGCCTTATCCGGCTCATGGAATCGGATGACTCCATTACAGGGCCGGTAAATCTGGGCAACCCAGGCGAGTTTACCATACAGGAGCTGGCCAGGTTGGTTCTGCGCTTCACCGACTCGGATTCGACCCTTTGCTTTATGCCCCTTCCCCAGGATGACCCCAAAAGACGGCGGCCGGCCATAGATATGGCAAAAAAACTGCTTGGATGGGAGCCTTTGGTGCCCCTGGAGGATGGCCTGAAAAAAACCGTGGAGTATTTTTCAGGGATTCTAAAAGGCGAATAAATTTTCTGGCGCAAAATTGTTCCGTAAAAAAAGCCGCTGCCTTGAAACAGGCAGCGGCCTTGTGCTTTCGGGCATTTATAAAACAGCTTTATTGGAGGCTGTTTTTCATTATGAGCTGGCGGATAAAACAGCCGAATATCTCATAGCGGTCAAATTCGGGATATTTGAATCCCTCAACATCATCATGCGGGTCCCTGCATGGCACGCCCACGCCAAACCATGATCCCCGGTTAACCTTGAAGGTTACCCATCCAATGAACCCGTCTCCCAGATAATCAATACTTATGATGTCCCTGGCAGGCACTTGCTCTGCATTGCAAACCCAGATGGCATCGAGTTGTTTGCTCTGGTATGTATATACCCAGTGTTTTTCGCTTTCCAGGTCATTGATGTTCACCACAGTAAGATCTATGGGCAGCGTTACCCTGGCACCGCGATTTTGGGTATATAGCTTGTCATTGCCGGAGTTTTGAATATCAAGAACATCCATATACATTATTGTGGGTGTGTACTTGCTGTAATCTTCCCGATCTTCAAATTTTTCGGGGTTCGCCTTGGCATCATTCCATATTTCCGCGCCTGGCTGCGGCTGAGTCAGTTTTTCAACTGCGATGCCAGCAGAAAGCCTGTCGTAAAAGCCAGCAGGCTGTGTGCCTATGTTGTTTGGCCCAGGGGCCATGGCTGTTAGGGAAAAACCGCCGGTAAGGGGAACTGTGACGGCGTTTTGGGAAGGGCTTGAGAGAAAATTCTTCGGCACAGCAGGGGGTATGTTCTCCAGCCCGTAATTTGTGAGGTCGAACTGGCTGGTAAGCTGCAAATTGGTGTTAGGATAGGGAAACCCCGCTGGCGGCAAGGCTTGAGCTACCCAAAAACCGGGGCGGTAGGCAATGAGATAATAATCGTGAACACCCGGATTGGGTGCATTCTGGGGGACATTTTCCAGTCCCAGATAATAGTTGCCGCCAGCAGTCCTCACTTCTCCAACAAAATCCATGCGCGGCTCGCCTGCATCTGTCCAGGAGTGAACCAGGGTTACCGTAACCGCCTCATCCGCGCCCATGGGGTTGCCGTTTATGTCGCTTATGGTTCCGGAGATAAAGGCATTGTTATTCTGGATGGGGGCCATTGTAATATCCGCTCTGGCCGGATCGCAAATGTCTGCACTATGGAATGCCTGAGCCTGGGAGAAAACAGCCGTCTGGTAGCCGGGGGCCTGCGCCCAGAATTCGTAACGATTGTGCAGGGGCAGGACATTGAAGGAAAAATGCCCGTTTGCATCTGTTACAACGCTGCGGATATGGGTGTGGGGTTCAATGAGTGAAACCCTTGCTCCGACAATGGGAGCTCTTGTGTTGCGGTCCCTCAAGGTTCCGGACACGCAGGAGGTCCTTAGGACCATCATGGGGCCGTGGGGCCTGGGGCGGTAAATCTCTCCCCATCTTGGGTCGCTTGCTGTGTTGCTTGGCTCGGCCACAATGTAAAAAGCCCTTGTCTGGCTGGCTGTATCGGGCGGGGTGTAGGTGAATGTGTAAACCCCTCCGTTTGAAGGAGCGGCCTGGGGAACAACATTGCCGAAATCCGGATGCCCGGTAACATCCACTGCATCGTTCCCAAGGCCGCCCATTAGCCTCATGGTGTAGGTTATGTTGTCAGGCATTCCTACAATTGTGTAGTCAATTGCTCCTGCGCTTCCCGTGTTGCGGCTCTCCATGACCCTTATCGGGCCTTTTTCAATTGCTGCGGGCACCAGAATAGATATGGAATCGTTTCCCTGGACCATGCCTGTGCCTGTTCCGGTATCCCGTACCCACGATTGCACGGTGATTGTGTAGCTGCCTGCAAAAACGCCCTGTGAAGGGGCCGTGAAAGTTGTAACGGTCTGCTGACCGCCAGAAATTCCGTTGGGGTAGGCCGGGCCGATAAATTCCCAAAAAGGCTTGTCATTAGGATAGGTGTTGGGATTGTATGGCCCTATGAAGCCGCCGGATGACTGAATGGAATAGCCGCCGTATTTGTTTGTTGTGGACTCGCCGGGTTGAAGGACTTCAGGAATGCTTTCCTTATTTATGATTTTCGGTGTCCTGTAAACCTGGATTTGGAAAGTTGCCGTTCCGGGGGGCAGGGCAAGCTCCGTGACCCTTGCTGTTATCTGCATGGGTTCATTTCCGCCGTCATCAATTGCCGGAGCCTGCCAGATAACCCTGTTGGGGTTGCCGGGGTCGGGTGTGATAGTGCCCTTGTCATTGCCCTGGGCATCCCTGAAGGTCCAGTCGTAGTTGGCTGCAAGAGAATTCTGGGCGGTATATGTCCCCGTGTAACTTTGAGTGATGTTGGCCGGACCTGTGATGGAAATGGCCTGCGCTGCTCCGGGCAGACAAATGGCCAGAAACGCCATAATCATGACAATACGAAAAAACCTTTTTGCTGTCATTGTAACCCTTCTTTTGCTTTTTCCGAAAGTAGGAGAGAAATCTGCTGCCGGAACACACTTCCCATAACATATCCAAATACTACATATATGCTTCCTGATGCAAGCAATTTTACGGAAGAACTTGTTTTCGGTGTTATCAAAGGATTTGAGGTTTTTTTTGCAAATGCGGCCTGCGGTTTGAAATTACCGACTTTACGAAAGCATATTGTGTGGCTATGATATAACAAATAATTGCAGGGCAGCAAGTGCAGGACAAATATTTTTTAAAGAGTTAAGGTCAGGTAACGGGGGTGGTGTCGTGGAGCAGGCCGAGATTCTCGAATTATTGAAAAAAATGGGTAAGGACCCATCCCGGCTCATTTTTGAGGATGAGCTGACCGGCATACACAACCGCCGTTTTTTGGGAAACTATTTTGAATTCAAGGTGGACTGGTCCTCCCTTGCTAAAAATCCCGTGTCGCTCATCATGATCGACCTGGACAAGTTCAAGGACATCAACGACACCTACGGGCATCAGGCAGGGGACCAGGCGCTTGTTTACATTGCAGGGCTGCTTGCCCGTGCGGCTGGCGATGCCGGCATACCCGTGCGCTATGCCGGCGATGAGTTCATGATTCTCCTCCACGGTGCAGGCAAGGCCCAGTCCCTTGCCGTTGCCCAGAATCTTCTGGATCTGGTTCATTCCCAGCCATGCTATCACGATGAAAAAGCCGGAGATGTCCGATGCACCTTGAGCATGGGAGTCGCCACCGCACCCCACGATGCTTCGGACGCCAGAAGCCTTATCCAGAGGGCGGATGAAGCCCTGTATCATGCAAAAAACACGGGAAGGAACCGTGTTGTGGACGCCTCGGATACGGATCCGGCCACAGCCCAGGCCAAGGAAGCCCTTTTGTCCAGAAGCGGGGTAAGCACCTCCGGAAGAAAGGGCCAGCTTGCACAGATTGTGGGCTTTTTGCGCAAGTTCATCCAGCGCCAGAGCCAGTTTGTCATTGTGGAAGGCGCGCCGGGTATGGGCAAATCCACCTTTCTGGAGTCCATAGACCGCACCATAGGCAAGACATCTTTAAACCGGGTCAAGGTGGCGGGCCGCGCATCGGAGCTTTTCCGGCCTTATTATCTGGCCACGGACATACTTTTAGGTCTGCTGAACCGGCAGGCGGACAAGGGCGTGGAAATTTTAAAAGGCCTTTCTCCTGAAGAGGAGGAGGCCTTGGGTTTTGTCCTGCCCCAGCTTGTGGGCGGCGAGCTGCCCCAGGCAGCGGACGAGGCCTTTGTCCGCGAAATGATTTTCACCACCTTTTTGCGCCTCTTCCCCAGGCTTGTGGATGAAAAGCCACTGGTCATTCTGGTGGATGACCTTCACCTTGTGGATGAAGCGACCCTGCTTCTGTTCCGCAGCCTTCTTCTCAAGAGCAAGTCCCCGGTGTTTCTGTGCGGTGCCACGGCAGACCCCCGCCAATCCGCAGAAGAGGAGCTGACGCCTGTGGAGCGGTTCAGGGCTGCCTATACCGAAGAGCTTTCCATAGGCAAAATCCGGCTTACGCCTTTGACCGAGCAGGATGTGGAGGAGCATATCTCCTCCATTTTTTCCGATGCAAAGCTTCCGGAGGGTATGGCCAGGGAGTTGTCGGATGCAAGCCAGGGAAACCCCTTATTTCTTTCAGAAATAATTCAAAAGCTAGTCCAGGACAGGAAGATAAGCCGAAAGTCCGGCTCCTGGATTGTGCAGGCACCGGAGCAGGGTTATCTGCCTCGCTCCATTGAAGAAATTGTCTCACAGAAAGTTGCCAGCCTGGATGCGGAGAGCAGGGCAGTTCTGGATACGGTTTCAGCCTATGGCGAAAATGTGAGTTTGAGCGTTCTTACAGGAACATCCGAGCAGAGGGAGGCAAGGGTTCTTGAGTTTCTGGACAAGGCTGTGGAGCAGGGCCTGGTGAGCATGGAGTTTGTGCAGGATGACGAAAAGGTCCGCATTTTGGGATCCCAGGTGGCCAAACTGGTTTACGGCGGAATCGGCTCCCAGCACCTTGAAGCCCTGCACGAGCGCATAGGAAACTACCAGGAAAGCCTTCACCAGGAGGGCCTCATCCCCTCGGCGGCAATTCTGGCCTTTCACTTCCAGCGCTCGGCCAACCTGGAAAAGGCCGGTAAATACGAGCAAATCCAGGCCCGGCACAATTCCTTGGTTTTCGACTCCAGGGAGGCAGCCCTTTACAGCGGAGAAGGCCCGGACATTCTTGACGAGGATGAGCCTTTAGACGATGCTTCCATGCTCAGGATTCCGGATCTGGTAAGGTTCTTCCTCATTGCCCTTCGCAACACAAAGCTTTACCCCACAGGCTCGGATCTCACTGCCAAGGCTGTGGACCGACTTTTTGAGACTGTGGGCCAAATCCTTTCCCGCAACTCGCGTATTCATCTCTATATGGAAGAGGAAATATTTTTCACCAACAGCCAGGAGGTGCACACAGACGAGTGGCGCTCAACTGCCGACACCTTTTCCACCCTTTTCAAGCGCCTGGAACTCAAGGGCATTGTTTTGAAGCAGGGCCTCTCCCGCGAAGAGCTTTTTAAAATGATAGAGGTGTTGAGCAAGGTTGACCGCAAGCAGATAAAAGACGGCTTCTGGATAAGGCTTATGAGGGATGAGGGCTTTAGCCATGTCATGCTTCGCCAGGTGCGCTATGCCCTAAAGCAGGGGGTTGCCCCTGCTCCTGCCGCCTTGACGCCGGAAACGGGCGACCAGTCAGACCTTGGCGAGCAGGAGCTTCGCCTTGCTGCCAATGTGGTGCGGCACTTTCTTGGCGCTGCAAGCAAAATGAAGCTCTACCCGCCGGACGGGCCGGTGGCAGCAGTGGCCATTGACCAGGTTTCCGCAACCCTGGAGGCCTTTTTTTCGCTTCATGATGTTCTTTCCCTTGCCCAGGTTGGGGATGCCCTTCTCATTAACGGGGTGCGGACAGAGGCCAAGGAATTCGAGAAAATAAGCGAAGGCTTTCTGCGCTTTCTTTCCAGCTTGGGCCTTAACAGCATCACCTTTTATCCAAAGGCATCCAAGGCGGATTTTGTGGCTTTTTTCTCGGCCATGAAAAACATTCCCCGCTGCGATATTGATGCCGGCTACTGGCTCAAGGTGGCCGCAGACAGCGGCATGCAGGGCATACAGTTAAACGAATCCGTTTATGCTGTGGCGCAAACCCAGTTCAAGGCCGATGCTCAAGAGGAGCAGCAGCCCCAGGATGAGGGTTTTGCCTTGCAGGTGGAAGTTCCCCTGCAACAGACCGGACATCCAACAGGCGATTTGCATGCGGATGCTGCTGCCGAGGAATTGGCAAAGGCCCTGGATGATCAGCCGGAGGTTGAGGAAATTTCTCCGGACGCCCTTGTGCGGGCCATTCGCGAGGCTGTGCTTGGCGGCAACATGAAAGACGCTCTTGCCAGCCTGGACAGACTTGCAAGCCTTTATGCAGGGGCAGATGAGAAGGAAAGGCAGGCGCTGGGCCTGGCCTTTGAATCCCTTTCTCAAATGTCCGAGCTTGGGGCAAGCATTGAGTTTGCCCAAATGCTTTCAGAAAAAGTGCTCCACTTCGCGTCCGATGAAAAAGATTTCAAGCCGCTCTCACTGCTTGCCGGTGCGGCCAGGGAGTCGGGTTTCAACCTGGTGCGCCTGGGGGCTTATGAAAAGGCCTCGCCCATCATGGGCAGGCTTTCCGCAATAAAGGATGATTTGACTGCTGCCAAAGACAAGCTTGCCGATGCTGTTGACCTTTCCCTGCCAACCGGCATACAAAGGCTTGTGGCGCAAGATGTTGTGAATGCTGACGAGGCCCGGCGCGGGGCTGTGGTGAGCTTTCTTGCCAGCCTTGGGCAATCTGCGGCAGAGGCCTTTCTGGACATTCTCCGCACAACAGATGACTTGAGGGCGCGTCAGGTGGCTGCATCCTTTCTGGTTAAAGGCGGCCAGGAGGCAGTGGCCCGCTTCAAGGAGGATATTGTTTCCCTGCCACAGCCCGAAGAGCGGGTCCGCCTGCTTGAGGTGGCGGATTCCATAACAAGGGACCTTGCCCCGGAAATGGCCTTTGCCATTGAGGACAGCAGCGCGCCCGTGCGCCAGGCAGGCTTTGCTCTGGCCGAGCGCCTGGGCGGCAAGGCTTCTGCAAAGCTGGTGCTGGGCTATCTGGGCCATGAAGATGAAACTGTGGTTCTTGGCGCAGTGAGAACCCTTGCCCGGCTCAATTTTCCAGAATCAGCCGAGGGCCTTGTGGCCCTGATTGTTGAATCCAAAAATGAAAAAGTCCGGGCTGCCGCCTGTTCGGCCATAGGGCAGATGGGCCTTGCCTCCGGTGTGGAGGCCCTGGCAAAAATTGTATTGCCCAAGGGTTTTTGGATATTCAAAAAGCAGAACAGCCCTTATCTGCGCTCTGCCGCTGCCTGGGCGCTGGCCAAAATTGCGGATGAAAATGCCCTCCGCGTGCTTGAAAAGCTGGTGAAGGACAAGGATGCCAGGGTGCGTGATGCTGCAAGAAAAGCCCTTGATTATAAAGAAGATAATCCAAAGGGATAAATTTTAGCTTTAAATATGAAAGGCCTTTTTATGCGTGAAGTAAGCGAGATGGAAAGAGATGAGCTTTTTTTGTATGTGGAGGCCCTTATAAAGCAAAAGGGTTTTTACAGCGCTGCGGAAACCTGGCGTCAGACCGCATTGCGTATTGAAAAGGATGACCCGGAATTTGCCCAGTATCTGCGCCGGGCCGAAGATCGCTGGGACGAGGTGAATTACTGAAAAAAACAAGGCCCTTGCTCCCGGCTTTTTCCGGCTTCGGGCCTTTTTCAGGTTTTAACTTTGTTCCGGTATTTTCCCTTGCCGCCTTTTTGTCTCCTGTCGCGCTGCTTTTTTTAAGGGAAGGGGGCGGCTTTTATTTTTTGGAATCCACACTCAACTTGCCCTTAAAGCACGGCGGGTGATATAACACCTGATGCGTATCTGCATCGGTCCTTGTTTGGAGCGCTTCGTCTTTTTTTTTGCCTGATTTTTTTGTTGTTCAAACCTTTGCGTGTTTTTTTAAAGGAAACGCCATGGGAATGGATAATCTTGTTCTGCTTGAAGTTATCGAGTGGTTTGATGCCACGGGCCAGGAGATGGTCCACCGGATTCCCCAAAAAGGCTCCGGGGAGATAAAATTCGGGGCGCAGCTCACCGTGCGCGAAAGTCAGGCAGCGGTTTTCTTCTACCAGGGCAAGGCTTACGATGCCCTTGGGCCTGGCCGCCACACCCTTAAAACCGCCAACATTCCTGTTCTTACAAAAATTCTTGCAATGCCCTGGGGCATGAAAAGCCCATTAAGGGCCGAGGTTTATTTTGTAAACCTCA
>JAGVAW010000231.1 GCA_020060085.1 Desulfobacterales bacterium
AAAATGTTGGCCCCTGCAAAGCCCAGGTTGGCCCCGATAAAAAGCAGGGCCGCCATTTTCCAGGCACCAGGGGCAATTAAGGCAAAGCTGGCCGTAAAAACAACCCCGATTGCCGTGAATATGCCCACAGAGCGGACCCGGCTTCTTGTGTGGTCTGCCATTGCTCCCAGCATGGGAGCCATAACAGCCACAAGCAGCATGGCAACAGATGCCGTGTAGCCCCAGTAGGCCGTGGCCGTGGCTGCCTCAACGCCCGCAGCAAGAGCAAGTTCCCGGAAAAATGGAGGGAAAAAAGCTGCCATAACCGTGGTGGCAAAGGCGCTGTTGGCCCAGTCGTAAAAACACCAGGATAAAACAGATTTCTTATATGAATCAGCCATTTATTGCTATGCCATAAATGCCATAAAAAGGCCTGCCTCATATTCCCCTTAAAACATCAACACAATATAAGAACCCGTGCAGCCTGTAAATCTTAAACTGCCTTCCATCATTGCCAACAAAAAGGGCTTTTTTAGAGCAGCTTTGCAGCATAACCGGAGGGCTGTCCGCATTTTGGGGGCAGGCGCTAATCAAATCTTAACATTTGGCCTCCAAAATAAGCTGGCTGTTATGCTGCAAGCAACAAGACTGCAAAGGAGAAGCTATGGCCGACAAACCTATCCGCGTCCTTTTTATATGTGTGCACAACAGCGCAAGAAGCCAGATGGCCCAAGCCCTGCTTAAACAGATGGGTGCGGGGTGCTTTGAGGTGGAAAGCGCAGGCTTTGAGCCGAAATCAATAGACCCTTTGGCCATTGCGGTCATGGCGGAAACTGGGCTGGACATTTCCCAAAACAAGGCCCAAAGTGTTTTTGACCTTTACAAAAAAGGCCGGATCTATGATTTTGTTATAACGGTTTGCGAGGCAAGCCATGAGGCCAAATGCCCGATCTTTCCGGGAATTGCCCGGAGGCTGCAATGGAGCTTTGCAGATCCGGCATCCTTTACCGGCTCCTGGGAAGAGTGCCTAGAAAAAACCCGCAAGGTGCTATCTTCAATAAGAGAAACTATTTCGCAATGGCTGGATTCTTTGGAGCAGCCCCAAAATCAGGAAAGGCACCATGAGCAAAAAAATTAAAATCCTCTTTCTTTGCACGGGAAACTCCTGCCGCAGCCAGATGGCCGAAGGCCTCACCCGCCACTTCAAGGGCGACACCATCGAGGCATTTTCCGCAGGTTCAGCCCCGCATGGCGTTGACCCTCTGGCCGTGGAATCAATGGCAAAGATGGGCATTGATATTTCAAAACAGGAAAGCAAGCATGTAAGTGAGTTTGACGGGGCAGCCATTGATTGGGCCATAACCCTTTGCGACAATGCACAAAAGACCTGCCCCATGTTCCCGCCTCCGGCAAAAACCGTTCACAAGCCCTTTGAAGACCCTCCTCTGCTTGCAAAAAATGCAAAAAGCCGCGAAGAGGCCCTTGCCCACTACAACAGGGTGCGCGACTCAATTAAGGCCTTTGTGGAGGAGCTTCCCGGCGTTCTGGAAGGCCTTTATCAGTCCCAGCGCAAGATAAGCATAAGCATAAAATAGGCTGGGTTATCCATCAAAAACGCCCTGCCTGTTAAGGGTTGGCGCAAAGGCTCCTTGCATTTTTTAAAAGCCCGGCAGGTAAAGCGCCCTCAAAAGGGCAACATTTGCTTGACAGCAGCCCTGCGCCGGTGCTACGCAATCCCTGCATCGTTTTAAAGGCACGTAGCTCAGGGGGAGAGCGCTACCCTGACACGGTAGATGTCGGCGGTTCAAATCCGCCCGTGCCTACCAGAAAATGCAGGGGCTTTTTGGGAATTGCTTTCCAAAAAGCCCTTTTTTGTTTCCTGTGCCTTCGCTTTACCAAAATGCCATCTTCCCTAAAAACTTTATCTCAAAATAAGCCCTTGACACATCAAACGCAATCAATATATTCCAATTTAGCGATATAGGAGGGCTGTTATGGATGAATTCATAAAGGTCATGAAGGCCCTGTCGGATCCCAACAGGGTGAAGATGGTAAAGATACTCCAGCGAAAGACAATGTGTGTTTGCGAGATTCACGAGGCCTTGGGCATTGCCCAGTCCACGGCAAGCAAGCACCTTAAAATTCTTATGGATGCCGGGCTTATAAACAGCCGCAAAGATGGGCTGTGGGTAAATTACTTTCCTGCAGACGGGGCAAAAAATGCCTATGTTGCAAGCATTCTGGGGCATCTGCGCCACTGGCTGGAGGATGAGCCGGACATTATCAATCTTATGACCCGGCTGCCGCAAATAAAAAGGGAAAACATCTATTTCAAGGACGGGTTGAAGGTGCCCGCCGACTTTCAATGCACCGGGGCCTGCCGGGAAAAACCAAAAACCAAATCGCCATCCGGCAAAATATCGGGAAAAATTCCAACAAAAAAAGACAAACAGCAGGGAATAAATCCATGAAAGAGAGAACCATTTTATTCTGGATAGTTGCCCTTTACCTTGGGGCCTATTTCATCCCCTGGTCAGACCCGGTTGTTCGCCAGTCCGGCCTGGAAGCCTTCATGATGCTTCAGGAGTACGCCAGGGAGCATGTGCTGACCTGCCTTGTTCCTGCCTTTTTCATTGCAGGGGCCATTGCGGTTTTTGTGAGCCAGGCCTCTGTGCTCAAGTATTTCGGGGCTCAAGCCAAAAAGGTTGTTGCCTACTCGGTGGCCTCGGTTTCGGGAACCATTCTGGCTGTATGCTCCTGTACGGTTCTGCCTCTTTTTGCAGGCATTTACACCCGCGGGGCAGGAATTGGCCCGGCAACAGCCTTTCTGTATTCAGGGCCTGCCATAAATATTCTTGCCATTGTGCTTACCGCCCGCATCCTGGGCTGGCAGATGGGCCTTGCACGAGCCATCGGCGCAATAATCTTTGCGATACTGGCCGGGCTTATCATGGCCTTTTTGTTCCGCAAGGAGGACAACGAGCGCACAGCCGGGGCCTTTTATCTGCCAGATGAGGATGAAAAGGGCCGCAGCCTGGGCCAGGACGCCCTTTTTATGGGCACTCTGGTTCTTATTCTCATTTTTGCGGCCTTTGCCCGGCCCTCAGGCGATGCAGCCGGGCTTTGGCAAACCCTGTTTTCCATAAAGTGGTTTGTCACAGCCGGGCTTCTGGGTGCCATGACCTGGATGCTGATTGCCTGGTTCAAAAAAGAGGAACGGCGCGAGTGGGTTGACTCCACCTGGGGATTTATGAAGCAGATTTTCCCCCTGCTGGCCATAGGTGTGCTGGCAGCGGGCTTTCTGCTTGGCCGCCCCGGCCACCCGGCCCTCATTCCAGAGCATTTCGTTGCCCAGCTTGTGGGGGGCAACTCCCTTTGGGCAAACCTTTTTGCCTCTGTTGCCGGGGCGCTCATGTACTTTGCCACCCTTACGGAGGTTCCCATTCTCCAGGGGCTTCTGGGTTCGGGCATGGGCCAGGGTCCGGCTCTTGCGCTTCTTCTGGCAGGCCCGGCCCTTTCTTTGCCCAATATGCTTGTCATCGCAGGTGTTTTAGGCTGGAAAAAAACAGGTGCCTTTGTTGCAATAGTGGTGGTTCTCTCCACCATTGCAGGCATGATTTATGGTACCATTATGAGTTGATGACAAAAGAAATGCGGCAAATTTGAAAAATCAAAAAAAGCCGCAAAAGGAGGTTTACAATGGAAATTAAGGTTCTGGGGCCTGGTTGCGCCAAGTGCAAGAAGACCGAAGACATAGTTAGGGAGGCTGTGGCCCAATCCGGCAAGGACATCAAGGTGGAAAAGGTTTCCGATATTCTGGAAATCGGCAAGTTCGGCGTTTTCGGCACCCCTGCCGTGGTGGTGGACGGCCAAGTGAAAATCGTTGGCAAGGTTCCCACAAAAGAGGCCGTGCTTTCCTGGATCAAGTAGGCGGAAAATATGTCAAAAGAATGCTGTGGCGGAACGGGCTGTTAGGTCTGTGAAAACAGGCCCGGTTTTTTTCATTGGAAGTCCGGCTCAATTTTGCCGAGGGGCATAGTGCCAGCCATGATTTTAACAGGATACACCAAACAGATTTTCAGGCCGGAATGCAATCCATCCTTTGAGTCGGTGCATTGCATGGCAACCCTAAATGAAGACATCGGCGAGGTGTTGCCCTACCTCAATGCAGTTCTTGGCGGCACCCAGTATTTCAATGACCCGCCCCAGGTCATGTTTCATCATAACGGCAGAATAATAAAAGTGGGCGCAAAGGAAATTGCCATCAACGCCCTGGCGGATGAGGCCCAAGCGGAAAAAATTCTTGGGTGGCTTAAAAACGAGATAAACCAGGCCTGGGAAAACCGCGCCTCCATAACGCCCTGTTTTACAGGCAGGACCAGACCCCAGCTTATGGAAATTCTTAAAATGCTGTCCAAAACCAACTGCAAAAAATGTGGGCAGGCAACCTGCATGGTGTTTGCGGTGGCATTAAGGGAAGGCGCGATAGGCCCGGATGCCTGCCCGGAGCTTGATGGAGAAAAGCTTCAAAAGCTTGAGAGCTACCTTAATGGCTTTGATTTGGAAGCTTAAGGGCAAAGGGCTTGTGGCAAAAAGAAGCTTTTTAAGGAATTGCAGACGATTAAGCTACACCGTGCAAGGAGAATGTTTTGGTTGAGCAGGTGATGTACCGAATAAACCGGAAAGCTGTTTTAAGGGCTTTTTTGCAGGCAGCAGTTCTGGGGCTGACCGCGCTGGCGGTTGCCTTGTCGGTGAACGCCCTTCGTCCGGCAGGCATGGCCCTGGTTGCAGACTGGTCCCCCCGTGCCAGGCTGATGGCTGCCTGGGGGGAGGGCTTTGTCATCCCCCTTCACCAGGCCGTGGAGTTCTACGACACCAGCGAGGCTGTGTTTGTGGATGCCCGGCCTGCCTGGGAGTATGAGGAAGGCCGCATACCCGGCGCAATACATCTGCCCTGGCAGGGCTGGGAAGAGTATATGGGCAGCTTTCTGGATGCTGTGCCTGACCCGGATACCATTGTCATAGCCTACTGCGATGGCGAGGCCTGCGAGCTTTCCGAAGACCTGGTTCTGCTGCTTCGGGAAATGGGCTACAAAAACGCTGTGGTGCTCATAAACGGCATGACCGTGTGGAAGCAGGCTGGCTATCCTGTGGAAAAGGGGCCGGATGCAGGAGGTCGGCCATGACCCTTATGGATACAAATCGGTCAAGGGGCCTGTTGTTTCTGCTGGCAAGGCTTGTTCTTGGAGGGGTTTTCATCTACGCCAGTTTGGACAAGATCGCCAACCCCGCGGATTTTGCAAGGGCTGTCTATTATTATCAGATTCTGCCAGACAGCCTCATCAACCTTACGGCAATCATCCTGCCCTGGCTTGAGCTTTTTATGGGCATCTGCATAATTGCTGGCATCTGGCTTCCAGGCGCGGTGCTTTTGGCCAATGTTTTGCTGTGGAGCTTTTTTGCGGCCCTTGTGTTCAACACGGCAAGGGGGCTGGATGTGCATTGCGGCTGCTTTACAACCAGGCCCGACCCGGCAGTGCCGCCGCCCACCCTGTGGTATTTTGTTAGAGACCCCATATTCCTTGTGATCGCAGGATATCTGGCCTTCAAGATCTATATGGAGCCGAAAAACAATTACGCCTAAAAAAGGACCAAAAGCTAATGAAACCAAAGGCCCGGCCCAGGATTAAGAAAATTCTTTTTGCCACGGATATGTCGGAAAATGCGGATCTGGCCTTTTACCATGCCGCAGGGCTGGCAGAGGCCTGCGAGGCAACGGTAACTGTTCTTCATGTGTTTGAGCCGATACCGCCCAATGCACAACTGCTGATTGCCGCATACCTGGGCTATCAGGACCCGGTCGAGCTGAAAAAAAAGTCTCCCCAACAACTCATGGCCCGCATACAGGAGAAAATTGAGGAGTTTTGCTCGCAAGTTTCCGGGCAGATTCCGGCGTGCAGGTTTATGTTGAGCAATGTGCTGGTGGAGCCTGGCCAATCTGCGGAGCGCATACTCTTTTATGCAGGCAATGGCGAATTTGATGTTCTGGTAATGGGCAGCAGGGGCAGGGGCCTGGTTAAGGAAACCCTTATGGGCGGCACATCCCGCAAGGTTTTGCAAAAATGCCCCATACCGGCTTTTATAATACCCATGAGGGATTCTTTGGAATAAGCAAAACATTGGCCCTGTTTTGGGCAATTCTTCCGTGAAAGGAAACAGGTTTTGAACAAAAAATCAAAGGCCAAAGGCCTCTTTGCAAATCCGGCCAAAATCGGAGCTTTTTTGCTGGCGCTTTTGCTTCTTGCGCCTTTAGCCCCTGCTCAAGAGTCTGCCCCAAAGACGGTTGAAGAGGCTTATCCGGGGCTTTCTTCCGGGCTTTTGCGCGGAGCAAAACTGGCTGACCTTGATGCTGACACCCTGCTGGTTGCACCGGGAATAAAAATCAACAAGGCACATATTGCGGAAAAAACAGTTGATGTGCCGCCACCACTGAGCCAGCAACTGGAGAATAACCTCTTTTTTGTTCTGGAGCAGGTTGCCTTGAGGCAGGCCCTTATCAACGCGGCAAAGGAAGCTGGCATTGCTGTTATTCCAGACGCCCAGGACCTGTCCATACAGCAGCTTTTCGCCCGGATGACCCAAAATGTTGCTGTTTCCGAAAAAGAGGTGCAATCCTTTTATGACAGCCATATGCAGATGATGGGTGGCGCACCCTTTGAGGCGGTAAGGGAGGCCATCACAAGACATCTGGCCCAGGAGAGGTCCCAAGAGGTTGCCGCCAAGTTTGTGGACGGGCTTGAACACTCCATCAATGCCACCGTCAACCAGGACTGGTTAAAGGAGCAGTCCGCAAAAGCCCTGGACAACCCCGTTGACAAGGCCCGCCGCTCCGGCAGGGTCACCCTGGTGGAGTTTGGCGCTTCGGGCTGCGAGCCATGCGACCGGATGCAGCCCATTCTGGACAGTCTCAAAGCCAAATTTCCAAAAACCCTGAATGTGGTTTTCGTTCATGTGGGGGAACAGTCGATTCTTACCGCACGCTACGGTATCCGCTCCATTCCCGTGCAGGCCTTTTTTGATTCGGACGGAAAGGAGGCCTTCCGGCATACAGGCTTTTATCCACAGGACAAGGTGGAGGAGCAGCTTGCCAAGCTGGGGGTTAAATAAGAGCCTCCTTCAAAGTTTTTTATATCGGAAAACGCCCAAAGATAGAATTCTGACGATTTGAAGCCCGATAAGGAAGCAAAACAAAATGCTTAACGAGGTTTTTCTTGCCGTAAATTCCTGGATGTCGGGCGGTGTGCTTGTGGCCGCTTTGGGCTGCTTTGCCTGGGGGGTGATAAGTGTTGCCCTTTCGCCCTGCCACCTGGCATCCATACCCCTTATTGTGGGTTATGTGGCAGGCCAGGAAAAGCTGCTGGAGGCAAAAAGCGCAGCACGGTATGCAATTGCCTTCACTGTGGGGCTTTTCATAACCATTGCCCTTCTTGGCGTGGCAAGCGCCCTTTTGGGCAGAATGCTCGGCGAGGTAAGCCCCTACTGGACAATCCTTGTGGGGGCAATTTTGCTGTGGGTGGCTCTCGATATGCTTGGGGTGAAGGCCTGCTCCATGTCCAGCGGCCCAATCTCCCGGCTCCGGGTAAGGGGCATACGCGGGGCCTTTGTGCTGGGCCTGGCCTATGGGGTGCTTTCAGGCTCCTGCACATTCGGCTTTATTGCTCCAATTCTGGCGGTTATAACAATTCAGCAGAAAGTTGCCACAGGCATCTTGTATATAGTGCTCTTTGGCATAGGCCATTGCCTGCCCATTGCCATTGCAGGCTCCAGCGCCGCGCTTGTGAGAAAAATTCTGGAAAACAATGCCTTTCACAGGGGCACAAGCGCCTTTCGCAAGGCTGCCGGGCTTCTTGTGGGGAGCCTTGCCATCTATTTTCTGGTAAGGCCTTTTCTGCAAAACCCTGTTGTTTGAGACAAAAATCCTGCCATCAAACCTTTGATGGTGTCATTACCCCAAGGCAAAAAGTCGTAAAACCTGCGGGGCGTTAAACCCAAAAGGTATGCCGCAACAAAAAAGGAAAGGATTTGCCATGACAAGGTTGACTAAGGGATTGCTTTTGCTTTTTGCAGCAGCCTGTGTTCTGGCCTGGTCCCCGGCAGCTTTTGCCCAGGATGCGCCTGTTGTGTACGCTCCCCAGCCTGAATATGAGTTTGAGCCGGTTTCCGAAGGCACAAAGATAAGCCACGAATTTGTGCTGCAAAACAAGGGGCTTTCCCTGCTTGTAATCGAGCGAATAATGACAGGCTGAGGCTGCACTGCCGCGTCTTTCACGCGGGAGATCCCTGCCGGTGGCAAGGGAACAATAGTGGTTAATGTGGACACAACCGGCTATGGCGGCAGACAAGTGGTTGAAGTGGTGAGGGTGTTCACAAATGACCCTGTCCGGCCCGAACTTCGCCTGTCCATCACCGGCCAGGTAAAATCTTTTGCTTCTGTTGAGCCCCGCTATTTGCAGCTTGTAGGCCAAGTGGGGGCAAGCCTGAGCGGCACGGCTGTTGTAAGTCCTGTGGAAGAATTTGTTGTGACAGGCATAAGGGCCGAGCCGGAGCATATAATTGAGGCCCGCTTTGAGGAGCTTATCCGCGATGGCCAGACAAGCTATCTTGTTACAGTCAAAAGTTTGCAGGTTCAGCCGGGAAGGCACTATGTAATGGTTCACCTTACAACAGACAGACCGTCCCGCCCGGAAATATCAATTCCGGTATTGATAATCATCCGATAGCCTTTAAGGGGAGGACAGGGCAGTCGGTAAGTCTTTGCCGTGCGCCTGTTGCATAATCAAGAAGGAGATTTATGGAAAAGGAGCCGTTGGAGGGTAATGAGCCGAATGTGCATGAGGGCCATCCGCCCTTGTGGAGAAGAAAGCTGCGCACCAATGCAGTGCTTGTTGTGCTTGTGCTTGCCGCAGTAGGCGCTGTGTTAAGCCAGTTGGAAAGCTGGCAGCGCCCTAAAAGCGAGCCTGCCCCACCCGCGCTGGAAAGCCACGAAGGTGCCCCCCTGCCTGTGCCGGGCATGGTTACAATGGTGGATCTGGGAGCAGATGCCTGCATTCCCTGCAAGCTTATGGCCCCCATTCTGGCCAAGCTGGAAAAGGCTTATGCAGACAAGGCAGCCATTGTTTTCATTGATGTGTGGAAAGACCGGCAGGCAGCGCGGCAATTTGGGATAAGGGTGATACCCACCCAGATATTTTACGATGAAAATGGCCGGGAAGTGCTGCGCCACGAAGGTTTTTTGGACGAAAAATCCATTGTGGCGCAGTTGAGCAAAATGGGGGTGAAGCCTCCGCCAGGGCTTTAAAGGGCAAAAAAGCCTAAAAAATATACGGGGAAAGCCCTTAAAAAGGCTTTCCCCGCCAATCAATCAAAAACCGTGCAAGCAAAAGGATTATTCTTCTGCTGGCTTCATGTGATCTGGCACTATGGCCATGCCGATGATTATGGGCTTTAAAAAAGACCAGCGGATGCCGATTTTGTAAACCTCCTCCAAATCCCTTATGGCGTCCCAGCAGTTGTGGCAGGGCGAAATGACAAGCTTTGCGCCGGTTGCCAGAATCTGATCCCTTTTGACTTTAAGGCCCACATTGCGCTCCGGCCGGTAGCGGCCCAGGCCGTTGAAACCGCCGCCGCCGCCGCAGCAGAAGTTGTGCTCCCGACAGGGCTGCATCTCCCTAAAATCCTCGGCAATGTAGCTCATTATCTCCCTTGCCGTATCTGCTAGCCCTGCATTGCGTATGTAGTTGCAGGAATCCTGGTAGGTCACAGGCTCCTTTATCTTTTTGGATGGATCAATCTTTATCTTGCCCGTGCGCAGAGCCTGGGCCAGCCATTCAATGTAGTGGAGGCTCGGAACAGGGGTCTGGCCGGTTTTAAGGCCTGCCCAATAGGGGCCTTCAATCACCGTTGCCCGGTAGGCGTGGCCGCATTCGGTAACCACCATGCGCTTGGGGTTTAGCCTTTTCATGGCATCATAGACTGTTTCCACCTGCATACGGCAGGCCTCCCAGTCCCCGGCAAACATTGCAAGGCTTGTCTCCTCCCAGCCTTCGCTTGGCACAGTCCAGTTTTCGCCTGCCAGGTGAAAGAGGATGGCAGCCTCGGCCAGGTCTTCGGGATAATGCTTTGGCTCACGGGCATTGACCGTGTACATTATGTCCGCATTTTCCTTATCTATGGGGATTTCAAGGCCCGGCCACTCCTCCTCGGTTTCCTCGGCCATCCACTCGCAGGTGTCCACCCAGTCTTCGGTGGTTATGTCCATCTGCGCGCGGTAAATGCGGTGCATACCGGAGCCTATTTTAAGCTCCCAGGGCACAAAGCCCTGGCCGTAGCACAGGCCCCGCAGATAGCTAAACATGACCCCCATGTCTATGCCAAATGGGCAGTACATGCCGCAGCGGTTGCAGCAGGTGCACTGGCTCCATGCCACATCCATGCAGTGAATCATAAAGGGTGTGTCAACCCGGCCCTTTCTTTTCAATATTTCGCCCAGCGTGGACTGAATTTTGTAGGAGGGCACCTGCTTGGGATCGCGCTTGTTGGCAAGGTAGAGAAAGCAGGAATCAGCGCACAGCCCGCAGTGGGCGCAAATGGAAAGCCAGGTTTTGAGCCGGGATTTGAATGAGGCTGCCAGGGTCTTGGCAAGCTTGTCCTGATCCACATCCAGGCTTTTCATTTCCTCGTAGTAGGTCTTGCCGCTCTTGTCGGCCAGAAGGGCCTGGAGCTGCTCCTCTGTATCCACATGCTGCTTGTTGCAAAGCGTTCCTTCAGGCATATCCAAAATCCTTGTTCAAGGCCTTGGCCAAGGCCCTGTGCGAGGGTTTTATTTTGCTACCAGGCCATTCCCTTGCTTTTCATGCCGCCCCGCTTGATGCCGTAATCCATGCCAAGCTGCGCCCTGGTCAAAAAGAACATCAAAAAGTGGGAAAGCTTGGTAAGCGGAATTGCCACAATCCAGATTATTCCCGTTACAATGTGGATATTGAGCCAGAAACTGTAGTCGCCGATGTGGTTTGCGGCCAGATATCCCGTGGCAAATGGGGCCACTGCAATGGCCAGAACCAGATAATCG
>JAGVAW010000315.1 GCA_020060085.1 Desulfobacterales bacterium
CCGCCCCTTGTGGATCAGTGGTATGTCCGGCCATCCCCTTTTAAGGTGCAGCGGGTGGGCATAATCCAGACCCAGCGGGGCTGCCCCCTTAACTGCTCTTTTTGCCAGACCCCTGCCTTTGCGCCGGGCGTTTCAACGGTTCCCATAGAATCCGTGGAGGAGGTTCTTGCCTGGTACCGCAAAAACGGGGTGCGCTGGATAGGGGTGTATGACGAGCATTTTGGGGTAAAAAAAGAGCACACAATGCAGGTTTTGGAGCTTTTTAAAAAATACGGCCTTTTCTGGACAGCCCAGACAGCAGCGGCCACAGCCCTTGCCAACCTGGATTTGTGGCGCAAACACAACCTTATGGGCCTTGGCCTGGGGGTGGAGAGCTTTGACTGCCGGGCGCTTGCCGCCTGGAACAAGAGCGCCAAAACCAGCCAGATTGTGCGCGAGGTTACGGCAAAGCTGCACGAGGCAAGGCTCTATGCCGGGGGCTACTACATTTTAGGCCACGAGGAGGCCACCTTCCAATCCACGCTTGAGGAAATAGAGGCCCTGGATTTTTTAGGCATGGACTTTGTGCAGACCACCATTTTAACCCCTTTCCCCCAAACCCCCCTTTGGGAGCACCTGGAAAAAAGCTACGGCATATCTGAACAGGACAGAGGACTCTTTGACACAAAGCACCTCACCTGGAACCATCCGCATTTAAGCAGTGATCAGCTTGAAAAGCTCCTTTATTACGCCTGCCTGCGCCTTAACCGGCCTGGCCGCTTTTTCCCCTTCATGGGGCGGGTATTCGGTGCCTATGCCGGGCATCTTGGCTCTTACTCAAAGGCCCTGGCCCTGGCCCTTTCCTTTCCTTACAACAGCCATCGCTTTGATGAAAATGCGCCGTATTTTTAAATCGGCGCAAACAGTTAAGCCCGTCCGGGAGATGGCCTGCTTTTTCATGCAACAATAATTTGTTAACCAGGGCATTTTCAAAAACCGCAAGCCAGAAGGTTTTGAATACCGGCTCTATTTTTCGGCAGGTTCATAAACCTTTTTGGCCCGCAAGGCCAGCTCGGAATCCATTTTGTACAACTGCTCCCAAACTTCTAAAGCTGCCTCATATTTATCACCTGTCATCAGCAGGTGATAAATATCCTCAACTGTGACAGTGGCGTTAGGGTTAAGTTTGCGGGCCAGGTCCATACTCTTTAAGGCATCTTCATGACGCCCGGCTTGGGCAAGGGCCACCCCCAGATTATGATGGGCAGAGGCGGAATGCGGCTCTAATTGCACGACCCTTTCCATTGTGCTCACAGCCGCATCCCAGGTTTTAAGACCCATTTCCGCAAGCTTCATGGTGGCAAGACCCAGGCCCTGCCAGGCCTTCACTTCGTCAGGTTTTATTGCGACCCCTTCCAGCAACGCTTCGTATGCCTCAAAGGGATGCTCAAGATTCAACAACGCCCAGCCGATATTGATATAAGCCTGCGGATGATCAGGCTCCAGCCTTATTGCATTCTGCCAGTGGAAAATCGCCCGGTTGTATTCCTGGTTATCGAAAAGTGTCGTTGCCAGGTTGTTGTGAGCCAGGGCTGTATCAGGGTTTCGTTTTAATACGGATTCCCAAAGGGTGCGCTCATTAAAATACGGCAACTGGGTGCGCCATGTGTGCAGGGTCAGGGCAGCAAGCAGAAGACAAAAAAACACGATCAGGGTTTTTGCCGCGTAGCCGGGCAGTTTTTCCCTGGCTCTGGCTCCGGTTCCTGCAACAAAAATGCAAAACACAGGCATGGCCAGGTACTGGAAGTGGTCTGCCGCATAACTGTAAACAAAGGGATAAACATCAAAGAACCCCAAAGCCGGAAAAAGTGCTGCCACATAGCAGGTCCATGCGCACAGGGGGCCCCGGCCTGCTTTTTTGCGCAGCAAAAATAAAAGCATGAACATAAGCCCCGCAGCAGCGAGGGGCAAAAAGGCTTCCGGCGTAACCTGCCTGTCAAATTTTGGGTAGATGAAAACAAGGTTAACCGGGAAAACAAGCTTGGAAAGGTAAAACCATATGGCCTTTCCGGCAATTATGAGCCTTGCCGGAATGTCCAGGGCTTCAAAATAGGCTCCATCGTCAATTATGAATTCCTTTTCCACATGAATGGTTATAAGCCCTGCCACAAGCCCTGCGGCAAAAAAGGGGGCAAGAGCCAGCCAGTTGCTTTTGCTTATGGCTCCCCTGCGCCAATAAATAAGGCCAAGAGCAAAAACCGGCAGCACGGACGATGTGGTTTTGGCTGCAAGGGCGCAAAGAAAAAGAAAAAAGCTTATGATGTAGATGGAGGACGGCTTCAGGGCGGACGGCTTTTTAAAAAGATTTAGATAAGAGCAGAGCCAAAGGAGGCTGGCTGCCATAAGTGTGCCGGACAGAACATTTTTAAGCTCGGAAATCCAGGTGACGCTCTCCACGGCAACCGGGTGAAGGGCAAACAGAAGTGCTCCGGCGAGGGCGCCCTTCAAACCCATACGGTTAAAAATGCGCCATACAAGAAAGGCAAAGGCCCCATGAAAAAAGATATTGACCGCATGATACCCGGCAGCCCATTGGCCCCAAAGGTTGTACAAAAGCCAGAAAAAACTGTGGGTAAGG
>JAGVAW010000349.1 GCA_020060085.1 Desulfobacterales bacterium
ACCTTGTTTCCCGCAAAACCCCAAAGCCTCCAAATCATTAAGGGCAAAAAAACGGCCCGGCAAGGCTTTTTCTTGAAGGGATTTTCCTTTATATAAAGGTGTGCCAGACTTTTTATTTTACGTAGAAATGAAACCGGAAAAAAGGAGAGAATATGGATTGGGGAATGAAAAACCGGCTGGCCCAGCTTTTTGCAAAAGATGGTAATTGCATGTTTCTGCCCATTGATCACGGCTACTTTCAGGGGCCTACGCGCAAGCTTGAAAAGCCTGGCAATACCGTGGCTCCGCTCATGCAGTATGCAGACGGCCTTTTTGTTACAAGGGGGGTTCTTCGCAATGCCATTGATCCGGCCACAAGTGCGCCTGTTGTTCTGCGGGTTTCCGGCGGCTCAAGCGTCATCGGTGCGGATCTTGCCAATGAGGAAATAACAACCTCCATAGCTGAAATTATCCGCCTTAACGCATCTGCTGCGGGTGTTTCTGTTTTTGTGGGCACGGATTACGAGCGCCAGTCGCTCATGAATCTGGCCAAGCTGGTCAATGAGTGCGAGGATTACGGCATTCCCGTGATGGCCGTAACTGCTGTGGGCAAGGAGCTTGAAAAGCGCGATGCCCGCTATCTGGCCCTGTGTTGCAGGATTGCAGCCGAGCTTGGGGCCAGGGTGGTTAAAACCTACTGGTGCGAAAACTTCGATAAGGTGGTGGACGGCTGCCCGGTTCCGGTCATCATGGCCGGAGGCCCCAAGGTTGAAGACAAGGGCGTGATAGAGTTTGTACACGATGGAATGCAGCGCGGAGCAAAAGGGGTGAATCTGGGCAGAAACATCTGGCAGCATGAGCATCCTGTGGCAATGATGAGGGCCTTGCGCTCGATAATCCACGAAAGCGCAGGCGTTGAGCAGGCCTGGGACATGTTCAACACCCTCAAGAATGCGGACAAATCATGATAGCATCTCATACCTGTTTTTTTGAGTATTTGAATTATAACTTCAAGTTTTCGACAAGGCTGTTACTTGCCTTAAAAACCTTTCAGCGGGGCATTTTATGCGGGTCGGTGTTTACTACAGCAATAGTGATGTGAGGGTTGAAACGCGGCCAAAACCGGCAATCGGCCCTGGTGAGCTTCTTGTAAAGGTGATGGCAAGCGGGGTTTGCGGGTCCGATGTTATGGAGTGGTACAGAAAAAAGAAGGCCCCCATTGTGCTTGGCCACGAGATAAGCGGCGATATTGTTGAAGTTGGCGCGGGGGTTTCCGCCTACAAGCGCGGAGACAGGGTTTTTGTTTCGCATCATGTGCCATGCAACACCTGCAAATACTGCCTTGCAGGAAACCACACGGTTTGCAATACCCTGCATACCACCAACTTTGACCCCGGCGGCTTTTCCGAGTATTTGCGGGTTCCTAAAATAAATGTGGACAGGGGCGTTTTTTTGCTTCCTGACGAGGTCAGCTATGCCCAGGGCACCTTTATTGAGCCGCTTGCCTGCGTTTTGCGGGCACAGCGAAAAGCCGCAGCACCCATAGGCTCCACCGTGCTTGTTCTGGGAGCAGGCATTTCCGGGCTTTTGCACATTGCCCTGGCAAAAGCGCTGGGGGCAGGGCGCATAATTGCAACAGACATAAGCGAGGCGCGCCTTGCCCATGCGCTTAATTTTGGCGCAGACCATGTTTTTGATGCAAGGCAGGATGTGCCAGCTCTACTGCGGCAGGTCAATGATGGAAAGGCCGCAGACCTGGTCCTTGTGTGCACCGGCGCGCTTTCTGCCTTTATGCAGGGCATTTTGTGCGTGGAAAGGGGAGCAACCTTTGTTGTTTTTGCTCCAACAGATCCGGGCATAACCCTGCCTGTGCCGGTTAACGATTTCTGGCGAAACGGCATAACAATAACCCATGCCTATGGGGCCGGGCCGCTGGACATTGAGCAGGCATTAACCCTTATCCGATTCAAGCGGGTTCTTGTTGACAGGATGATTACCCACCAGTTGGGGCTTTCTCAAATCCAAAAAGCCTTTGATCTGGTTGCAGGCGCAGACCAGTCCATTAAGGTTATTATAGAGCCGCAGAAATAATTTTTATCTTATTGTTATTATTGCTTATAGATTTACTATCTTAACCATCATCTACTGTTTTAAGGCCCTTTATGGAAACAGCCGCTCTTTTGCACGAACTTAAAATGCTATGCGAAAAGCTTGGCATAAATGTCAGCGAAAGAGTGTTAAAGAGCGGAGCCATAAGGGTTCAGAGCGGTCTGTGTGTTGTCCGGGGCGAGGCCCGGCTTATTTTGGACCGCAAACTGCCGGATGACGAGAAAGTGGACATTCTGCTGGAAAACCTGGCCAGGGTGCCAATGGATTCGGTTTTTGTAATTCCTCATCTGCGGGAAAAGATAGACAGCTTTCGGAAAAAACACAAAATCGAGCCTGCCAGCAGCGTCCTGGAAGCCGCCACAGTAAAACCTGCCGGACAGACCACCCAAACCACCTGAATTTACAATATTATTTATACCGAGCCAGCCAAATCGATTTTAAGGCCCTAAAAAATCCCGGCAAGGGGTTTGGACAAGGTTAATAAAATTCAATCATAAAAAGTTTCATCCTAAAAAAACTCTCCGTAAATGTCTCCGGCAAAACTGTCTTCAACGCCTGACTGTCCATAACTGCCAAAATCCTCAAACCGCCAATCCAAAGGATTGTCTTAAAAAAGCCTTCCTGGGAGCCTGGCATAATCTTTGGGAAATAACCCAATTATTACGGAATGTTGCTGTTGCAGGCCCTTTTTGGCACAGAGGAATAACGACCGATAATATATATTATGTTAACTTTACTTTCTCCAACACGCTCCGCTGGTTTTTCTTTGTTTCCAATCTACCCCCTCCTTTTTTACCTTTTAAAATGGTTACTGCCCTGCCCCTGTAATGTCCTGCCCAATAGCGCTGCCTTTCCAAAAGTTTCAGAACAAAAGCCTTGCAGGCATCACTTTTAAACCTGCAACCCACCCTTACAAAGTCCTTGAGGACGGCCCTGCATTGAAGGCCCCGGCAAAATGTGTTAGCAATTTATTGCGCTTAAGATAAAAAGACGCCTTGCCCGGAAAAACCCATCCGGCAATGCTTATGCAGTTTCTTAAATCTTTTGTAATGGCTTATTGTCTTCGCATTTTTTGTTGCAGGCCAAAGGTATTTAACAGCAAAGGCGCTTTCCCGTGGAAAACCCGTCCTTATCCAGAAAAATTCACACTGTTTCCGAGGTCACGGGCATAATAAAGACCCTTGTGGAAGACGCCCTGCCCTTTGTCTGGATAACTGGCGAGATATCCAACCTTTCAAAACCCGCATCCGGGCATTTCTACTTCACACTCAAGGATGAAAACGCACAGATTCGCGCTGTGATGTTCAAAGGCCAGAACAGGAGCATAAAATTCTCTCCTGCTGATGGAATGACAATAATAGGCCTTGGCCGGATAGCTGTTTACCAGCCCCAGGGCGTTTACCAGTTTCTGCTGGAGCACATGGAGCCTGCGGGCATAGGCGCTTTGGCCCTTGCCTTTGAGCAGCTTAAAAACAAGCTGTTGGCTGAAGGCCTTTTTGACGATTCCTTTAAAAAGCCCCTGCCTTTTCTGCCGCGCACCATTTGCGTCATAACCTCAAAAAGCGGCGCGGTTATCCACGACATTCTTCATGTGCTTTCAAAAAGATTCGACAATGTGGCTGTGGAGATTTTTCCGGTTGCGGTCCAGGGGGCAAATGCTGCAAAGGAAGTTATTCTGGCTTTAAAAAGGGCAAACGAGCGGGCAACAGCCGATGTTATAATAATTGCCCGTGGCGGTGGCTCGTTAGAGGATTTGGCGGCCTTCAATTCCGAGGAGCTTGCCCGCGCGGTTTTTGCATCCGGCATTCCTGTTGTGAGCGCAATCGGTCACGAGACAGATTATACAATATGCGATTTTGTTGCAGATAAGCGGGCAGCCACCCCCACGGCAGCAGCCCAGCTTGTGGTTCCTGAAAAAGCCTCTCTTCTTCTGCGTGTTGACGAGCTTGACAGCCGCTGCCTAAAGGCTTTTACAACCAATTTGGAAAGGCTTTCATCCCGGCGGCTTGATCTTGCCAACCGCCTTGTCCGGCAGGCCCGCCAATGGCAAGCCCTGGCCCAAGGCCTTTTCCTTACCGGGGATCGCCTTTCCCGCTCCCTCAACAGCCTTGTTTTGCAGCATTCCAGAAATTTATTTCATTTGAGGAATCGCTTTTTTGCATCCAGCCCTCAAACAAGGATTTCAAACCTTAATTCAAGGCTTGAAGCCGTTCAAGATAAGCTATTGTATTCATTAAAAAAACAAAATGACAAAACATCTTTCAGGCTTTTGTCATTGCGCAGGGCGCTTTTTTTTGCAGGGCCATTTAACGAAGTGCAAAATGGACAGGCCAATCTTAAAAATCTTCATGGGCGGCTTGTCCTTGGCATGAGGCATTCTCTTGAGCGGCATAAGTCTGCCCTGGATTTGCTTGCCAGGTCCCTCAAAGCTTTGGGGCCATCTGCCGTTCTCGCAAGGGGTTACAGCATCACCCGGCTTTCCGGCAGCAACAAGCCCATCACAAAGGCAGACGAAGCCCTGCCAGGAACCCTTGTTGACATAACCCTTTTCGAAGGGCTTCTTGTGGCAAAGGTTATGAAAAAAGATGCAAAATAATAGATCCCGCCAGCAAGCAGGTCTGCCCCGGCGGTCTTTAATGTGTTATATTAAACCGATTTCCAGGGCTGGAAGTTTTTAGTGCAACTGCAAGGGAGAGGATAACAATGCCGCCCAAGAAAATGACCTTTGAAACTGCCATGAAGCGCCTTGAAGAAATTGTGGCGCAGATGGAGGCCCAGGACCTTCCCCTTGAGAGCGCGGTCGCCAAATTTGAGGAAGGCATGGAGCTTTCGAGGTTTTTATCGGAAAAGCTTGAAGATGTGCAAAAAAAGGTTTCCTTGCTGCTGGCCGGAGAAAACGGACGCCTTGTTGAGCAGGCTTTCCAGTCTTCCGATTTGGATGAAAACCAATGAGCGCTATCATGCCCTTTGAGCTTACCCCGTATCTTGAAGAAAGGCGCAGCCTCATTAACGAGGCCCTTCTAAAGGAGCTTTCCCGCCTGCCCTCGGACTCCCGCGTGAGGGCCGCAATGGACTACTCCCTAAATGCAGGCGGCAAAAGGGTTCGCCCGGTTTTATGCCTTGCAGCAACAGATGCCGTGGGCGGAGATTTTCAACAGGCCATGGGTATTGCCTGCGCCTTTGAGATGATTCACACCTTTTCCTTAATTCATGACGACCTGCCGGCAATGGATGATGATGATATGCGCCGGGGAAGACCCACCTGCCACAAGGCCTTTGATGAGGCCACCGCTCTTTTGGCCGGAGACGCCCTGTTGAGCCATGCCTTTGAAATGGCCTTCCGCAAGGTGCCGGGCATTGACCCTGGCCGCTATTTAAAGGTGCTTCACGCAATGGCCCGCTCTGTGGGCTGCTTTGGCATGATAGAGGGCCAGATGCGAGACCTTTTGGGCGAAACCCACCTTGTTTCCCTTCAGGAGCTTGAGGCCATACATCGGCTTAAAACCGGCGCGATTATTGAAGCCAGCCTTTTCTGCGGGGGAGTAATAGGGGGCGGGGACGACAAGCAGCTTGCCGCCCTTGAGGCCTTCGGGCGCAGGATAGGCCTTGCCTTCCAGGTTACAGACGACATTTTGAATGTGGATGGCGACCCCAATATTTTGGGAAAGGCAACAGGCACGGATGCGGCCCGAAACAAGTCCACCTACCCTGCCCTGATGGGCCTGGAAAGGGCCAGGGAATTTGCCGACCAGCTTATTAAAGACGCATTGAAAGCTTTGGCCGCCTTTGATAACAAAAGCGACCCTCTGCGCAGCATAGCAAACTACATTATTAAAAGGAGGCGATAGCTTTTGCCCCCTGGTTTGATTATGAACCTGATGGACCCCAAAAAAAGCGCGGCCAATATTTTTGTTTGTAACAAGCACTTTGTGGTTGGATGCCAAATGTCTTAAAAGGTCTTTGCCGTGAATAAATATTCCCTGCTCGAAAATATTGCTTCTCCAGCAGATTTAAAGAGCCTTGAAAAAGAATCCCTGGAAGAGCTTGCATCCCAGATTCGCAGCAAAATCATTGAAACCGTATCCCGCACTGGGGGCCACCTTGCGCCAAGTTTGGGTGTTGTGGATCTTACCATTGCCCTTCATTTTGTATTCCAGACACCCCCGGACAAAATAATTTTTGATGTGGGCCACCAGGCCTATGCCCACAAGCTGCTTACCGGCCGCTTTTCCCGTTTCGATACCCTGCGCCAGCGCGGAGGGCTTTCCGGCTTTGCAAGGATGAGCGAAAGCCCCTATGACGCCTTTACTGTGGGGCACGCCAGCACCAGCATTTCTGCAGGGCTTGGCATGGCCTGCGGCAAGGAGCTCAAAGGTGAGCGGGCCAAGGTAGTCAGCGTAATCGGTGACGGCTCCATGACAGCCGGGCTTGCCTATGAGGGCTTAAATCAGGCGGGCGGGCTGAAAAAAGATCTCATTGTTGTGCTTAATGACAATGAAATGTCCATTGCCCCCAATGTGGGGGCATTGTCGGGCTTTCTTTCCCGCAAGCTTTCCTCGTCTAGAAGCTTCATTGGCTGGCGCGAGGAATTCAAGTCCTTTTTGCGCAAGGACTCTGTTGCATACAAGCTGATGAAACGGCTGGAAGAATCCTTCAAGGCTTTTATAACTCCTGGAATGCTGTTTGAGGCCTTTGAATTCAATTACTTTGGCCCCATCAACGGACACAGGATTGATCAGCTTATTGATGCTTTTGAAGCGGTTAGCAAAACAAACTCCCCGGCCCTTGTTCATGTGCTTACCAAAAAGGGTAAGGGCTATGAGCCAGCAGAAAAAAACCCCATCTATTTTCATGGTGTGGGCAGTTTTGAGGTTTCCACCGGCAACTGCATTTCCAAGGCAGCCAGCCCGCCTTCCTATACTCAGGTGTTTGGCAAAACCTTAATTGAGCTTGCCCAAAAGGATGAGAAAATAGTTGCTGTTACGGCAGCCATGCCTGAAGGCACAGGCCTTGCCCCCTTTGCCCTGCATTTTCCCGAGCGCTTTTTTGATGTGGGAATTGCCGAGCAGCACGGCGTAACCTTTGCTGCCGGGCTTGCGGTGGAGGGTTTCAAGCCTGTTGTGGCCATTTACTCAACCTTTATGCAGCGAGCCTATGATCAGGTGCTTCATGATGTCTGCATTGAAAGCCTGCCTGTGGTTTTTGCAATGGACAGGGGTGGCATTGTGGGTGAGGATGGCCCCACGCATCACGGCGCCTTTGATCTTTCCTTTTTGCGAAGCATACCAAACCTTGTGCTCATGGCACCAGCCGATGAAAACGAGCTTGCAGGAATGTTGAAAACAGCCGTGGAAAGCAACAGGCCAATCGGGCTGCGATATCCACGGGGGGCTGCTGTGGGCGTGGAAATGGACAAACACCCCAAAACTGTTCCCATAGGAAAGGCCAAGGTGCTCAATGAGGGTGGAGATGTCCTTGTTCTTGCAGTCGGGCCTCTGGTTTACCAGGCCCTTGGAGCAGCCCGCAGGCTGGAAAAAAAAGGCATTGGCGTAACGGTTGTAAATGCCAGATTCATCAAGCCCATAGACAGCGAGCTGATACTTGATTTGAGCAGCAAAATCCCCAGGGTGCTCACCATAGAGGAGAATTCTCTTGTGGGCGGCTTTGGCTCTGCGGTTCTGGAATGTCTAGCAGATGCGGGGCTTTCCAATGTCCGGGTTTCCCGCATGGGGATTAGCGACCGCTTTGTGGAGCACGGAACCCAAAAGGAATTGCGCCGTATGCTGGGCCTGGATGAAGACGGTATTGTCAGCAGAATTGAATCTCTTTTGGAAAGCTGCAAGAAATAGCAAATCGCGCTTTCCCCGCATCAGGCTTCATGGGCAAAATCCGATTGGACAAACTGCTTTTGCAGCGGAATCTGGTGCCAAGCCGACAACGCGCCCAGGCGCTTATTCTTGCGGGCTTGGTTCTTGTGGACGATTTTCCCCAGAGCAAGGCCGGAGCGCTTGTAAGTGAAGATGCGCAAATAAAAATCCGGGGGCAGGATATGCCCTTTGTCTCCCGCGGGGGGCTAAAGCTTGCAGGCGCCCTGGATGCCTTCCAGCTTGATGTAAAGGGCCTGTACTGCCTGGATGTGGGTGCATCCACCGGGGGGTTCACCGACTGCCTGCTGCAAAGGGGGGCCGCATGGGTGGCTGCCCTGGATGTTGGTTATGGCCAGCTTGCCTGGAAGCTGCGCGTTGACGAGCGGGTGTTTGTAATGGAGCGCACCAATGCCCGCAATCTTGCACCAGGCTCCCTGCCCTTTCTTTGCGATCTGGCTGTGATGGATGTATCCTTTATTTCCCTTACGCTTCTTTTGCCCGCAGTAAAGGGGCAGCTCACGCCACAGGCCAAAATCCTGGCCATGGTAAAGCCCCAGTTTGAGGCAGGAAGGCAGCAGGTGGGCAAAAAGGGCGTTGTAAAAAGCCTTGAGGCAAGGCAGGAAGCGGTTGACAAGGTTTCGAATTTTGCAAGGGAAATCGGTTTTTTTGAAACAGGCCGTGTTGATTCATCTGTTGCAGGCCCACAAGGCAACCTGGAGGTATTTCTTCTGCTTGAGCAGAAGCCATAAAAGACATCCCTTGCAGCTTGTTAAGGGGAATTTTATGCTCCAGGAAAACCATTTGGGACACCAAGCAACAGTCTCTTGCCCTTGTGAAATTGCGGATTTGTTTTTTCAACTTGATTTTTAAAAGGACTACCGGTAATTTTAAAAACTTTAAAGAAAAGGCCCCAGAGGCTTTTATAACCAATAACCTTGTAACCCCAAAGCCATTTCAGAAGGGATACCCATGAGTACAAATTTAAGAAACATCGGGCTGATAGCGCACGGCGGTGCAGGTAAAACCTCTCTGGCCGAGGCCATTTTGTTCAAGTCCGGCGTTATCACCCGCCAGGGCAAAGTGGAAGAAGGCAACACAGCCATGGACTTTGAGCCTGAAGAAATCAAGCGGCAGTCCAGCATGGGCACCTCTTTTCACCAGTATCCCTGGAAAAAGCATGAAATCTACATCATGGATACGCCCGGCGACCAGAACTTCTTTGCTGATACAAGAAGCTGCCTCCAGGGGGCGGATGCCTGCGTGGTTTTAATTGATGCGGTGGATGGCGTGAAGGTGCAGACCCAGCAGGCATGGGATCTGGCTGACGAGCTTTTGCTGCCCAAGGTCATTTTCATCAACAAGCTTGACCGTGAGCGCTCGGACTTCCAGCGCACTGTGGATGATGCAGCAGCCTCCTTCGAGTCCAAGCTTTTACTGCTTCAACTGCCCATAGGCAAGGAGGACGAATTCAAGGGCGTTGTGGATATCCTCAATAAAAAGGCCTATGTCTATGAAAACGGCCAGGCCAAGCCGACCGACATTCCTGCTGATCTGGCTGATACTGTGGAGTCGGAGCATGAGGCCCTTATTGAAAATGTTGCAGAGGCTGATGACAAGCTTTTAGAGCGCTACCTGGAAGGTGAAAGCCTCTCGGACGAGGAAATACGCAATGCCTTGCGAACCGGCACCATAAACAGGGTTTTCACGCCTGTTCTTTGCGGATGCGCCACCAAGAACATAGGCGTTGATCTGCTTATGGATTTTATAAATGAATGTATGCCCGCTCCTGAAGATTGTCCTCCCCGCAAGGGCATAAATCCTGCCACCAAGGAAGCCATTGTCCGCGAGCCAAAGGCGGATGCGCCCTTTTCGGGCCTTGTCATCAAAACCATTTCAGACCCCTATGCAGGCAGGCTAAATGTAATAAGGGTTTTTTCGGGAAAGCTTTCGGCAGACAGCAACTGTTACAATGCAAGCACCCAGGCCAAGGAGCGCTTCGGCTATCTTTTGCAGTTAAGGGGCAAAGAGCAGAAACAGTTGCCCCAGGTGGGACCGGGTGCAATCATTGCTGTGGCAAAATTGAAGGAAACCTCAACAGGAAACAGCCTTTGCGATGAATCCGCCAAAATAATTTTTGATGTGGTGGAAATTCCCAACCCTCTTATTTCCTTTGCGGTCATGCCTGTTTCCAGGGGTGATGAGGAAAAGATCATCGGTGCCCTTGCCCGCCTTGTGGAGGAGGATCAATCCCTCAAGGTGGATCGCAACCAGGACACCAAGGACATCCTTCTTTCGGGCATGGGGCAAATTCATATTGAAAGCGCTGTGGATAAGATGAAGCGCAAGTACAATGTGAATGTTACCCTCAAAACCCCCAAGGTTCCATATCGGGAAACCATAAAGAAAAAGGTGCGTGTGCAGGGCCGCCACAAAAAACAGACCGGCGGCCACGGCCAGTTTGGTGACTGCTGGGTGGTTTTTGAGCCATTAGAGCGCAGTTCCGGCTTTGAATTTGTGGACGCCATTGTGGGCGGTGTTGTGCCCAAGACCTACATTCCGGCAGTGGAAAAGGGTATTCTGGAAGCCTCTGCAAGGGGTGCCCTGGCAGGCTTTCCCACTGTGGATTTTCGGGCCACTTTAGATTTTGGCTCCTATCACACAGTAGACTCTTCTGAAATGGCCTTTAAAATAGCTGGCTCCCTTGCTTACAAAAAGGCAATGGAAGAAGCACAGCCAACCCTGCTTGAACCCGTAATGAAAATAGCAATCACGGTGCCGGAAGATGCCACGGGCGATATCATGGGCGATTTGAACAGCCGCCGTGGAAGGGTGCTGGGCATGGACAGCAAGGGCAAGAACCAGGTTGTGGAAGCCCATGTGCCTTTGGCGGAAATACTCACCTACGCGCCGGACCTCAACTCCATGACCGGCGGCAGAGGCGTTTACACAATGGAGTTCTCACATTATGATGAGGTTCCGGCACATCTTGCATCCAAGGTGATTGAGGCTGCAAAGGCAGACGAGGAGTAAAAATTCCTGCTGGCTGAGTCACATGACACAACAAAAACGGGGAGGACTCTGACAGGGTCCTCCCCTTATTTTTTTGGCCATTTTGTTGTCTGCCAGTCGGGCAGGCAGGTGGCGCAGGGTGCATATCCATCATAAAAGGCATCCCAAACGCTGTTGAACAACCTGGCGTTTTTGGTTGGGGCATAATGCTCTGGAAGGTGAAAACGCATGGAGCGAGGATTGCCCACAACCGGCCCGGCAGATTTATCCAGGTTTGCCCAGATGCCCTGTCCCTCATCCATTGCAAGACGCTGAACGGCAAGCAATTTGTCAAAACGGTCTGTGTTGGGGGCCACAAAAAGGCACCAGGCAAGGCCCAGGCGCAGCATTTGCGCATTTACAAAAACACCGTCATCCGTGTAAACATAGGCAAGGGTTCGTTCATAATGATCCAGAAGCTCAGGGCCATACTCAAGGCGCACACCGTTTTTAACAAGCTTTTGGTTGGCAGACCTGGCCTTTTGTGCAAATGGCTGGGATGATGAATATTTTTTTGCGGTTTCCGGCGAATCAACGCCTATGTAGCGAACCAAAGTTCCATCTCGCAGCATTATGGTATCACCATCCGGCACATACCGGACCTTTAAAACCGGCGTTGGCTCAACACCTGCCTGACTTAAGGCGGCAAGGGCCGCAAGGGCAAAAACAACCGCCAGCCAGAGGGCTTGTTTTTTTCTGATAAAGCAAACTGCCATGAAAAAAAGCCCCCCTTCCCTTTCCTTGATACTGGCCATTGCCCTGGCAGTTATTGCCCCCGGAGCTTTTTGCTTTTTGTTTTTCCCCTGGCCGCTTTGGCTTGTGATCTGGAGCCTTTTTTCAATAATAGGCCTTGTTCAGATTATTGCCCCAACCCGCGCAGACACCCGGCCCCCAACCGACAAACCCCTTGCAAAGGGAGATTTTTCAGGCTTTGATGACAAAATAAAGTGGGACAAGTTTTCCGCCCTTGATCAGGCTGATGAAAACAGATCCTGGGCAAAAGCCCCTGCAAAGGCTGCCCCCAAAACAGAGGAAACCAATAAAGACAAGCCCCTATAAAAGCCCCTTGAAAACTCTAAATTTGCTTTATGCCCTGCTTTTTTTTGTTTTACCGGTAAGGGAATTGCGGTAATTTTTAAATTGCTTACTTTTGTTTTCAGGCTCCTTGTGCCTTACAGGATCGCAACTGGTTGCCAGGGTTGCGTGCCCCAAAAGGTTGGTAATTCCCCTGGAAAGATTCCGCCCGAACTGGACGCGCAAGCTGTCGGGTAGGCTTATTATCACCTCGCTGTTATCTGGATCAACCAGGTGCAGAAAGCTTGAACACGGGCCTGGATGCCGTGCAAGCAAATCCTTGAGGCTTTCAAGGGTTTTGCGCTCCAGCGCCGTGATGTCCAGGTTGATGTGAACACTTGCAGTCCAGGTTGATTCTGCATCCTCCACAGCCACAATTTTAGCCCCCTGGTCCAAAAAGCCAAGAAGCTTTATTGAGCCTTCCTCCTTTTTTAAGGTACCCTGAACAATGACAGGTGCCTGGGATTCCAAAAGATGGGACGCCAAATCAAAGAGATCAGGAAACACAACCATTTCAACCGAACCCTTGAAATCCTCCAGGGTGATGAAGGCCATTGCATCGCCCTTTTTGGTGCGGTGATGCTTTATGGTTCTAACAATGCCGCCTATGCGGACAGGCGCTCCATCAGGAATATCCTTTATGGAAAAGGTATCGGCATTGGTGAATTTTTCCAGCGTCTCCCAATACCTGTCAAGGGGATGCCCTGTGATGTAAAGGCCCAGAACCTCTTTTTCCAGGCTCAATTTTAATGTGTCATCCCATTCCTCCATGTCGGGCATGGGAGGCTCGTAGGTTAAAACATCGGGAGCAGCCACCTCAAAGAGGCTCATCTGGGGGTCGTTTTTTTCCTTTTGCCTGCGCTGGCCGTATTCAAGGGCGGATTCCACGGATGCCATCATCTGGGAGCGCTTAAAGCCAAGGGAATCAAAGGCGCCGCATTTTATAAGGGATTCTATGACGCGCTTGTTGACCCGCCGCAGATCCACCCTTTCGCAAAAATCATAAAGGCTTGTAAAGCGCCCTCCACTTTGCCTTGCCTCCACAAGAGCATCTATGGCCCCCTGCCCCACATTTTTGACAGCAGCAAGGCCGAAAATTATTTTGCCGTTACTTACGGCAAACTCCTTTTCCCCCACATTCACATCCGGCACGGAAACATCAATATCCATGTTGCGGCATTCGGCAAGGAACTTGACCACCCCATCCATGTTGCCAAGCTCCAGGCTCAAGTGTGCGGCCATGAACTCCACCGGATAATGGGCCTTTAGATATGCTGTCTGATATGTGATGGCTGCATAGGCAGCGCTGTGGGACTTGTTGAATCCGTATCCGCCAAACTTGTCAATAAGCTCAAAAAGCTGGGTGGCCTTGGCTTTGTCCGCACCTCTTTTAACTGCGCCTTTGATGAATTTGTCTTTGAGCTTGTCAAGAATCTCCTTTTTCTTTTTCCCCATTGCCTTGCGCAGATCATCGGCTTCGCTCATGGTAAAACCGCCTATGTCCGCAGCGATCCGCATGACCTGCTCCTGATAGACAATAACCCCGAAGGTCTCCTTTAAAATCGGCTCAAGCCCCGGCAAAAGGTAATTCACCTTCCTTTTTCCGTGCTTTGCATCAACAAAGTCTGCAAGCATTCCCGACTCAAGAGGGCCTGGCCGGTACAGGGCCACAACAGCAATGATGTCGTTTATGTTTTCAGGCTTCATGCGTATTAGAAGAGACTTCATGCCCGAAGATTCAAGCTGGAAAATTCCGGTTGTATCTCCCCGGCAAAGCAACTCGAATGTTTTTTTGTCCGGGGAGGGCAGCCGCGCCATGTCCGGTGGCTCAATGCCCTGGGCCTTTATGAGTGCAAGGGTTTTGGCGATGATGGTGAGATTTTTAAGCCCCAGAAAATCAAATTTCACCAGGCCGATTTTTTCCACGGTTTCCATGTCAAACTGGGTTACAGCCTCGTTTTCCTTGCCGCGTGCCAGGGGCAGATGATCCACAAGGGGCCTGTGGTCGGAAATGACAACACCTGCTGCATGGGTGGATGTGTGGCGAGGAAGATTTTCCAGAAACATGGCAGTTTGTATGAGATTTGCAATTCTGGGGTCTTTTTCAACAGCATCTCTAAGCCTTGGCTCCATTTCCAGAGCTGTTTTAAGGTCCGCCTTGTCAGGAACCATTTTGGCAATGACATCCACCTCGGCAAGGGGAATATCCAAAGCCCTGCCCACATCGCGAATCACCGCGCGGGACTTTAAGCTTCCAAAGGTTATTATCTGGGCAACGGAATCGCTTCCGCCATATCTTTGCGAAACATAGCGGAAAACCTTTTCGCGGCCCAGAATGCAAAAATCCACATCAATATCCGGCAGGCTTTTGCGGGCAGGGTTAAGAAATCGCTCAAAGAGAAGGTCATATTCAATCGGGTCAATATCGGTTATTCCCAGGCAGTATGCAGCAAGAGAGCCTGCTGCCGAACCTCTTCCCGGCCCGACCGGAATATCGTTTTGCTTTGCATAGGCAATAAAGTCTGCAACAATCAAAAAATAGCCGGGGAACTCCATGTCATTAATAATGCCAAGCTCTTCCTTGAGGCGGGCCTCGTATCCGGCTCGGTCAGCATCAGGCTTTCTGCGTAGTACCTCCGCAAATCTTTTTTCAAGGCCCTCCCAGGCTGTTTTGTCCAAAAGCTCACCTTCCGAAAGGCCGTCCTGGGTCGCAAATCTTGGAAGATAGTGCTCACCGAAGGTAAAGTCCACGGTACACATATCTGCAATTTTGCGGGTATTTTCTATGGCCTGGGGAACATGGGCAAAGCTTGCCTTCATTTCCTCCGGGCTTTTAAGATAAATCTGGTTTGTGGAAAAGCGCATCCGGTTGGGGTCGTTGACCGTCCTGCCGGTCTGAACGCAAAGCAGCACATCGTGCGCCTTTGCGTCCTCGGCAAACAGGTAATGGCAGTCATTGGTGGCAACAAGGGGAATATCAAGCCGCTTTGACATGGCAATGAGCGCCTTGTTGACATCATCCTGCTCCTTCATGCCAATATCCTGAAGCTCCAGGTAAAAGCGCTCCGGCCCGAAAAGCTCCTTGTAGAAAAGGGCCTCCCGGTCTGCCTCCGCGCTGCGGCCCTCGGTTATGAGTCGGGCAATAACGCCGTGCAGGCAGGCAGAAAGGGCAATAAGCCCCTCATGATGCTTTTCAAGAACGCTGCGATCTATGCGGGGCTTGTAGTAAAAGCCTTCCAGTTGGGCAATGGTGGCCAGACGGCAGAGGTTTTTATAGCCCTTTTCGTTTTCCGCCAGAAGAACAAGATGGCAACTGTCCTTGTCTGCCGGAGTCTTGTCCTGAATTGTGCGGGCCGCCATGTAGCATTCGCAGCCAATTATGGGTTTTATGCCGGCCTCTTTTGCAGCCTTGTAAAAATCCATAACTCCGGACATGGCCCCGTGATCTGTGATGGCCACGGTATCCATGCCCAGTTCTTTTACCCGCTCCATCAGTTTGGGAATGCGGATCGCTCCATCCAGAAGGCTGTATTGGGTATGCACATGAAGATGAACAAAGTCTGACATTCTTTTCCCCTTAACCAGGACAGCTATGCCCTCAAAACATAATGTTTTGGTTAAACTAAAAGAATTTTATGCTAAATTTTATTGCCCTTATGCGGATACTGCCAAAGAATTTGTCCTGAAGACAACAATACGATACTTCACTTTGGGGCAAAAGAAAACCAGGAAAAGCAGCGGATGGAGAACAAATTTTTTGCGCCGGGCCAAGAAGCAGAAATCAGGAAGTTTTTAAGCTGCACAAAAAAATTAGGGGAAGGCAGAAAAGGATTAGCCCCTGCCCTCCCCTTTTTTTGCAGGATGTTTTTCTGCTGCCAAATTGAAGGCTGCTATGGAAGATCCAGCCTGTAGTTGGGAGCCTCCTGGGTGATTATAACATCATGGACATGGCTTTCGCGAAGGCCCGCAGCGGTTATGCGCACAAAGCGGCTTTTTTCGCGAAGCTCCTCAATGGTGCGGCAGCCCACATAGCCCATGCCGGATTTTAAGCCCCCCACAAGCTGGTGAATATTGGCAGACAGGGAGCCGCGATAGGGAACCCTTCCCACAATGCCTTCGGGAACGAATTTTTCCTCCTCAACGGTCTGCTCCTGGTGATAACGATCCTTGGAACCTTTTTTCATGGCTTCGATGGATCCCATGCCGCGATAAACCTTGTAGGAGCGGCCCTGGAAAATGATCATCTCGCCGGGGCTTTCCTCTGTGCCTGCAAAAAGGCCGCCAATCATTATGGAGTGAGCGCCTGCTCCTATGGCCTTGGCAAGATCCCCGGAATACTTTATTCCGCCGTCTGCAATAAGGGGAACGCCGTGCTTGTTGCAGGCCCCGCGAACATTCATTATGGCCGTAATCTGCGGAACGCCGACTCCCGCCACAACCCTTGTGGTGCAAATTGAGCCTGGCCCTATGCCCACCTTGACTGCATCCACTCCCGCAGCAATGAGGTCTTCTGCACCCTTGGCCGTGACCACATTGCCTGCGACCAGATCCATTTGCGGGTGATTTGCCTTTATGGTGCGCACGGCAGCAAGAACATTTTCGGAATGCCCGTGGGAGGCATCCACAAGAAGGCAGTCAACACCCGCTGTCACCAGGGCCTGGGCGCGCTCCTCCATATCCGGCCCCACACCAACGGCTGCCCCGCAACGCAAACGGCCCAGATCGTCCTTGCAGGAATTGGGGTATTTTTTTATTTTTTCAATGTCTTTTATTGTTATAAGGCCCTTGAGGCGCTTTTGGGAATCCACCACCAGAAGTTTTTCTATGCGGTGCTTATGAAGAAGGTGTTTTGCCCCTTCAAGGGTGGTTCCCTCCGGCACGGTGATGAGGTTGTCCTTTGTCATCACATCGCTTATTGGCCGGTCAAGGTTTGTCTCAAACCGCAGGTCACGGTTTGTTACAATGCCAACAAGCTGATCGCCCTGTGTGACCGGCACGCCTGAAATCCGGTAGTGCTCCATCACTTCAAGCACATCGGCAACCTTGCGGTCCGGGGAAATGGTAACCGGGGCCACAATCATTCCGGATTCGGACTTTTTAACCTTGTCCACCTCCTTTACCTGGTTTTCCACAGGCATATTCCGGTGGATAAAGCCCAACCCCCCTTCCCTTGCAAGGCTTATGCAGGTCATGGCTTCCGTGACCGTATCCATGGCTGCGCTTACAATTGGGATGTTAAGGTTGATATTTTTTGTCAGACGCGTGCGCACATCCACATGGGCTGGCACCACATCCGAATAGGCTGGCAGCAAAAGCACATCATCAAAAGAAAAAGCCTCTTCAGGCAGCATTGTGGCCATGATCTTTCCTCCACCGGGAAGGGGTTTTTGCGGTAATCGCCGGATTTTCCGGCGTGTTGGGACAGATAGCAGAAGCAGGGCTTCTAATCAATGCCCTAATTGCCGACAATTTCTTAATGCGCCGACCAGCCGGGCCAAAGGGTTTTAAGTCTGCCGGGAATGCACTTGTTGCAATTTGGGAGGCAATTTGGGATTGTCAAGCAACCCATGCCAAAGTAAACTGATTTAAAAAGCATTTCAACTTGGTGAACCCTTTTTAGCGACCATGCGAGCTTGCCATGCCCAACATCAAAGAGGAGTTCATTTTTTACGGCGATGACATTCTTATCGGCCGTTTTCCGGAGCAAACCCGCTTTCTTTACGCAAATCCTCCCCTGCGGCCCATTGCCAATCCTGCTGTTGCCGTGCGCCATGCTCTTGATAATCCGATTGGGGCCAAGCCTTTGAACCAGCAGGTCAAGAGCACGGATTTTGTTGTCATTGCCTTTGACGACCCATGCCTGCCGGTTCCTCTGCCCGCAAACGACCCCAGGGCGCTTGTCATCCGCGAGATACTTGCAATTCTTGCCTACAAGGGGGTTAAAAACATTCGCCTGCTCTGTGCCAACGGCCTGCACCGGAAATTTACCATTTTCGAGCTTTCCTCTCTTTTGGGCAGAGACAACATCCGCCAGGTTGGAAAAAGCCGTGTGCTGTGCCATGACGGCACGGACAGGGATAACCTTGTTCAGCTTGGCCTCACATCCGGGGGCGCGCCGGTGGAAGTGAACCGGATGGCCGTGGAGTGCGACCTGTTAATATATGTGAATGTAAACTTCACCACCATGAACGGCGGGTGGAAAAGCCTGCTTGTGGGCCTTGGCTCATGGGATAGCATAAGGCACCACCATAACCCGGCCATTTGGAACGGAGAGGAATCCCTGTTGGACTTCTCCTCCAACCCCATGCACGCCATGCTCAAGGAAATGGGGCTTATAACCCGCGCCAGGGTTAACCTTTTTCAGGTGGAGTGCGTTATAAACAACAAAATGTGGATGCCTCCGGCAGACCGCCTTCTGTCCCCTCTCCAGGGACGCTTCCGGCAGCGCGCTCCGGGGCGCGGCCTGCGCACTCTGCTTTCAACAGCCAGCCTTCTGCCTGCTTCCATAAAAAGCACGGCAAGAAAATTGTTGAAGGCAAACTACCAACTGGCTGGTGTCCACGCTGGAGATGTAGCCAAGGTTCACGAAAAAACCCTTCAAATGCTCATCCCCCAGCAAAATGTCCGTGTTAGCGGCCAGAGCGACATCCTTGTTCTAGGCGTACCGGAGCTTTCCCCCTATGCTGTCAATTCAATCCAGAATCCAATTCTTATGAGAAGCCTCGCGCTTGGTTATCTTGCAGGCGCATTCCGCGGCAGGCCCCTGGCCAAAAAAGGCGGCATAGTGATTGTTTCCAATCCGGGGATAGAGCAATTCTCCCAAAGGCACCATCCCTCCTACCTGGATTTCTGGAACAGGGACCTGCCCCTTTTCTTTGATCCTGAACTGGCATGGAACGCCCTGTCAGAGCCTTATGCAAAAAATCCCCATTACCTAAAGTTGTACAGGGATCATTTTGCCTATCACGGCACCCATAGCCTTATGAACTGGATGTGGAGCGGCATGGCACTGCGTCATTTTTCAGCCGCAATCCTTGCCGGAGCAAAAGAGCCGCAAACTGCATACAAGCTTGGTTTTATTCCTGCCCGCAACCTTGATCATGCCATAAACCTTGCCCTTGAGCGCATGGGCAGGGATGCGTCCATTACTTATCCGGTTATTCCGCCTCTTTTTGCCACGGATGTTGAGGAATAAGGCTTTTAGTGTGATTAGAAAGGGATGACGGGCTTTTTTAGACCGGCAAGGCTTGCTAAACCGGGCCATGCGCAGAAAAATTCAGACAAGCTTTTTCAGGCCTTTATCATGAAATGGATTGCATCCTGGCTTGCAGGATCAGGGCTGCGGCCCAGGCTTATTACGCCGTGGCCGATTATGGGGGTCTCATCCCGCCTCAGCTTGTGGCTCTTGCCGCCCTGGGGGAGTATGAAGGTTCCGTTGCTGCTTTCATCCACCAGGAAAAACTTACCCCTGCGATACTCCACGCGGGCATGGGTTCGTGAGACCCGGCTGTCATCCAGAACAAGATCATTATGAAGCTGGCGGCCAATGGTTATCATGGGCCGGTCCGCGCTGACCTCCACCACCTTGTGGCCAAGGCGCAGCTCCATGCGCAGCTTGAAGGTCTGGGAATCAATCAGGCTGTCCACCATGATTGTCTGATCATGCTGCTCCCATATTATTTCGTAAACCTTCACCTCACCGCTTTTGCCCCGGATGACAGTTGTGTCCACACAGGTGGCGCAGGCTGACTGATCCTGCGGCAGAAGCTCAACCGTGCTTTGGGTTGTCAATATCTGGCGGGGCTTGGCCATTTCCACCATGCGGGCAGCCACAATAACCGCATCGCCGAAAATGTCTTCAGCCTCCTCAATTATTGGTCCGGCATGAAAACCAACATACAAATTCACCGCTCCAAGCGCTGACTTTTCAGGAAAAGCCATCCGGCTCATGGTTTCCTGCATGGATCTGGCTGCCTGCACAG
>JAGVAW010000319.1 GCA_020060085.1 Desulfobacterales bacterium
CATTCAGCTCGAAAAACTGGTCGGTTGTAACGATTTTGCCCTCTGCAAGCTCCCAGCCGGGCGGTATGACCGGCGAGCTGCCTGTTGCCAGCACTATGCTTTTGCACTGGTATTCTAATCCATTGGCCATAAGTTTCATCGGCCCGGCAAAGGAGGCAAAGGCAGGGATGAGCTTCTCGCCAAAGCGCTTTTGGCCGCCGGCTGCGGTTCTTTTGTAGAGCTGATCGCGCACGGCCCTTACCCCGGCAAGAATTTCACCGATTTTTTCAGGCTCGGCTCCTTGTGTTTCAGGAGCTGCACAGGATAGTGCCCTGGCCTGGGCAATGAGGGCCTTGCTGGGCATACAGCCCACCCTGGCGCAGGTGGTTCCCTGTATGCCGCCTTCAAACAGGGCGAAATTATCTGTCCTGCGGGAAACCTGGGCTGCGGCAAAAAGCCCTGCTGTGCCTGCTCCGATTATGGCTGCATCCAGTTTTCGGACGGTCATGATTTTCTCCTTGAAAAAGGGGCTTTGACTTTAAAGGCCCGGCCAGGACCTTTGTTCTGAAAAAATGATTTTTTTTGCCATGAGGCGCTTTTGACAAAAAAGCATATCACGAATGCCGGATTTTTTCGATGGATGAGGATCAGGTTGCAGGAAAACCGAGAATATTTTAAAGGTTAAAGCAACATGGCGGGCAGAATGACAACCAGGGCAGCGGAAATGCAAGGGAGCTTGAAAAAAATCCAAAATCCTTTTATATTCAAAATTCATGTGCCTGACCAGGAATGTTTGCCAATTCCTGGTCAGGCCAAGGGGCGATTTGCAGAAATATCTGGTTGAAGTGTGCGGTGCGGAATCAGGCCGGAAATTGAAAACCGGCCCCAAGGTTTTTACTTTTAATTTTGCCAAAAGCTGTAAAAGGAGGGTTTCATGCACGACAAGAAAGCTCTTTGCGACAAAATCCGGGAACTTTACCCTGACATCGGTGCCTGCGGAATTGACCTTAAGGTGGATTACGACAAGGAGCAAAACTACTTCGTTGTGGATCTGAAAAAGGACAAGCATCAGCTCAAACACTTTCTGCCTGTAGAGGATGCCAACCTTTGCATGGACGGCAAGCAGTGCGTTTCCCTGGGTCTGGAAATAGCCCAGTTGAAGGATAATGTAACAAAATCCTAAAGCCTGTTGGATTGAGTTTTGTGAGCCGTGCGGGCTTTTGGTCCGCACGGCGCGCTTTGTTTTCTCCTGCTTGCCCGCATTATAAGGCGTTTTTTCATAAAGGCGCCGACTGCCCGGCAAGAAATTTTGCGGGCAGAATCTTCTTTCCCTTGCCTGGAGGGGACCATGCAAAATCTGGATGTAAAATTCGGACCCTGGTTTGAAGAGGCCTGGAATCTTTTTAAAAACAATCTGGGCGTGCTGGCGGTGGCAAGCCTCGTGGCCGCGCTTTTGAGCGTGCTCACCCTGGGAATTCTTTTAGGCCCCATGATGGCCGGGCTTGTTATCATGGTCCTTGCATTAAAGGATGGCCGCATTCCTGTGCCCGCAGCCGGAGAGGTGTTCTCAGGCTTCAAGTTCTTTTTGCCCACATTTTTGTTCTTCCTGGTCTGGTTCATTCTTCTGCTTGTGGTTTCAGCGGTTTTAAGCCTTGTGCCGGTGCTGGGCCAGGCCCTTTCCTTTGCTCTGGGCTATGTTGTTTATGCGCTTTTGATGTTTGCCATATTTCTTATTGTGGATCAGGGCATGGACTTCTGGCAGGCCTCCCTTAAAAGCATAAACACTGTAAAGGAGAACCTGTGGCCTCTGCTGGCCTTTGGCATTGTGGCCAATGTAATAGGCTCGGCAGGTTTTTTGATCTGCTTTGTGGGGGGAATCTTCACAATGCCTTTTTCCGCCTGTCTTCTGGCAGTGGCCTATCGGGACATCTTTGGCAGGTCTGCATCCAGCGCGCCTGTGGGCAAGCCGGTGGAGCCAAGGTAGTTTGCCAGATTACCTTTAACCGCAAAGGCAAAAAAGAATGGCAGACGAGATTTCCTGTGAAGGCCAGGAGCGGTGCAGCGGCGATTTTCCAGGCGAAGCAATAAGGTTGCGGCCTTCATGGGACGCTTACTTCATGGAGATAGCAAGGCTTGTCTCCACCCGCTCCACCTGCCGCCGCAGGGCTGTGGGCGCTGTGCTGGTCAAGGACAAACGGGTGCTCTCCACAGGTTACAACGGCGCGCCTAGTGGCCTTTCCCACTGCCTTGAAATAGGCTGTCTGCGCCAGCAGCTCAATGTGCCATCCGGCGAGCGCCACGAGCTTTGCCGGGGCCTGCACGCGGAGCAGAACGCCATCATACAGGCAGCCTACCACGGTGTAAGCATACGGGAGGCCACCCTCTACTGCACCAACCTTCCCTGCACAATATGCGCTAAAATGCTAATCAATGCAGGGGTTAAGGAAATTGTTCACCTTGACGGCTATGCAGACGAGTTGAGCGAAAAAATGCTCGCTGACGCCAAGGTCATACTTCGCCAGGCAAAGGGTGCAAAGGAGGCGGATTTATGAAATGCCCGTACTGCGGGGAGCTTGACGACAAGGTCATTGATTCGCGGCCCGGCAAGGGCGGGGACGCAATCCGCCGCCGCAGGGAATGCATTGCCTGCAACCGCCGCTTTACAACCTATGAAATTGTAGAGCAGCCACCTCTCATCATTGTCAAAAAGGACGGACGCCGGGAAGCCTTTTTCCCGGACAAAATCCGCACAGGCCTTTTAAGGGCCTGCGAAAAGCGCAATGTATCCATCCACGACATTGACGCCTTTATCGAGCAGCTTGAGCAGGATATGCGGGAATCCGGGGAAAAGGAGATTAGCTCCTCCTTGATAGGCGAGCGGATCATGTCGTACTTAAAGGAAATTGACCATGTGGCCTATGTGCGTTTTGCCTCGGTTTACCGCGAGTTCAAGCATATAAATGATTTCATTGCGGAGTTGAAGCTGCTCTTAAACAAGCAGGAGTAAACGACAAAGCCATTAAAGCGCGAAAGGGGGCCGTCAGAGGCTTGTTTTCGCGTTTTTTTTGCGGCCAGGAAAACCGGCGAGAGGGCTTTGAGATGACTGACGAAAAATTCATGCAGAGGGCTTTGGACCTTGCCCGCAAAGGCTACGGCACAGCCTCGCCCAACCCCATGGTGGGCGCTGTTGTGGTAAAGAACGGCAAGATTGTGGGGGAGGGCTTTCACGAGAAGCCCGGCAGCCCCCATGCCGAGGTTTTCGCCCTGAACGAGGCTGGCAAAAAGGCCCGTGGTGCAACCCTGTTTGTCACCCTTGAGCCATGCAACCACCAAGGACGCACGCCGCCATGCACCCAAAAGGTTCTGGCTTCCGGCGTTGCCGAGGTGGTTTGCGCCATGAAGGACCCCAACCCCCTTGTTGCCGGAGGGGGTCTTGAGATGCTTGCAGAACAAGGGGTGAAAACCCGATGCGGTGTTCTGGAGCAGGAGGCGCGGCGCTTGAACGAGGCCTTTATAACCTGGATATGCACGGGCAGGCCCTTTGTGACTGCCAAGTGCGCTGCCACTTTGGATGGCCGCATAGCAACCCGCACAGGGGATTCCAAATGGATAAGCAATGAAAAGTCCAGGGCCTTTGCCCACTGGTTACGCTTTGGCGCGGATGCAATTCTTGTGGGCGCAGGAACAATGAGGGCGGATAATCCCCGTCTCACCGTCCGCCTTGAGGGTGATGCAAAAAAAAATCCCCACAAGGTGGTGATTGACCCAAATCTTACAACCCCGCCGGATGCCCGCGTGTTGCACGGTGACGATGATTCTGCTACATATCTTTTTTGCGGCCCCCATGCGCCCCAGGGCAGGAGGGCGGCCCTTGCCGGTGAAGGTGCGCAGATAATATGCGTGCCGGAAAAAGATGGCCGCCTTGCACTTGGCAGCGTGCTTGATGAGCTTGGCAGAAGAAGGATTGCCAGCATTCTCCTTGAGGGCGGGGCGCAGGTGCTTGGCGCAGCCTTCAGGGAAGGCCTGGTTGACAAGGTGTTCTTCTTTTTTGCCCCCAAAATTTTGGGTGGCGATGATGGAACGCCCATCACCTCCGGGGCCGGAGCCGGGCTTATTGCCGATTGCACACAGCTTTTTGACATATCAGTTCATCGCTTTGATGACGATGTGTGCATTGAGGGCTATATAAAAAAGGAATGGTGACTTAAATTGTTTACGGGAATCATCGAAGGAATGGGAACCATCCGCCGGGTTGTGCCGGGAGGAGGTCTTCGCCTTTTTGTGGAGGCGGACTTTGCCCTGGAAAAAACCCGAATCGGCGATTCCATTGCTGTTTCCGGGGCCTGCCTTACGGTTGTGAGCATACAGGCAAGCACCTTTTCAGCAGATGTTTCCCCGGAAACCTGTAAGCGCACCACACTTGGGGGCCTGCGGCCAGGGGCAAGGGTTAATCTTGAAAGGGCGCTCACCTTGTCATCGCGCCTTGACGGGCATCTTGTGACAGGCCATATAGACGGAACAGGCAGGGTGGCAAGCATTGAAAAACAGGAAAACGCCCTTGTGTTCGGCTTTGAATGCGGCCCGGAGCTTTTGCGCTATCTTGTGGAAAAAGGCTCGGTTGCAATTGACGGCATAAGCTTTACCGTAAACAGCGTTACAGAATCGGGTTTTGGCCTTACCATAATCCCCCACACCGCAAAGCTCACGACCCTGGGCATAAGGAAAAAGGGGGATGTGGTGAACATAGAGACAGACATAATCGGCAAATATGTGGAAAGATTTGTTTCCCAACGCGGCCCTGCGGAGGAGAAATCCTCAAAAAGGGGTCTGGATATGGATTTTCTCGCCCGGAATGGGTTTGTTTAAAAGCTTTTTTGGGCCTTTTTAAGGAGCTGGTTTCAGAAAATGGGACTTATAACCGTTGAGCAGGCAATAGAGGAATTCCGTAACGGCAAAATGGTGATAATGGTGGATGATCCTGACCGGGAAAACGAGGGGGATCTTGCCATTGCAGCGCAGTTTGTCACGCCGGAGATCATCAACTTCATGGCCAAATACGGCCGGGGGCTTATCTGTCTGGCCCTTACAAAGGAAAAGGCTGACTCCCTGGATTTGCCGCCTATGGTGGGCAACAACACATCGCCCCTTCAAACGGGCTTCACCGTGTCCATTGAAGCCCGCTGCGGCGTTACAACAGGCATCTCCGCAGCAGACAGGGCCGTTACCATTCAAACAGCCGTGGCAGATGACGCCAAGCCTTCGGATTTGGTGAGGCCGGGGCATATCTTCCCCCTTCGCGCCCGGCGGGGCGGGGTCATTGTCCGCACGGGCCAGACCGAAGGCGTGGTGGATCTCGCCCGTCTTGCAGGCCTTAAGCCTGCGGGGGTCATCTGCGAAATAATGGACGAAGACGGCACAATGGCAAGAATGCCCTCTCTGGAGAAGTTTTCCGCAGAGCACAATCTGGGCATTGTGACCATTGCAGACATAATAGGATACCGCCTGCGCACGGAATCCTTTGTGCACCGGGCGGCAGAGACGGTTCTGCCCACCCGTTTCGGCGGCGATTTCAAGGCCATTGTATATGAAAACGATGTGGATGACCTGCTTCATGTGGCTCTTATAAAGGGCGAGATAAACCCTGATGAGCCTATTCTGGTGCGCGTTCATTCCGAATGCCTTACGGGCGATGTTTTCGGGTCCATGCGCTGCGACTGCGGCGAGCAGTTTTTAAAGGCCATGAAAAAGATTGAGGAGGCGGGTTCGGGCGTTGTTCTCTACATACGCCAGGAGGGGCGCGGCATAGGCCTTGTGAACAAGATAAAGGCATATGCGCTCCAGGATGGGGGCCAGGACACTGTGGAGGCCAACGAATCGCTTGGCTTTGCCCCGGATCTTCGCAACTACGGCATAGGCGCACAGATATTGCGGGATCTGGGTGTGGGCAAGATGCGGCTGATGACCAACAACCCCAAGAAAATGGTTGGCCTGGAAGGATACGGCCTTTCCGTTGAAGAGCAGGTTCCCCTTGAGGTTGCCCCAAACCCCCACAATGTTAAATACCTTCAGTGCAAGATGCTCAAAATGGGGCATCTTCTCAATAAGGAAAACTTCCGCTAAAGTTTAAAGGGAGGCAAAATGCCCCGTTTCATTGAAGGAAACATAACGGCCAAGGGAAAAAGGTTCGGCATAGTGCTGGGCCGTTTCAACGACTTTATTTCCGACAGGCTTCTTGGCGGGGCAATGGATGCCCTCATCCGCCTTGGTGCAGATGATGCTGACATTGATGTGGCCAAGGTGCCCGGAGCTTTCGAGATTCCCCTTGCAGCCAAGAAGATGGTGGCAAGCGGCAGATATGATGCGGTGATCTGCCTTGGGGCCATAATCCGCGGCTCCACCCCGCATTTCGACTTTGTGGCTGCCGAGGCCTCCAAGGGCATTGCCCAGGTGAGCCTGGATTCGGGCGTGCCGGTGCTTTTCGGCGTTCTAACAACAGACACCATTGAGCAGGCCATTGAGCGCGCAGGCTCCAAGGCGGGCAACAAGGGCTGGTCAACGGCTATGGCTGCCGTGGAAATGGTCAACCTTCTGGAAGCCATGTAGCCGGTTGACAGATTTGAAATCAGAAGGGCTGGGGCCTGTTGCTGCCTTCCTGCCCACACAGCCGGAAAAGGCCTCCTTGTGCCCGGCTTGTTCCGTTTTTTTTGTGTTTTTCTGTTGACCTGCGCCTCATGGGGCCAGGCCTTTTAAAGTTTTGCCCGGATTTAAAATATGCCTACAAGCCGCCGCAGAAAAGCCCGTGAACTGGCCATGCAGGCCCTGTTCTACATGGATCAGAGCGCATTGGCCCCAGAGCAGGCTCTGCAACTTTTTGTCCAGCAGTACCCCCTACCCAAACAGGTTGATCGCTTTTTTAACGAGATTGTTGCCGGAATTCTTGAAAACCGGCAGAGCATAGACAGCCTTATCGAAAAGAACTCCCAGAACTGGAAGCTCTCCCGAATGTCCGGGGTGGACAGGAATGTCATGCGGATTGCGGTTTTCGAGTTTTTGTTCAAGCCCGATATTCCAAATACCGTGTCCATAAACGAGGCCATTGAAATAGGCAAACGATTTGGCTCCGAAGAGACGGGGGCCTTTGTCAATGGGATATTGGACACTATAAGGCTGTCCCTTGAAAATGATACGGGGGCGGTCCCAGGAAAACGATAGCTGCGTTATGCGGGGTGCGCCGGGTCTCAATGTACAAGCAGTACACCTCGTCCCGGCGCACCTCGCAAGCCTTGCTATCCTTTCCCTGGAACCGCCCTGTGCGCTGTTGGTTGATGGCTGAAAAGGTGCGAATTTAGTTGGGATAGCAAAATCCGTTGGGTGGAGCTGGCAACTTGTTGCCAGTGTGCTTTCAGCACAAGAGGCAAGGCCAACAGGCTGGAGCAGGCTTTTGCATTGCCAGGACCTTCATACATCACAAATAAACAAGCCATGAGGGGTTTCGGGACCAAGCCCGGAAAGCATATCAACAAAGGGCATATTTCGCTGTAGAGTTTTGGGATGACCCATCCACGAGCAAGATCGGAAGATGCTTTTTAAGCTCTTTCTCTTGTCTCCCTGGACCCACCCTGTAGGTTTGTGGTTGAAGGGGAAAAGAGGCCCAAGAGCCGTTGGGTGGCCCACCCAACGGCTCTTTCACAAGGCGGGAAGGTTCATCCAGCGGTTTACTTCAAATCAATATATTTCAGGAGCTTGTCATGTCCAACGCAGAAGTTGCCAGGCAGGAGCTGGAGTTTGATGTCCTGTTTGTGGGAGGCGGGCCGTCCTGTCTGGCCGGGGCCATACATCTTGCCAGGCTTGCCGGGGCTTTTGGGGTTGAGCTTTCCATAGGGCTTGTGGAAAAGGCGGCAAATCCAGGCGGGCACAGTCTTTCCGGCGCGCTGGTTGATCCGGGGCCGCTTTTTGCCCTTTTCCCGGATTATTTTGACCGGGGCTTTCCAATTGAAACCCCCCGCATAAGGGATGCCCATTTTCTGCTCACGGAAAAAAGCTGGCGCAGATTGGCCTTTGTGCCTGGCTTCTTAAAAAATGAACACTGCTTTGCCGCAAGCCTCTCCAAAATGGTTGCCTGGCTGTGGGAAAGGGCCGAGGAGGAGGGGGTTTACTGCTTTTCCGGCTTTGCAGGCCAGAATCTGCTTTTTGATGAAAAAACAAAGACCGTAAAGGGTGTGCGGGCAGGAGACAAGGGCCGGGGCAGGGATGGCGCGCCCAAGGCCAATTTCGAGCCGGGCGCGGACTTGAAAGCAAAAATAACGATTCTGGGAGAAGGCCCGCGAGGAACCCTTTTAAGGGAACTGGACGAAAAAACCGGCGTTTTTGCAGGCCGCGCTCCCCAGGTTTTTGAAACTGCAATAAAGGAAATCATAGCCCTGCCCAAGGGCCATTCCTTTTTGGGCGGGCAGGCCAATGCCCTGCACTTTGCAGGCCATCCCCTTTCGGGCTGGGCGCGAGGGGGCGGATTTCTCTACCGCATGGGAGCTGACAAGGTGAGCCTTGGCCTTGTGCTGGGCCTGGACTACCAGGACCCTGCGGCAGATCCATACTCGGCCTTTGAGGCTTTCAAGCATCACCCCCTTGTGGCCCAGGCCATAAAGGGCGGCTCTGTGGAGTCCCAGGGGGCCAAAACCCTGAACACCGGAGGCTGGTATTCCATTCCCCGGCTTTATGCCAA
>JAGVAW010000297.1 GCA_020060085.1 Desulfobacterales bacterium
GCTGCAACCTATTTTGCAAATCTTTTCTTCCCCTTAATCCAGGGGGGCGGCTGGCTTATACTCTTTATCGGGGTGGGTGTTTTCGGGGCGCTTATCACAAACGCCATGGCAAATGTGGCCGCAGCAGCCCTTATTCTGCCCATAGTGCTGCCAATGGCCCAACTTGAAGGTGTTGATCCGCGCGTGATGGCTCTTTGCCTAGGCATGGCCACAAGCTTTGCCATGCTGCTGGTAATCGGCTGCCCGCCCAATGCCATTTCCTACAGCTACCGCTACTTCAAGTCCAGCGATCTGACAAAGGCGGGCCTTGTGGCAACCCCCGTGCTGCTTGCTGCCCTGGTGCTTGTGGCCGGCGTGTGGTGGAAAATCCTGGGGCTTGTATAAAGACCTTGGGTTTTGGATGTCGGAAAGAAGCCAATATCCCCGGTTCAAAGCCGGGCCGAAACTTTACAATAACCGAAAGGAGCGAACCAAGATGGTTCGGATACCTGTAAGCGTACTGGTTGTGGATGATGAAAAGGACTTTGTGGAAATGTTCTCGCTTCGCCTTGCCGAGCTTGGGCAGAAGGTGAGAGGCGCCCACAGCGGACGGGAAGCCCTTGAGGTATTAAAAAAGCACGATGACATTGATGTTGTGGTGCTGGACATAAAAATGCCGGGCATGGACGGCATTGAAACCTTGCAGGAAATTAAAAAGCGCCATCCACTTGTGGAGGTCATAATGCTCACCGGCCACGGCACGGTGAACACGGCAGTGGAAGGCATGAAGATTGGGGCCTACGACTACCTCAACAAGCCTGCGGACTTTATGGAGATAACAGCCAAGCTGGAGGCTGCCCGCCAGCGCAAGGCCGACCAGGAGGAGCGCATACGCAAGGCAGAAGCCCGCTCTTTGATGCGCCGGGGCGGAGAGCTTTATTGATATGAAGGGCAGATTTATGCAGGTTCATAAGAAACTGGGTCTGCATAAATCTGCCTGTTTTTTTAAACAGGAATAGTGCTGCAAATTAAGGGCGTCAGACAGTGCCTACCTTACAGCCTTGGCGACAAGCTGGACATTTTTGCCATGGCCATAGGGGTTTTTGCGCACATGGAACATTGCGCCGGAAAGGAATTCGCCCTTGGTCAGGCAGGCCCCTGCGCCGAACCAGATGGCCTGCCTGGGCGGAGCGTTTGCCTGGATCCAGCCCATTACAAGGTGCCTGTCCCCTGCCAGCCGGGACCAGCCCACGGACAGATCATGGGCTGCAAACATGGGTTCCTCATTGCCTGGCCCAAAGGGCCGGAGCATATCAAGCTCAAGGGCAAGCCTCTCATCAGCGGAATTAAGATCAAGAATCCAGTCTGCAGTGAGGGTGCGGGCAAAGGCCTGCTCTTCTGCGCGGTTTTCCACGGCCCGGTTAAGGGCTTCAACAAGGGCCTTCAAATTTTCCTGCTTAAGGGTAAGCCCCGCAGCCATTGCATGGCCCCCGAATGCTTCCAGAAGGTCCTCGCAATCTGTAAGGCACTGGTGCAGGTCAATGCCGGCAACACTCCGGGCCGAGCCTTTGGCAAGATTGTCCTGAAAGCTTAACAGGGCCACGGGCCGGTGAAATCGCTGGACAAGTCGCGAGGCCACAATGCCCATAACGCCCGGATGCCAGTTTTCATCCCACAGAACAAGGATTTTTGAAGCTGCCAGGGATGGATGTTCGGACAGAAGGGCCAGGCCCTGCTCCAGCATTTCCTTTTCCACGCTGCGGCGGGCAAGGTTGATGGAGTTAAGGCGGGCTGCCAGATCGGCTGCCTTGCAGGAATTGTCCGTGAGCAGAAGCTCAAGGGCTGCGTCCGCGTGCTCCAGCCTTCCTGCTGCATTTATGCGCGGGGCAAGGCCAAAAAGCACCATCTGCTCTGTTACGGGACCGTTGCCTGCGCCGGAGACATCCAGCAGGGCTGCAATGCCCGGACGCCGCCTTTTCATAACGACATCAAGGCCTGCAGACACAAGTATGCGGTTTTCTTCCACAAGGGGCACCACATCAGCAAGGGTCCCTATGGCCACAAGGTCTAACAGCTCCTTTAAATTCGGCTCTTTTCTTGAGGTAAAAAAACCTTTTTCCCTGGCAAAGGCCCTTGTGCAAACGCATAAAAAAAAGGCCACCCCCACCCCTGCAAGAAAGCTCCGGCCAGATGGACAGTCCGCCCGCTTGGGATTTATCACGGCAACGGCATCGGGCAGAGTCGGCCCTGGTGTGTGGTGGTCTGTAACAACCACATCAATGCCCTCGCGGGCCAGCATTTCAATTGCCCGGTGGCTGCTTATGCCGCAGTCAACCGTTATCACAAGCTGATATTTTACAAGAGTCTGAATATGCTCCTCTTTCAGGCCATATCCCTCATCTACCCTATGGGGGATGTATGTGCTGCAATCAGCGCCAAGGGCACTCAAGAACTCCTGCATAAGCGCTGTGGAGGTTATGCCGTCAGCATCATAGTCCCCGAAAATGCAGATTTTTTCATTGTTTGAAAGCGCCTGCCAGATCCGCTGAACAGCTTTGTCCATGTCTGCAAAGCAAAAGGGGTCCAAAAGGTCTGCAAGACAGGGGGAAAGGAATCGCCTGGCCTTGTCAGGGTCTTCCAGATTCCGGTTAACCAGGGCTGCAGCCACAGCCTCATGGCAGTCCAGCTCGCGGGAAAGGCTCCGCACAAGGTCAAAGTCCGGCTGTTTTAGCACCCAACGGGTTTCCATAAAGAATGACTATTCATTTTTAAAGGGCTTTACCCTGTTATTGTCAAGGCTCTGCTCAAGAGCTTCTCTTATAGCCGATTTTGGCAAAAGGCGCAAAAAGGTTAAGGCGGAAAAATTTTGGGAAAGCGTAAGATCAGCTTGTCAGCCCTTGTCCCACAGGGCTTCCTGTAGGCCGGAAAACCTTATTGTGCGGCGGCCTGCTGCTGCGGTAATAGCCTTGGGGTCGCCGCAGACAAGAATCCGCTCCCGGCTGCGGGTAACCGCAGTGTAGAGCAGCTCCCGGCTTAAAACGGGCGAATCTTGCTGGGGCAGCACAAGCAGCACGCAATCAAACTCCGAACCCTGGCTTTTGTGGACTGTCATGGCAAAGGCCGTTTCAAACCGGGGCAGCATTATGGGCTTGAAAGCAGTTGTCCGGTTGCCGGCAGACTGAAAATGAACCTCGTTTTCTGCAAAAAGGCCTATGTCTCCGTTAAAAAGCCCTGCCTGGTAGTCATTTTGCACCACCATAACCGGCTTCAATCTGTACCAGGGGCCGGCCCCGGAGCGTACAAGGCCTTCTGCAACAAGGCTATGCTCAAACTGCTCATTAATTCTCACTGACCCCAAAGGCCCTTCCCGCAGGGCAGAGAGGATGCGGAATTTATTCAGGTTTGCAAGGGCCTCCTGGGGGGTTTCGGACTTAAGATAGTCTTTGTATCCGGCAAGGCTCCATTTGAGGATTTTTGCATTAAGCCTGTGCCTGTCAAGATTCCAAAAAACCTCTGTTTCCTCCCCGCTGCCTTCCAAAACAGAAATTGCCTCATCCGCCCTGCCATTTACAAGTGCGGTTGCAAGCCTTGCCAGGGGCGAATTGTCTTTAAATCGCCTGTTTTGCGTAAGTGTTGCAACGCAGTCAAGAATGGGCGGCGCGCCGGGAGGGGCTTTGGGAATCTTCTGCCCGGTAACGCGGGCGAGCAGGTCGGCAAAGCCTGGGGATTTTGCGTCCACCGGCAGAGAGCCGGCTATGTCCCCCAGCACGGAGCCGGGAGCCACGGAAGAAAGCTGGTTGCGATCCCCCAAAAGAATAAGCCTTGCCTGCTTTGGCAAGGCCCGCACCAGAGATGCCATCAGCGAGGAATCCACCATTGAGGCTTCATCCACCACAAGAACATCCACGGGCAGGGGGTTCTGGCTGTTGTGAACAAAGCCCTGGCCGCCTGTATGCACACCCAGAAGCCGATGTATGGTTGAAGCCTGGCCTGGGATCAGGCCTTCAAGAGGCTTGGGAAGAAGGCCGATGGCCTCATCCACAGACTGGCCGAGGCGGGCTGCCGCCTTACCAGTGGGAGCGCAAAGGGCTATGCGCTCTGTTGGGGTCTGATCCTTTATTAAGGCTAAAATGCGGGCGACCGTGTAGGTCTTGCCTGTTCCAGGCCCTCCGGAAATGGCGCAGAACCGGCGGAGAACCGCTGTTGCCGCAGCCAGTTTCTGATCTGTTGAATTTTCGTCAAAAAGCTGGTGTAGGCCTTTTTGCAAAAGCAACAGGTCTGTTTTTTCCTCCGGGGCCTGGCAGCGTTGGCCAATGGCACTGGCTATGTCCTGCTCGTCTGTGAAAAAGCGGTGCAGGTAAAGCCGATTTTTATTATCCAGAATAAGAGGGGCATCTTTGCCTGGGCTTGACACCACCAGGCTTTTTTTCACCTCTTTTATAAAGGAGTCAAATGCCTTGCTTTGGTTTTCAACCCCCTTGCCGCGGGGCCGTGTACCGGCAGGCTCGTTGGGGCTTTCTTCAAAAGCTTCCTTTAAATTGACGCAGGTGTGGCCGGCCCGCGCAGCAGCGCTCACCAGGGCGGCTGCCTCAAAAAGCGCGGGGTTTTCGGCCTGGTTGAGCCTTTGGCAGAAGCTGGCGAAATGCTCGTCAATGGATTGTCGCTGCAAGGAACTCATGGGCAGAGCCTCTTTTCCAGTTCAAGAATCCTCTGCAAGGGGGGTCTGTCCCGAAAAACGCCGTATTCCGGCCCTTTAACAGGATTCATGCCCCGCAGGAAAAGATAAAAAACCCCACCGAAATGCTTTTCATAGTCGTAGCCGGGCAGAATTCCGGCAAGGTGCCGGGAAAGGGCCAGGGTATAGAGGTGATACTGGAGATAATAATAGTGGCTGAGCATGGCCTGGGCCAGGGAACTGCTGTTGTAGTCCTCCACGCTGTCTCCCAGGTGGTTGGACTTGTAGTCCAAAAGAAAATAGCGGCCCTGATGGCAGAAAACACAGTCCACAAAACCGCGGATAAATCCGCGCACAGGGACAAGGTTAAGGGCAGACAAAGCTTTGGGAGCATTTTCCAGACCCGGTATGCTGCCCACATCCTTTAGCGCCAGACAAAGGTCCTGGCCGGAAAACTTTTTTGCAGGCAGAAAAAACTCCATCTCATCAAGACGCATCTGGCGGGGAATCCGGTTTAAGGCAATGCCGGAATCTGCCGGGTCCAGGGGGCAGGCAGTTACATTCATAAACATTTTCGCCAAAGGCCCTGCCCAGTCATTTTCAAAGCCAAATCTTGCAAGGGTATGAGATGCGTTTTGTTTGACAGCCGCTAAATCGGTCTGGGCAAAATCCATTTCCTCAAAAAGGGCATGAAGCATTGTTCCTGCATGGGGGCCGCGCGGAAAATCAAAGATGTCCAAGGCCTTTTTAGGTGAAGGCGCTTCCGGCGCAAGGTCAGGTCCAGATCCATGCTCCAAGGCCGGCTCTTCCGGCTCGTCCCAGTCTGTGGAGCCTGTAGGGTGGGATACCCTTGAGACAAGACTTGAAAAACTTGATATGCGGTAGGAGGAATCCACCCTGCCCTCAAAGGCCCGGCAGGCCATTGTTTCCGGCTCAAAAAGCTTTTCCTGGCCAAGGGGTAAAATTGCCGATGGCAGGTCCTCCAGGCTTATGGATCCATCCGATGCCTCTGTAAGGCCCTTTAGCGCCTCCTTGAAATCCTTTGCCGGGTCCAGGGCCTTTGTCTGGGCAGAAAGCGCGCTCACAATTTCCTGGGGTTTAACACCCTGGGGTGCACCATGAATAAGATAGGCAAGAGGCGAATTATAGGTCGTGTTGATGGGTCCCCACGCAAAAACGCAGTAATTCCTAGCCCTTGTAAGTGCCACATAGGAAAGGCGGATTCTCTGAGCCAAGTCCTCGTAATAGGAAAGGGCCTTTGATTTGTCGCCGGGGTCTGCAATGCAAAAGGTGAGCTGCCCGTCATTGTCCGGGTCGTGGAAAAAAAAGCTTCCATTGTTGTCTGCCAGCCCGTCAAGCAAAAAAGGGCAGAAAACCACTGGAAACTGAAGGCCTTTGGAGCGATGAATGGTGATGACCTGCATGGCCAGGGCATCGCTTTCAAGGCGGAGCTGATTTTCCTCATCTCTTGGCGAGTTTTTTTGCAATGCCCTGGCAAACCATTTCAAAAGTGCGCCCATGCCAAGCCGGGATCCTTTTTCAGCAGCAAAAACAAGCTCTGCAAGATGTAACACATTGGTAAGCGCCCGCGCTCCATCCAGCCCGGCAAGCAGGCGCTCGAAAACAGCCTCATCTCTTAAAAAATGAAAGAGCATGGGAAAAAAACCAAGCTCGTGCCATCTTTCGTGGTTCCTTATAAAGCGCGCCTGTAAAGCTTCCCATTTGGCGGGGTTTTCCTCCAGGTCTGCAATCTCTTTTGCCGACCAACCCATAAGGGGTGTGGCAAGCGCCCCGCGAATGGCCCCGCCGTCCCTGGGCCGGGCAAGGGCCTCAAGCAGGCGGAGCATTTGCCCGGCCTGGGGGGAATCAAAAATGTGGTCATTGGTGTAAAGAACACTGTGAATACCTGCTGCGCGGAGATAGCGCTGGGTAATAATGGCCTGCTTGTTGCTTTGGGTGAGCACGGCCATGTGCTTTTCCGCAAGAGGTTCTTCCCCCACAAAGGCCTTGCCTTTGCGCCCCCAGTCCAAAAGCTGGGAGGCCCTTGCAACAATTGCCTGGTAGATTAGAGGGTTTATAATTCCCCTGGTTGTGGCGGCATGGCCGCCGTTTTTTTGAATTGGAGGGCAATACCAGATGACAAGGGGGCCGCTTTTCTTATCTGGAAGAACAAGGGCGGGTTGTTTTTTTGGGGCTGCCCAAGCTGGAGAAAACTCAATTTCATCCAGAACAAAGGGCTTGGGGGTGTTACCAAAAACAGTATTGACGCCTTTTATGAGATCAGGCTCGGAGCGCCAGTTTTCATTCAAGGTGTGGCGCATATCCGCCTGGCTTGCAGCGGCAAGGTAGGAAAAAAGGTCTGCCCCTCTGAAGCCGTAGATTGCCTGCTTTGGATCGCCGATAAGATACAGGGCCTTGCCGGGCCGGGCAAAAATCTTTTTGAAAATGGCGTACTGGGCGCTGTCCGTGTCCTGAAACTCATCAATGAGCGCCGCTCCGTAAGCCCGGTCCATCTCCTTTTCAAGAGCCTTGGCATGGGGACCTTCCAGAGCCTTTTTTACAATCTCGATAAGATCCGTATA
>JAGVAW010000306.1 GCA_020060085.1 Desulfobacterales bacterium
GGGCTCAATAAAGAGCTTTTTTGGAAGCAAGTGGGGCATCATAAGCGTTGGCGCCTTTATCGGCGTTTTCGCGGCCCTGCTGCAAAAGCTGGGGAATCCCGGCAACATGGGAATATGCGTTGCCTGCATGGAGCGGGATATTGCCGGGGCAGTGGGTATGCACCGGGCTGCTGTTGTGCAGTACATGAGGCCGGAAATCATAGGCTTTGTGCTGGGTGCGCTGGTGGCGGCCTATCTTTTCAAGGAATTTAAGCCCCGTGCAGGCTCTGCCCCCATTGTGCGCTTTGTGCTGGGCGTTTTTGCCATGATAGGCGCGCTTGTTTTTTTGGGCTGCCCCTGGCGCGCCCTGCTGCGCCTTGCCGGAGGAGACGCCAATGCATTCCTGGGCCTGGCGGGTCTGGCAGCGGGAATATACATCGGCACCCTTTTTCTTAAAGGCGGCTACAACCTGGGCAGAACAAGCAAAACCTACTCTGCCGTGGGCTGGCTCATGCCCCTTACCATGGCTGGCTTTCTGGTGCTTCTGCTCATGTTCCCCAAAATAGCGGGCCAGCCCCAGAACGGCGTCCTGTTCTTCAGCGTTTCAGGCCCCGGCGCAATGGCAGCGCCGCTTTTCATCTCCCTGGCCGTTGGCCTGGCTGTTGGCTTTCTGGCCCAGCAAAGCCGCTTCTGCACCATGGGGGCCATAAGGGATCTTATTTTATTCAGGCAGGTTCATCTTTTTCTGGGTCTTGTGGCCCTTGTTGCCTTTGCCTTTGTTACAAACCTTGCCCTCAAGCAGTTCAATCCCGGATTCACCGGCCAGCCGGTGGCCCACACAATGCATGTGTGGAACTTTGCAGGAATGCTTCTTGCCGGGCTTGCCTTCGCCCTGGCAGGCGGCTGCCCTGGCAGACAGCTCTTTCTTTCGGGCGAAGGAGACGGCGATGCTGCTGTCTTTGTGTGGGGAATGATTGTGGGTGCAGCCTTTGCCCACAACTTCGGGCTGGCAAGCTCGCCAAACGGCGTGGGGCCTCATGGAATTGCAGCCGTGGCGGTTGGCCTTGCCGTGTGTCTTTTCATTGGTTTTACCATGCGGCAGAAAGCTGCTTAAAGGGAGGCAATTATGGCAAATACTGTTGATGCAAGAGGGCTTTCCTGCCCTCAGCCTGTGATGATGGCCCTTGATGCCATGAAAAAAGCAGGTGAGGGAACCATAAAGGTTTTGGTGGACACGGACACAGCCAAGGGAAATGTGAGCCGCGCAGCGGCCAGCCAGGGCTGGACTGTGGCAGACATTTCCCCAGATAAGGGCGAGTATGCCCTGACACTTACAAAGGCCTAAATTTGTGTCCTTTTTGGGATGGTTAAAAAATAAAGCTCAAAGCCAAAAGCTCCCGGATTCGGACAAGGCCTTTGACCGGGGGCTTTTGGTCTTTGAAAATACGACCGAGGTCATCCGGGCTGAAAAACTGCTCAAGGCCCAGGGGATAGCCGTTAAGGTCATGGGGCCTCCGCCCTCGGTACAGAGCGGCTGCGATATGGTCATCACATTTCCCATGACCGATGCCCTTTTCATACTTCGCATACTTGAAAAGGCAAAGCTCTCCCCCCTTCAGACCGTGCCTGTGGACAACCCCCTGCTTGAGCCTGTGGGCCTTTTTCACATAAAGGACTTCGGGGAGCACCTCATGGTGCGGGCAGCCAACATGAAGATAACCGCGTGCAAGAAAACGCGCCGGATTGTCAATGTCTCCGGCGGCGGATGCCCGGATGTACCCTACCTTGCAGCCCTGATGGTGGGAAAATCCCTTGATGACACGCCCCTGCCCAGGGACAAGGGCCATACCCTTTGCGGATACGCCCTTCAACTGGCTTTTGAGGAAATGGTAAGAATATGCTCGCAATAGTGGGCACAGTCCCGAACCCGGATGCAGGCCTGATTTTGGGCGAGGCCCTATTCAGGCAGGACAGGCTTGTTGTGGACGGCAAAACTCTGGCCGTCAACAGGGGAACCCCCGCGCTTCTGGGGGCTGCGGCAGCGGTGTGCGGTGTGCTGACCATTCCGCCGCCATACGCCTATCTTGCAGGGGACATAGGTTTGGGCCAGGGCAGCCGTAGCCTTTACAAACTCCTTACGGAAAACCTGCCAAGCTCAAAAATTTCCGTGCTTGTTTTCCATTACCTTCAGCCCGATGTGGACTGGCACAACAAGGTTCTTTTTTCCATTGAGGAAATGGCCCCGCGGCCATTTTTAATTGCAGATGCAGGCTTCATGTATGCAGCAAAGATGAGCGGCCAGGCCCCTTCCTACGACCTGTTCACCCCGGATGCGGGCGAGCTTGCCTTTCTGGCCGATGAAAAGGCTCCTCATCCTTTTTACACGCGAGGCTTTATTCTGCACGAGGAAAACTGCGCACCAAAGCACATAAACCGGGCCTACACGCATGAAAATGCCGCAAAAACCCTGCTGGTGAAGGGCAAAACCGATTTTGTGGCAGATAGAGGCGGCAGCTTCGCTTCCATTGACAGCCCAAACGAGGAGGCGCTTGAAGCAATCGGCGGCACTGGCGACACCTTGACCGGAATCGTGAGCGCCCTAATCCATTGGGGCATGGAAGTAAAAGAGGCTGCGGTAAAGGCCGCAAAAATAAACCGGCTGGCAGGCCATTATGCCTGCCCCCGGCCCGACACCCAGGTCATTGAAATAATCGAGCACATTCCAAAGGCAGCAAAAGAGGTGCTGAACCTGTGAGCAAAAAGCCCGCCCCGCAAATTACTCCGGAAATGACAGTTCTGGATATTGTGAGCCATTTCAGGCAAACCCAAGCTGTTTTTGAGCAATATGAAATCTCTGCCGGAGAATGCATCTGCTGCCATGCCTTGTTTGAAAGCCTTGAAGCTGTGGACAAGAAGTACAATCTTAACCTGGATAAGCTTGTCTGTTCCCTTGGAGAATCTCTCCAACAAAGCCCTTGACATAAGCCTTACTTTAATTTAGAAGATCAAATTCAGTAATACAAAGGCGTATTACTTAAAAACAGCGACAATGGAGTCCGCTTTTGTCCTTAATGGTTTTAAGGACAGGTGCGGATTTTTTTTGTCCTGAATTTGGAAAAATCGTTTTAAATAAGGCTGTTATAGCCGGATGCAGCGCTTTTCCGGCGTCATTGGGCAGTACCTTTGCTTTTTTTTAATAGCCGGGGTTTTACCCTGGCCGCCTTTCAAACATCAACGCAGAGTTTTCAAGGAGAATTGCAATGTCAGTGGTTAAAGAGGTCATGGACAGAGTCAGGCGAATGGATCCGGATCAGCACGAATTCCAGCAGGCTGTTATTGAAGTGCTGGAAACCCTTGAGCCGGTGGCACAAAGGCATCCCGAATTTGTTAAGGCAGGGATATTTGAAAGAGTTGTGGAGCCTGAAAGGGCTATCCAGTTTCGGGTGCCATGGGTGGACGACAAGGGCAATGTCCAGGTTAACCGGGGCTTTAGGGTCCAGTTCAACAACGCCATCGGCCCCTTCAAAGGCGGCATCCGTTTTCATCCGTCCGTGAACCTTAACATAATCAAGTTTCTTGGCTTTGAGCAGATATTCAAAAACGCCCTTACTACCCTGCCCATGGGCGGCGGCAAGGGCGGCTCGGACTTTGACCCAAAAGGCAAATCGGACGGCGAAACCATGCGCTTCTGCCAGGCCTTCATGCGGGAGCTTTTCCGCCACATAGGCCCGGAAACGGATGTGCCTGCCGGAGACATTGGCGTTGGCGGCAGGGAAATCGGCTACCTTTTTGGCTATTACAAAAAAATCCGCAATGAGCACACGGGCGTTCTCACCGGCAAAGGCCTGGATTACGGCGGAAGCCTCATCCGGCCCGAAGCCACTGGCTACGGCACGGTTTACTTTGCAGCAGAGATGCTCAAAACCAAAAACCTTGATTTTAAAAACAAGCTGGTTGCAGTGAGCGGTTCGGGCAATGTGGCCCAGTTTGCCATTGAAAAGGTCAACCAGATGGGCGGCAAGGTCATCACCGTCTGCGACTCCAATGCCACTGTTGTTGATGAAACAGGCATTGACAACGACAAGTGCTGTTTCATCCAGGAGCTTAAAAATACCCATCGGGGCCGCATCAGCGAATACGCGGACAAATACAAGACCGTGTGCTATGAGGGCAAAAATGTCTGGGATGTCATCCGCGAGCAGGGCATAAAGGTTGACATTGCCCTTCCATGCGCCACCCAGAACGAAGTCAACGGCCAAAACGCCCAGGCCCTTGTTGATAACGGCTGCATCTGCGTTGCAGAGGGCGCAAATATGCCCTCCACCCCCGAAGCCATCCGCATATACCAGCAGAACAAGCTTCTTTATGGCCCGGGCAAGGCCGCCAATGCAGGCGGAGTGGCCACATCAGGCCTGGAAATGAGCCAGAACAGCCTCAAGCTTTCCTGGACAAGGGAAGAGGTGGACAACAGGCTGCTCATCATCATGAAGAGCATCCACAAGTCCTGCCTTGATGCTGCAGAGGCCTACGGCAAACCTGGCGATTATGTGATGGGCGCAAACATTGCCGGATTCACCAAGGTTGCGCGCGCCATGCTTGCCTTTGGCGTTGTGTAAATCATAACACCTTGCGGCTTTTACAAAAAAAACCGGCCAGCGCTTTAAAAACGCTGGCCGGTTTTGCATTACCAAAACAAAAAAGGCAAAAAACGCCAAAATTAATTTTTACTTAAACTTAATCTGCAACTTCCTGGTCAGCCTCCCACTTGGCTGCTTCCAAAACCTTTGACCAGGCTACCATTGTTCCAGAAGCGTCCGGCGGGCCGTTCACCTGGCCGGATGCAGCGCTTTCAAGGCTGGAAAGCCAGTTGAGGCGCACTGCCGAGCCGTTGAAGCGTTTGGCGGGTGCATGATCTTTGGAGGCAAAGCCGTTCTTTTTGCCGTTTACCCCCTCCCCGGCCATGTGGGCCACATATTCAGGGGATGACCAGCGGGCCAGAAAAACGCCCGGATCTTCTCCAAACAAGGTCTTCAACCGCATATCCTGCTGTTTTTTCATAGCACCCTCATTTATGGCTGAATATTAACCAGTTAATGCATTTTATTAGTATGGCTGAATTTTGTCAACTAAAAATTATGGCCCCTTATTGCAGGAAACAGTCATAGTTAACTCATTGCCGGTTGCATCCATCCCGAAAAATCGGTTACCATTGCAAAAATTGCAAAAAACCCGTTAAACAGATTGGGTCGTCTTTTGTCTTTTGCCTTTGGCCAGTGCTGGCCCTACAATCAATTAGGATTATTGCAAAAGGCAGGAAGGGGCAGATGGATCATTGATGCAAACTCCATCAGCAGACCGGGCTTCTGACAATTAAAAGCCAACAACTTTTGCCGGACTGATATTTCAACAAAATGGCCCTTTAAGGAATTCTTCATGTCCCTTCGCTCGCAAAGCATCTTTCCATTGCGCCGGAATCCTGCCCAAAGGGCAGCCCCGGAAAAAAAGAGCTATGCTCATTTTCTGTGCTTTATCATAGACAGCCAGACTTTTGCCCTTCCCCTCATCCAGGTGGAGCGCGTTGTCCGCATGGCCGCGCTGACCCCTGTACCCCAGGCCCCCGCCCATGTGGCAGGCGCACTCAATCTCAAAGGTAAAACGGTTTTTGTTTTGGATCTGCGGGTACTTTTGGGCAGGCTCCCGGCAGAGCCGGAGCCGGAACACCGGCTCATCATAGTCAACACAGGGGTAAAAACCCTTGCCTTGATCGCTGACAGCGCAACAGACCTTGTGGAGGTTGAGCGCGAAAGCCTTGAGCCGCCTCCGGAAAAGTTCGGCCCTTCAAACCTGGTGTGCGCTGTCATGCGCCAGGAGCACGGCCTTGTAATGGTTCTTGACAGCCAGGGATTTTTTCCCAAGGCCCTTGCATCAGGAGAATAAAGACTTTGCCCGCAGCCAATCCCGCGCCCTGGCCCAGACTTTGGCCCGATGATTTTATGCGCTTTTCCCGCCTTATTGAAAAGCGCACGGGAATACGTTTTGAAAAGCGCCGCACCCGGCAACTGGCAAAGGGCCTTTACGAAGCTGCGGCCCGCGCAGGTTGCGAAGAGCTTGACACCTTTTACAACCGCCTGAACTCCACGGCCTCCAACTCTGACTCCTGGAATGACCTGATGACCGAGCTCACTGTTGGGGAAACCTACTTTTTCCGGGACACGGGCCAGATGATGGCCCTCAAAAAGCACATATTGCCCGCCATAATAGAAAAAAACCGCGACAAAAAATCGTTGCGCCTGTGGAGCGCCGGCTGCGCCACGGGCGAGGAGCCTTTCACCCTTGCCATTCTTCTGTGTGAAATCCTGCCCGATATTGCCCGCTGGAACATAAGCATTCTGGCCACGGATATAAATATAAAGGTTCTCAACCTGGCCCGGCAGGGCAGGTTTCGGGAGTGGTCCTTCAGGGAGACCGACCCTGACATAAGGCGGCGCTATTTCACAGCAGGCCAGGGCGGGCATCTTCTTGTGCCGCGCATACGCGACATGGTGCATTTCGCCCAGTTGAACCTCATGGAAAACACATATCCCAGCCCGGTGAGCAGAACCCAGGCCCTGGATCTTATCCTTTGCCGCAATGTGGTCATCTACTTTGCAGCCACCCTTCAACCCAGGGTGATGGACAGCCTTGCCCGATGCCTTGCGCCGGACAGCTGGCTGCTTTTAAGCGCAGCAGAATCAGCAGGTCTTGTCATACCTGGACTCAAACCCCAGGTGTTTGAAGGGGCCGTGGTTTACCGCAAAAAGGAAAACCCCTTTATGCAGGGCCTGCAAAAAAGCAGCCACGGCAAGTCGGCTTCCCTGCCTTCTCCGGCCCGCCAGGCCCGCAGCAACAGGCCGTCAAAGCCATTTGCAGCAGAGCTGCCCCAAAGCCATGAAGCCCCCAAAGAGTCTGCCACCCAGGCTGTTGCGCCCATCCGGAC
>JAGVAW010000174.1 GCA_020060085.1 Desulfobacterales bacterium
AAAGGCCACGGCCACAGGCTTGGAAAGGCAGGCCAGCACAAAAAAGACAAGCATGAAAACCTGCTTTATTGCACCGGGCTTTGCAGCATTGTGGGCATAGGCCAGAAAACCGGCCATCCAGAAAAATCCGCAGAGCACATCCTTGCGGGAGGATATCCAGACCACAGGCTCCACCACAAGGGGATGAGCAGCAAACAGAATTGCAACCAGGGCGCTTTTCCGGCGGGCCTTTGTGAGGGTTTCCAGGGCCAGGAAAAGCAAAATGGCGGCCAAAGCGTGCAGAAAAATGTTTGTGGTGCGAAACCCGGCAGGATTATTGCCCCAAAGGGAATAATCCGCCATGTAGGAAAGCCATACAGCAGGAATGAAATAGCCTGCATGGGGAGAAAATGCGGCCTTTATGGAGTTGGCGGAAAAACCTTTTTGAACAATGGGGTTTTCCGTTACAAAAAGAGGGTCGTCAAAGCGGAGAAAATCGTAATTTACTGTCTGCCCGAAAACTGCAATGCAGCAAAGGGCAATAAAAAGAATTACAAAAATTCGCGCAGGCTTTTGAAAAGGCTCGGAAGACAGAATCATCAGTGCGCCATGCCCGGAATGGATTCACAATGGATTGGGAATGCCCCGGATAAAATGGGCAGTCTGTTTTGCGGCCTTGGAAGGCGCGCACCTGCCTTTTGCTGTTTGGCCTATTCCTTCGCCAGCCTTTGGGAAACCTGGTCTGCTGCCTTGTCTGTCCAGAGCATGAGGCGTTTGACCTGATCCGTGTGTCTGGAATCCTTTTTGAGATTCAGAAAATAGGTGCTTCGCGCCCTTATTTCCCGCAGGCTCACCAGGTCGTTGCGCTCGCCCAGGCGGGCAAAGGCCCTCACCAGAACCTGGAGAATCTGCAAAATCCACTGCATTTGATTGACGCTTTCCGGCAGCTCGTAAATGCCTGATTCCGGGTCGCCGAACTCCCTTAATCCGCTTCTTAAAATGGCTTTTCCCGTGATTCCGCCAACCAGAGCAAAGAGCATGTAAACCTCCCGCTCAAGGGTAAGCAGGTAGCGCATGGGAAGTTGCTTGGCCCAGGGGGCGTTGTCAAGCCCGTCCCGCACAAGCCGGTGTATGTAGCGGAACTTTAAAAAATACTGCTCTTTTTCGTGATCAATGAGGTCCCTTGCATATTCCACAGCATCAGGATTTATGCCGTTTACAACCTGAATGACCTCTTCGGGGGTCATCTCAATGTCCTGGTGCAGCTCCTTGTTGAAGGTGCGCAGAAGAACATTGCAGAGCATCAGGGCGTTTCTGTCGGAAAAGGTGACAGATTCCGGGTCGTGGGCAAAGTCTGTGAGCAGCGTGTAAAGGGCCAGCGATGGCCCGCTCATCCTGTCTATGAGCACTTTGAGGGAGTTAAGAAAGCCGATGCGCTCGCTCTTGTGCATGTGCTCCTTCAAGAAGTGCCACAAAAACTCGAAAACCTTTTCCTCGTGGTTGCAAAAGGCGGGAATGCGTTTTTCAAAGGCTCCGCGCAAAAAATGTCCTTCAGAATCAAAGCAGCTTTTCAAAAGCCCGATAAGCTCCTGGGCTGCTGCGGGTGTGACGCCAAAATCTCTTGCAATGATGTCGTAATCACGGGCGGAAAAATCAATGGCATCCCGGAGCATTGATTTGACCCTGCCCTTGGTTACTGTGCGATCCATAAAAAAGGCGAGCCGCTCAAGGATTTGAGAATCAGCCTTGCTTGAAGCGATCTCATCGTCTCCTATGCGCGTGGAAACGCTGTCCGGTAAAATTTCCAGGGCGCTTATTACACTATCCTTAACCATGTCCAGGCGGGCTTCCATGACTTCCACAATGTGTTCGACCATGGAGTCGCCCAGGGCTGGGTCCGGCGCATTTTTGCCGATGTACTCCACAAGCCTGGAGGCCAGGCCCACCCGGTCAATAATCTGGAAAGGGGTTATGTAGCGGAAGTCTGTTGCATAAAGTGCGTCCAGCAGCCGGGCGCATTCCTGGGAGCTGCTTCCGAAAAGGCCTGCCGCCATCCTGGCGATTTTTACCTCGTCAGTCAGCACAGGGTCGTCCTCGTGGGGCACAAGGAGCCACTTTAAGTTGTTGATCTCCACAGGAGGCCGGATAAGAGCGTCCTTTAGTTTTTTGAATGCAAAAATTGCTTCATACACGCTGGTGCATTCATCTAAAGCCGCGCCTGCATCCGGTTTGCGCATGACAGGGGCTATGCGCTCCACAAGGGAGGACACGGCCTGGGGGTTTTGTTTGTTTATGACAGCAAGGCTTGCCAGGTTGGGGTCAGGCTCGCCGTAGCTGTTTATTATAAAGGGCAGGTCCGTGTCCCGCAAGGAGGCATTGAGGCCTTGAGCTTTTTTGGTTGCAAGCATTTTAAAATGCGCGCCAAGGGCTGTGAGGCAGCGAAGGGAAACCTGCCAGGAATTTGCATCTCCATCCCCCAGCCGGAAATAAATGGAGTTTATGCCAAGCTCGTCAAAGGTGTTAAAGGCGGTGGCTATCTGCTGGGGAAACTCCGAAGCCGTGATTCCAAGGCGTCTGCACGCGGAGCGGGCCTGGGGCAGGTCCATGTGTATGGGGCCGAAACTCACAACAAAGTCATAGGCCAGCGAGGCCCGGCCTTCGCCGGGAATACCCCTTCCCTGGTGGGCTATGAGGATTCTTCCATTGGATTCGGGCATTTTGTGAAGCTTGGATACAGCATCATCAATCAGCTTGAGGGATTCATCAGCCTGGCGAAGCTGGCCCTTGCTCCATGCTTCAAAAAAGGAGGCTATCTCGCGAGTAAAAATTATCATCAGCACGCGCCAAGTGTCGAGCCGCCGATCCCTGTCATGCAGGGTCTCGGTAAGACCCGTCAAATCATAGCGCGAGTCTCTGTAAACCGTATCTGTGCCGCCAAGTTCTTTGAACAGGGCTTCAGCAGCATCATCTAAAATAAGTTCGTTTCCCACAATACCTCCAGCCTGGAATAACTTCTGTCAGGCTGTTTCAAAAAATAGGGCGCAATGCCCTGCGCTCTTTAAAGCGCCTTAAACAAGGGGCTGTCCATAAGCCCGCACAAACAAGCCGGAAGAGGCGATTTTACCCCTGTAAATACCAGCTCTTTAAAATAAGGCTTTTTGGAGCAAATGCAACTCAATGAAACCTTGCTGGCGTTTTGCTATACAATTATGCGCCGCTTGAGGATTTTCACAGCTTCATCGGCAGTGTCCACAACCCTTATGATGTCCATGTCGTCTGGTGAAATGCGTCCGAAATCGCGCAGGTTCTTTTCTATCCATTCCAAAAGCCCCTGCCAGTATTGCCTGCCTATGAGGATAACGGGAAAGGGCCGGAGGCGCTTTGTCTGGATAAGGGTTACGGCTTCAAAAAGCTCGTCAAGGGTACCAAACCCCCCCGGCATGACAATGTAGGCCAGGGCGTATTTCACAAACATCACCTTGCGGATAAAAAAATAGTGGAATTCTATCTGAACATTGGCAAAGGGGTTTGGTTTCTGCTCAAAGGGAAGCTTAATGTTCATGCCCACAGATTTGCCGCCCGCCTCTGTGGCTCCCTTGTTGGCTGCGGCCATTATGCCGCCGCCGCCGCCGGTGATTACGGCAAACCCCGCCTTTACGCACAGGCTTGCAATTTCTTCGGCAATAGCGGGATAGGGGCAGTCGGCCACATCCCGCGCAGACCCGAAAATGCTAACCGCAGGCCCCACCTCATGCAGGGTTTCAATGCCGTCAACAAACTCGCCCATTATTTTGAACAAACGCCACGATTCCCTGCTGGACAGGGAATCCACAAGATATTGTTTTTCCATGTCGGACTTTCCAAAAAGCGGTTAAAAAGGCTTATAAAAAAGCAGTCTTTCAAGAGGCCTTTTTAAGGCAGGCCGATTCATTTTTCAATTACTACCATAAGTTGGTGCATATCTGCAACTCCGGCCTGCGCCAGAGGCCTAAAAAGGCAGGGCCATTTTTATTTTGGATTGCATAAAAAACAAAAAAATGGAGCCTTTTCAAAGAAAGCACTTGTAAAAACGGCTTTTTGGGGTCTATATTTTTTAATTCAAATACCGCTTGCAAAAGAGCTTGCTGCGGAATATTGGAAAAACAAAGGCCCTGTCAGCGCCTGATGCTGTTTTCGGCAAGGTGCCGCTGGCGCAGGGCGCGCTTCTTGCGCCAACAAGGGGGTGCCTCGTGAATCAGGGCGGTTTTCCGGCTGCCATAGGCCAGCCTGATGGATTTTGGGCCGGTTCTGTGGCAAAGGGCAGAGATGTTTTGGGCGCAATTGAAGGCTTTTGCGCTGTCAACAACATAAACTTGGCCTTTGTGCAGGTTACAGGAAGGCTTGAGTCGGCTGTGCTGGGCACCTACGACCAGGGCCAGAGCGTTTTTGCAGTGGAGCAGTACCAGGAGGATTTGGAGATAATATCCTTTTCCGGCATTGTTGCCCCGGCAGATGAAAAGCCTCATGCAGATTTGGCCGCAGCCCTTGCACGCAAGGATGGAGGCGTGATAGGCGGCAGGGTGTTTGGCAATACCCTGGCCCATGATGTACTGTTTTTTATCTCCGCAGTCTCAAAAAGCGCGTTGAGGCTGCAATACAATGAGATGACCGGCCTTTTCGGGCCGGTGCCAGAATAAGGTTTATTGGCTTTTTCGGGCCGTAAATGCGGCCCGGAATTTACTAACCGGAAAACGGCAATTTTGGCGGGCGTTTTCACAAGCTGCAGCAAGGAGAGCAAAAGGATGCAACAGATACAAATCACCAGGGCCCAGGCGCTAAAAACCCATCCTGCAGAAGACAAGCTGGGTTTTGGCACCATCTTCACGGATCATATGTTTCTGATGGACCATAATGCCGGGCAGGGTTGGGCAAACCCCCGCATCGTACCCTTTGGCCCCATATCCATGCTGCCATCCACATCGGTTCTGCATTATGCCCAGGCCGTGTTCGAGGGGCTAAAGGCCTATCGCACGGCAAACGGCTCGGTGCAGCTTTTCCGCCCCCGCGACAACATGGCCCGGCTAAACAAAAGCTGCGGGCTTCTGTGCATTCCGCCCATTGATGAGGCCTTTGCCCTGAATGCCTTAAGGGAGCTTGTGAAGCTGGAAAAAGCCTGGGTTCCCGGTGCGGACGGCACTTCCCTTTACATCCGGCCTGCCATTATTGCGATGGATCAGTACATCGGAGTGAAGGCTGCTGACAGTTACCTTTTTTTCATCATTCTTTCGCCTGTGGGGGCCTATTACAAGGAAGGCCTTAACCCGGTAAAAATATGGGTTTCAGAAGACAGGGTGCGCGCGGTGCGCGGAGGAGTGGGCGAGGCCAAGACAGCGGGCAACTATGCAGCAAGCCTTCTGGCAGGCAAAAGAGCGGCAGAGGCGGGTTACACCCAGGTTCTGTGGCTTGATGGCGTGGAGCGCAAATTTGTTGAGGAAGTAGGCTCCATGAACATCTTTTTTGTGATTGACAACAAACTTGTCACGCCTGCCTTGCAGGGCAGCATCCTGCCCGGCATAACCCGCGATTCTGTAATCCGCCTTGCCCACCATTGGGGCATTCCGGTGGAGGAGCGCAAGGTCTCCATTGACGAGCTTTTTGAAGCAGATGCACAAGGAAAACTCCAGGAATGCTTCGGCACGGGCACCGCTGCTGTTGTCAGCCCTGTGGGCGAGTTAAAATTCCAGGACAAGATAATGAAGATAACAAACGGACAAATCGGTGAAATGACAATGAAGTTCTACAATGCACTCACCGACATCCAGTATGGCCGCTCGCCGGATCCCTTTGGATGGATTGAGCCTGTGGAGTAAGCGGTTTTACTGCGTATTTCAAAGCCGGGGAAAGGGTTTGGAGCAATCCGACTGCCTTTTCCCCGGCTTTTTTGACTGCCGGAATATCCCGGTTTAGCGGCCAACTAAAAGCCCTGCTGATGAATCTGTCCAGCTTTCTTAAAAAGCCCCTTGCCATTGGCGGCAAGACAATTGACAGCCGCCTGATAATGGCGCCCCTTTCGGGAATCGCCACCGTGGCCCTGAGGGAGGTGGCCGACAGCTTCGGCGGGTTTGGTCTTTATTATGCGGGCATGGCAAGCGCAAACGCCGTGCCCACGGAAAAGCCGGAAGTCTCCTTTGTGTTCCGCTGGCGCAGCCAGGAGCTTCCCCGCCTTGTGTGTCAGATATTCGGATCAAACCCATCTGTGATGGCCCGTGCTGCCGCGCGCATTGAGGCAGAGGGCTTTTTCGGGGTGGATCTCAATTTCGGATGTGCGGTTTCCTCCATCACCCGTAATGGCGCAGGAGCAGCGCTTTTAAAGGATTTGTCTGCTGCCAGGCAGGTTGTCACCCAGGTTCGCAAGGCTGTTGCCATACCCCTTATAATAAAGTTCCGCACAGGCTGGAAGGATGACCCAAAAAAGGCCCAGGAAATGGCCCTGCGCTTTGAGGAATGGGGTGCGGATGCCCTGATTTTTCACCCCAGGGTTGCGCCGGATAAGCGCACAAGGCCCCCCAAATGGGAGCACATAGCCTGTGTGAAACAGGCTGTTACCATACCTGTTTTTGGCAACGGCAATGTTTTTTCGCGCGATGACTGCGCCAGGATGATAAGTTTGACAGGTTGTGACGGCGTGGCTTTGGGCAGGATCGCCGCTGCCAGACCCTTTTGCGCGGCCCGCTGGCTGGCCGGGCGGGAGGCGGCGCCAGCCGACTACAGCGAGACGGTGACAATGCTCTGCAAAAGCCTTACAGGGCATTTCGGCCCTCCCCACGATTTTTCGCACCTAAAGAAAATCTCCCCCTACTTTTGCGCCAATTTTCTTTACGGGCATGGCCTGGACAAAAAAATCCGGCACGCAAAAGGCATGGATGAGGCTTGCCGCATATTTGAAGATTTTTTTCTTGACGACCCGCCCATAAACGAGCTTCCAAATCCTCACCTTTTCAACTGACCCAACAATGACGGAATTTTATACCAGGGTGCTGTCAGCTTGAACTTTTAAAGGGGGGTGCAGGAGGGAAGCTTTTTTGAAAGAAGTTTCCCTCCTGCAAGACTCCCTGGCAGGGTTTGCAGCCAATCCCAAAAGAAACCTGTTTTTGAGATAGGTTCTAGTACCCTGAAGTGCGGAAAATCACCTCGCTCATAACCTCGTTTGCTCCGCCGCCTATGGCAATGAGCCTTGAATCCCGATAGGCCCGCGAGACCCACATTTCATTCATGAATCCCAGCCCGCCGTGCATTTGCAGGCATCCGTCCGAAACCTGGCACAAAAGCCTGCCAGCCAAAAGCTTGCCCATGCTTATTTCCTTTGTGGCATCCTGGCCTGCCTGCTTAAGGCGCACAATGTGGTAGGTGAGGGCCTTTAGGGCTTCTATTTCCGTGAGCCAGTCTGCAATGCGGTGGCGCAGAACCTGTTTTGTGATGAGGGGTTTGCCGAAAACCACGCGGCCTTTAAGGTATTCCACGGTCTGGTCCACCATGCGTTTTGCGCCGATGTAGGCCATGGGCAGGGCCGAAAAGCGCTCGTGCTGGAACTGCTGCATCTGGTGGATAAAGCCTTCGCCCTCAATGCCGATGAGGTTCTCGGCAGGGATTTTAAGGTTGTCAAAATAAAGCTCTGCTGTGTCTGACGAGCGCATTCCAAGCTTGTCCAGCTTTTTGCTCACAAAAAAGCCGGGCAGATTGGTATCCACCACAAAAAGCGAAAAGCAGTGGTAACCGGGGTCATCGCTTGTGCGGGCAAGCAGGGTGAGGTAGTCGGCCTGGGTGCCGTTTGTTATGTAGGTCTTGCTGCCGTTAAGAATGTAATGATCCCCCTGCTTTTTGGCAAAGCTCTTTATGGCGCCCACATCCGAGCCGGCATCTGGCTCTGTCACCGCAATGGCTGCCACAAGGTCCCCGGCTATGGACGGGGCAAGGTATTTCTCCTTTAAATAATCGCTTCCAAATTCCGCAATGGCAGGGGTTGCCATGTTGGTCTGCACGGCTATGGCCATGGGAATGCCGCCGCAGATTATGCGGCCTATTTCCTCCAGAAAAACCGTTTCCGCCCAGTAATCCATGCCCATGCCGCCGTACTTTGGGTCATAGCGGATGCCAAGAAAGCCAAGATCCCCCATCTTCTTAAAAAGCTCGTGCAAAGGGGCAATTCCCTTTTCCTCCCACTCGTCCACAAAGGGGTTTATCTGGCGATCCACAAAGTCGCGGATAGCGCTGCGAATCATCTGATGCTCCTTGTTGAAATACAGGGCTTCGGACATGGCTTTGCTCTCCTTTGCTGGAAGAATGCCTCTTTTTTGGGGCCTTTGAAAATCGGATTTGCTGCTATTTGCCCGTAAAATTGGGTTTTCGCTTTTCAATGAAGGCGGTTATGCCCTCAATGGCATCCTGGGTGCCTGCAACCTCGCCTATTTTGCCTGCCAGGTAATCCAGGGCCTGCTCAAAAGGCATATCCTGCATGGCATAAAAGGCCTGCTTGCCTATCTTCATGCCTATGGGGCTTTTTTGGGCAAGGGTTTCAAGCACGGAGTTGACCTCCTCATCAAGCTTTTCAGGCTCCACCACCCTTGTCACCATGCCCATTTCCAGGGCTTTTGCAGCATCCAGGCGCTCGCCCAGCAAAATCATCTCCATTGCCTTTTTGCGTGGCACATTTTTAAATATCAGCGCGCCGATCATCATGGGCCACAGGCCGACATTGACCTCCGGCGTGCCGAACTTTGCGGTGGAAACCGCAATTACAATGTCGCAGGCAAGCATTATGCCCGTGCCGCCTGCCACACAAGGGCCGTTTACGCGGGCCACCACAGGCTTTGGAAAGGCGGAGAGCTTTTTTAACAGCCCGGCATACTGACCAAAGGCGTCCTTTGCGCCTTTGTCGCCCTTGCCCATGCTTCCCCCCAAGTCCGCACCGGCGCAAAAGGCCTTGTCTCCAGCCCCTGTCACGCACAGCACCCGCACGGATGGGTCATTGGCAGCCTCATCAAGGTATTTAAGAAAAAGGGCTATTGCCTCCGGGCTTAAAGCATTGCGGTTTTTTTCGCGGTTGATGGTAAAGCGCGCCACAGGGCCGGAAACCAGGTATAAAAGATCCTGCTGGGACATAATGTTCCTCCCTTTGTCGGTTGGGGTCAGGGGTTTTCGTGCTTTTCAATTTCCACAAGAATCTGGCCCGCGCTCACGCGGTCGCCTGGGCTTACATTCACGGCCTTCACCTCGCCGCTGTATGGGGCGCAGAGGGTGGTCTCCATTTTCATGGCGGAAAGCACAATCACGGGCTGGCCTTTTTCCACTTTCTGGCCTTTTTCCACGGCAATGCGGGAAACCGTGGATGGAATTGACGGGGTGATTGTGTTCTGGATCCCGGCTTGGCCAACAGCCTTGCGCCTTGACGATTTGGTGTCTGTTACTGTGCGGGCAAGGCCGTCAATGAAAACTTCAAATGCCTCCCCCTGCTTTGCCGCATGAATTTTTAAAGTCCGGGTTAATCCGTTTTCCTGTATCTGGGCAAAAATGAGGCCTTTGCCGATTTCAAGCCAGGAAACCTCCATCTGTCTGCCATCCACCTGTATGCGGCAGAGATTTTCTCCTTCTTCTTCAAGCACAACCAGAAAGTCTTTTCCGTTTATGGTGCGGGAGTATTCCACCTTACAGCCTCCAGGGGCCAAGGGTTTCAAATGGGGTGGCGGGCCGCCATTTTCCTGCAGTGGCGGATTTGGCAGGGCTTTTTAAGTCGGCCATTTGGGCAAGCACGCCTGCCAGGGCAAAAAGGGCGTCATTTTCCGTTTTCGGCGACCAGGAGCTAAAAAGCTCCGGCAGAAAATCCGTGTAAGTCTCGCCCCTTTCAAACTCTGCTGATGAAAGTACGGCGTGCATGAATGCCGTGTTTGTGGAGATGCCCAGAAGCGCATAATCGGCAAGGGCGTTCTTCATGCGGGCGATTGCCTGGGGTCTGTCTGGAGCAAGCACGCAGAGCTTTGCCAGTATGGGATCGTAGTCTGTCGGCACGGTAAAGCCCTCGTAAATGCCGCAGTCGTGCCGTATGCCAGGCCCTTGGGGCGGGGAAAAAAGCAGAATTCTCCCTGGGGAGGGCATAAAACCGTTCTGGGGGTCCTCGCCGTAAATCCGGCATTCAATGGCGTGCCCTTTTGGACGGATGTCCTCCTGGTTAAGGGAGAGCTTTTTGCCTGCCGCAATCTCAATCTGGCGGCGCACCAGATCTTCGCCTGTCACAAGCTCTGTTATGGGGTGCTCCACCTGCAAGCGGGTGTTTACCTCCAAAAAAAGGAAGCTGTTGTCAGAATCCAGAAGAAATTCGACAGTTCCGGCATTCACATAACCGGCAGCCTTTGCGGCCGCAATGGCCGCAGCACCCATTTTTTCGCGGAGTTGCGGCGTAAGGGCAGGGGAGGGGGTTTCCTCGATTATCTTCTGGTGGCGGCGCTGGATGGAGCATTCCCTTTCATTTAAATGGATCACATTGCCGTGGCTGTCTGCAAGAATCTGGATTTCAATGTGCCTTGGCCTTGCAAGGCGCTTTTCCAGGTAAACCGCGCCGTTGCCAAATGCCGCTGCTGCCTCGCTTATGGCGGACTGGCAGGCATGGGCAAAATCTTGGGGCTGCTCCACAACCCTCATTCCCTTGCCCCCGCCCCCGGCAGCAGCCTTTACAAGAAGCGGAAAGCCCACCGCCTTTGCCTGCTCTGCAAGGGCCTTTGGGTCCAGGCTGGCCGTGGTGGTTCCGGGAATAACCGGCACACCGCCATCCTGCATCATCTGCCGGGCGCAGGTTTTGTCTCCCAAAGCAGCAATTACCTTTGAAGGCGGGCCGATGAAAACAATGCCGCTGTCTTCAACAGCCTTTGCAAATTGGGCGTTTTCCGACAAAAAGCCGTAGCCCGGATGAATGGCCTGGGCATGGGCCTTTTTTGCTGCGTCAATTATCTTTTCAATGGCAAGATAGCTTTCTTTAGGCTCTGCAGGGCCTATGTGAACAGCCTCGTCTGCCTCCAGAACATGAAGGGCCTTTTGATCCGCATCCGAAAAAATTGCTGCTGTCTTGATGCCCATTTCTTTGGCTGTGCGCATTATACGCACAGCAATTTCGCCCCGGTTTGCAATCAGCATTTTTTTGAACATGGGCTTATATATCCTGTGTTGAATATCTGGGAGGCCAACTGCAAAAAAGTTTTCCCTTACATTCTGTATATGCCGTATCCCAGCGGCTCGGAATGCACGGGTGCATTGCCTGCTGCGGACAGGGCCAGGCCCAGCACGGCGCGGGTCTTGGCCGGGTCTATTATGCCGTCATCCCATATTCGGGCTGTGCTGTAATAGGCATTGCCCTCCTTATGTGCGCCTTCAATAACCGGCGAGCAGATGAAGTCCTCCTCCTCCTTTGTTAGGGGGGGCTTGCCCAGCCGCTCGTTCTGGTCATTTGTTATGGTGACAAGCACATGGGCAGCTTCCGCTCCTCCCATCACGCCTATTTTTGCCTGAGGCCACATCCACAGAAAGCGCGGGGAATAGGCCCTGCCGCACATGGCATAGTTGCCTGCGCCAAATGATGCGCCAACAAGCACCGTGAACTTGGGCACCGATGCGGTTGAGACAGCGTTTACCATTTTGTGGCCGTTTTTGGTTATGCCGCCTTCCTCATAGGTCTTGCCCACAATAAAGCCGGTTATGTTCTGGAGAAAGACAAGGGGAAAGCCCCTGCGGTCACAAAGTTGTATGAACTGGGTGGCCTTGAGCGCAGAATCGGAAAACAGAATGCCGTTGTTGCCCAGAATGCCCACCTTGTAGCCGTGGATATGTGCAAAG
>JAGVAW010000081.1 GCA_020060085.1 Desulfobacterales bacterium
AACTTTTTTGGAATCCATTTAATCCCCCTTTAAAGTTGTTGAAGATTGCGGCAGGCTAAGATTCATCGCTTTTTGTGATAACTGCCGCTACATCCTATAAACCGTGGGTTTGAGGTCCTGGCCCACATCAATGCCCACCGTGTCGCCGGTTCTAAAACCCCTGTGCAGAAACTCTGCCACCACCTGCTCGTGGCGCTCCATATACCAGTAGATGTTCCACAGGGGGTTTCTCAATGTATCAACACCATAGGCATCGTGGCTGCAAAGGTTTATGCGGAAGCGATCCTTGGCCAAAAGCGTGTCGGCCTCGGCCAGAAAATAGTCAATCCTGTAAAGATTCTGGCGCAGGGCTGCAGAAAGCTTTTCCTGAAGTTCGGGCTTTTCGTCCAGGTAGTGATTGGCCACCTGGTAAAGCTCTTTGGGGTCGCGGATGGAAAGGCCTATAACCCCGAAGCGCTCCTGGGTTACGGCAAATTCCTCCATTTCCTTCTCGTAGGCATTGATAATGGAAATGATGTCATCAAGGGTAACGGGCTTTTCGCCGGTTCCAAGAAGCAAATCCTCGCATGCGCTTATGACACGGATGTAGAATTCCTTGTTGTTCATCACAAAAATGGGCCGCTCGCGGTAGCTTTTGCGCACGCGGATGCGGCGGATGCCATCCAGCTTGATGGAGTGCTGGATTTCCTTTATTTCGCGGGTATCAACCGCAGAGATGTCCTTGGCCTGAACCACCCATATTTCGCCCTCATCAGAGACAATGTATTCGATTTCGCATTTGAAGCCCAAATGCTGCTGGATATCTTTGGAAAGCTGGAGCAGCCGCCTGTCGTGGGGCGTGTTGGTGATAAAAGGCTCGCTCTGGATTTTCTGGCTGCTTTCGGAGCAGTAGCCAAACTCCCACTGCTCGGAAACAAGCTTGGCCATTATGCTCTGGCCATTTACAAAGGGCATGACCACAATGCCCATATCATCAAGTTTTATCTGGGGGGCATTGTTGAATATCTGCTGGCGGAGAACGGAAAGGCGCTTTGCCTGCCTGGCCATTTTGATGATGCGATTTCTCGCATACAGGATGCCCTCCACATCCGCATAGGTCTCAAGAGAATCCAGGGTGCCGCCCTTGAAAAGGTGCTCAAGGGGATGGGCGCTTCTGGCAATAACCTTGTAGCTCTGCCTGTGGGTCTTCAAAAATTCTTCAAGGGCTGCAAAGTCTTTGTTCTCAAATTCCCTGGCCGACACATAGATAAAGTCGGGAACCTGGAATTTTCCGGCGCGCAAAAGCTCCAAAAGCCGGGCTTTTTCGGGAAGGTTGTTTGTCATGGCCCTTTTCTTGCCTCGCTTGCAGAGACTATGAAAGAAAAAATTTCCAGGCCGCAAGGCCCGTTAAGTAACAGGTGCTTTGCCAGGAAGCAAAACCCCGGCCCAGGCTCATAATATAAAATCATAACACTTGCAAAAAATGGAATCAAACAGCAAGGGCGTTAAAAATGACTGCTCTGGTGGCTGCCAGCTTTTTTTCCGTTTTTCCTCTTATCAGATCCAGCCCCTTTTACGGAAAAACAAAAGCATTGTAACGGTTACGGCAGTCATAAGGCCCAGCACAGCAGGGTAGGCCCAGGCCTTTTCCAGTTCTGGCATATAATGGAAATTCATACCGTAAACCCCGGCAATGAAGGTGTTGGGAATGAAGATGGTGGCAATGATGGTCAGCACCTTCATAATCTGGTTCATGCGGTTGCTCAATGAATTGAGATAAAGATCAAAGGTGCCCGATAACAGTTCGCGAAAGGTCTCAACGGTTTCCATAAGGCTTATTGTGTGGTCATAAACATCGCGCATGAAGGGGGCAACTTCTTCGCCCATGAAGGGTGAATCCCGCCGCATGAGGGCACCCACAGCCTCGCGCGCAGGCCACATGAAGCGGCGCACTGCAAGAAGCTCGTTTTTCATTTTTTTGAGTTTGACAAGAAATTGCTGGTCTGGGTTTTCAAGCAACTGCTCGCCAAGGGCCTCCAAATCCTCTCCCAAAGGCTCAAGGGCCAGAAAGTAATGATCCACAACCAGATCAATAAGCGCATAGGCCAGATAATCGGCCCCGCTTCTGCGGATACGGCCCACAGAAGAATTGATGCGCTCGATGACTGCCTCAAACCCCTTGTTTTCCCCCTGGGTAAAGACAAGCACAAAGCCCTTGCCTATGACAAAGCTTATCTGCTCAATACTTATTTCGCGGGTGTCGGAATTGTAGTCCAGGGTTTTTAGAATCACAAAAAGGCAGTTGTCGTAATTTTCGGCCTTGGGCCTGTGGGTGGTGTTTACAATGTCTTCCATAATGAGGGGGTGAAGGCCGTATTTTTCTCCCACAGCACGGACAGCCTCCACATCGTGCACACCCCTCACCTGTACCCAGGTAACAGCATCATCAACAGGCAGGGGAACATCCGCCGGGCTTTTCAAGGTTTCGCGCAGAACTTTTGCCGTGTTGTAAACAATGCTTTCCATGATGGCGGGCTGGGCCAGGGCCTCGCCCACATGTACCAGGGAACCGGGCGCAAGCCCTGCCTTTTTGCGCCGGGCCGGAAAAAGTCTGCTCATGGCGTTTCTCCTTGAAAAAGCAGGGGGGTTTGGAAGGCCATTTGTTGGGTGAACCAAAGCGCAAAGCGCAAGAACCACCCGACCTACGGATTTTGCGCCCTATCCCCTTTAAGTGACAGCGTACAGGGCGGGTCCAGGGAGCCGTGGGCAAGGCGCACTTTGCAGGGCAGGGACGAGGTTTTTATTGAACCACAAGCGCCCCTGGCGGTTCCAGGCGAGGCGGATGCAAAGCGCACGAGTTTTGAAGCGCGGGAGTGTACATTTGGTACATGACCAAGCTTCAAAACGAAGTGCAACACAGCAGCCGTCCGCCTGGGGCCGCCAGGCGCCGCGTAACACAGCCCTCGTTTTCCTGGGGCTGCCCCAAACTCAAGCAGCGCAGCGGTTCAGCTTTAGGGCCTTCGCACAGACATCTGCTGCCCTGCCAACACTCTGGGCAGCCCTGCTGCGTGCAAACAGCACGGCACCTGAAAGCAGCCCCTCCACCGGGCCGCTCAAAAAACCCAAAGCTCCGGGGTATTTTTCGCCTGGGGCAAGCAAATCCTCTCTGTAAGGTATGGCAAAAAGGAAGTTGCTTGTGTAGTTTGCCATTTTCATCATGGCGCATAGCTTTTTTATGTGGGCAATCTGCTCTTTTGTGTAGGCAGCCTCAAAGGCTTTTGCGTTTTGGCCCTTGGGGTCTTTGCCCCGCAGAACAGCCCAGTCTCTTGCCCAGCGCAGGGCAAGCCATTTCTTTTTCGTAAAACAGTTTTTGTCCAGGTCCACAAGGTTATCTATTTCTCCCTGGGAAAGCCCGGCCCGCAGACCTGCGAGCGTGTGAACCTTGCCTCATACCCCGCAGTTGTTGGTAAATGAGACTGTCAGGATCACCTGCTCCCGAAAGCTGCCCTCGGTCTTTAAAAATGTCATCAAAAATGTAGGCCCGGCAAAAAGGCCTGCAACTGTTGAAGCAAACTCCTTTATGGATTCAAATTTGCGCATACGGATTTCATTCATGGGGTTTTCCTCCCCTCATGCCGCCGAGATTATATTGTCAATGCTCCGGCACCACCAGACAGGCTACTTAACCGCAAAGACTTGCGCCTGTTCTTGTTTGCGTTAACGAATCTCCGATTATTGCTGAATGTCATTGGTCGGCCAGCTATGCAGGCTGGCGGACAGAAACCAACCCTGTAAGTTTTTTTAGGCTGAAAAAAAATAGGGTCAATCCAGCGTTAAGGGCGTCTTGAAGCCGGGTGGTTTTAAGGCAAGAACAGAACAGCTCGCTTGATTGAGCACGGTTTCTGCAGTGTTGCCCATTAAAAGCCCTGAAATACCTGTTCTGGCAAGTGTTCCCATAACTATGAGATCAGCCTCTATCTCTTCTGCCAGAGGAACGAGAACCTTTTTGGCCCCTCCCCTTGGCAGATGAAAAACCGGCGGCAAGGGATTGCCCTCCGTTATTTTTACGAGAGCTTTTTCCCACATTTTGTAAAGCGTTTTCTGTTGGAGCATGAATTGCTTTTGCACATGGGAAGAAATTTTCTCATCCGGAATTCCGCCGTCAACCTGCATGGCTTTTTCGGCATAGGCATCCCAGGCATGGGCCAGATGCAGGGCAGCAGAATCAGAAATGGCAAGCGAAGCGGCCAGCGCCAGAATATTGGCATTGAGAGCTTCAACCTCGGCTTCAGGTTTCATGGGGTTGAAGTCAACAGCAGCAAGAATGCATCTGTACTTTTCCTTTTCGGGCAGCTTTAAAAGCCATACAGGGCAAGGGCACTTGCGCAGCAAATCCATGTCGTCACTTCCAAAGAGCCTTTTTAAAAAACCGGGATTTTCCGCAGGCTTAATTACAAGGTCGTATCCGTCACGGAGAACTGAGCTGACGACTTCCGGCAGCAACGGGCCTTGGGCAAGGGCAAGATCAATAACCAGATCCTGCCTGAAAGGGGATACAAGCAATTCCAGGGTCTTTAGTCTCTGTGCCTTTCCGGCATCGCTGTCCGTACCAGGAAACCGCTGCGCGATATCAAGAATTTTAAGCCCTGCCTGATTGCTTTTTGCAAGCCGGACAGCCCGTTGCAGGGCTGAAGTCTGATCATTGCCATCCGTATTCACAAAGAGTATTTTTTTAAAACGCCTCATTTGGTAGTCTCTCCCTGCAAAGAACCTGTGTTGCCCGCCAAAAGAAGGTCCATAAAAGCAAGCCCTTGCCGAAAATATTTTTTAAAGCAAAGTTGCGGCAAGGCCAAAATAAATCAAAACGGTACTTATATCGGTAATGGCAAGGGTCAATGGCCCTGCCGCAATTTTGGGGTCCAGCTTCAGGGCGTGCAGCAATGAAGGAATACTCAAGCCGTAAAGGCAGGCTGCAACAATCACCAGCATTATGCTGCCGCCTATCGCCACTGCCACCATACCTGCCGAATGCCACAATGAGGTGATAAGACCAACAGCCACGCCACAGGCTGCGCCCAGAAGAATGCCAGTTCCAAGCTCGCGGCGCATGGCATTCCAATACCAGGGCAGGGTTGGACGATTGTTTTTTAAGGCCTGAATGGTAACGGTCATTGTCTGCATGCTTACGCTTTCCCCCAGGCCCAGGACCAGGGTCAGAAAGAATGCTATAATGAGACTTTTAGCCAGCGTAACCTCAAAAAAACTGGCCAGCAAGGCGCATATTGTTCCACTTGCAATGGTTGACAACAGCCAGGGAAACCTGAACCGGAAAATTCGAAAGGCAGAGGCGTCTTTTATTTGGGATATGCGAAAACCGATAGCCTCAAACACCTCATCCACCTGCTGACGGCTGTCCGGTTCAAAGCTCGAATCCGAAAACAGTTTTATGTCAATGACCCCGGCAATCCTTTTCTGCTCATCAACCAGGGGGATGGCCAGCAGTTTGTGCCGCAGCATCATTTCATGCGCCATCAGAACCGTGTCGGTGGGCTTGAGTTTTATCACCTTGCGGATCATGATCTTGGAAACGGGTTTATCCAAAGCTGATGTCAAAAGACGGCGCGTAGGAATTACCCCCACCAGCCTGCTTTCATCATCCAACACATAAAAATAGTTTATATCTTCATTGGTTACATTGTTTCTAATGGCATCCAGAGCGTCCCCAACAGTGATATCGCACTGCAATGTTATATAATCTTTGCTTGCAACAGCATCGGCCTGCTGGCACATGAGTTCAGAGCTTAAACTTTTCGTCATTACCTTGACACCTTATAATCGTATTTCAGGCCCTGCCTGTTTGGCAAAGCAACTGACTGCAACCATTTTTTTGGGTAGATTTTTTTAAAACAAACCTGCCTGCATAGGGCAGAACAAGCCCCAAAACTTAACCAAAGCCCACTTTGAGTTTTCCGGCGGCCTGCTG
>JAGVAW010000280.1 GCA_020060085.1 Desulfobacterales bacterium
CGGCGTTCAGCAATGGTTCTGGAACCGTCTGCTTGCAAAGGTGGTGGGCTACAACACATACACGGAAGATGGCATTTTAAGCACCTTTGACATCAACAACAACCTTATCAACAGCAACCTTGGCAAAAGCGAATCAAAGGGTGTGGAAGTTGAGCTGGAGGTCTTTGTTACGGATAACTTCAGCGTGTCGGGCAACTATACATGGGCGGATTCCACCATCAAGAAAAACCCGGTGGACCCCAAGCTTGAAGGCAAAAAAGTGCCTTATGCACCGGAGCACCGCGCCAATGTGGCATTGAAGTACTCCAAGCCCAATGATGTAACTGCCCGGCTGGCCATGCGCTACACGGATGACCAGTTCACCAACGAGGCGAATGACAAATACAATGCCGCGGGCGAGGCCATTTATATGACTAGCTCCGTGGTATTTGACGCCAAGGTCACCAAAACCCTTTTGAGAAACAAGGGGTTTCTTGAGCAAATGGATATTTCTGCTGCGATTGATAACATTTTTAACACAAAGTACCGCACAATGATGGTTTATGAGGATCCGGGCACCAATTTCTACGGCGAGGTGTCACTGCGCTTTAAATAAAGGCGAGGCCTTTTAAAATCAGGCGCAAGAGCGTTGCCAAAGCAAGCTCTTGCGCCTTTCCCGGCCCGACCTTTTAATATTTATGTGGTCCGGGCCGCGTTGTACCGGCTGTTTTTGTCCTGGTGCCAGATTTTTTCCCAGGCATAAAGGCCTTGAGGCCAGGGAGCTTTTTTATGTTCAAAGCCTGTGCAAAAAAGATTTTTTGCCTTTTGCCGATATTGCTTTGCCTGCTTCCGGCTGCCTGCCAAGGGCCGAAGTTTCCGGCCAATGACGGGCAAATACTGCGCATTGGAACCTCCATGCGCCTTAACAGTACAAATCTTATCGGCAATTATGGATATATGCAGTTTGCCATGCTGCTCACCCATGACACCCTTGTGCGCTTTGATGAGAATTTCTTGCCTTACGGGCAGCTTGCCAGAAAATGGGAAAGCGACTCCCAGGGCCGCGTCTGGACATTCTGGCTCAAGGAGGGACTGACATGGCACGATGGAACACCCTTGAGTGTTGATGATGTTGCCTTCACATTCGACTATCTCCTTGAAAAAAACATAGGCGGCTATTCCTGGATAGGCACGCTTGTCAGCAGGATATCCACGGATGGAAACAGCATAACCTTTCACCTTGCAAGGCCCTATTCAAGATTTTTGGAAAATGCTGCTTACATAGTGCGGATTTTGCCAAAGCATATATGGGAGTCAATAGATGACCCCCACAGGGCTTTCGGGCGCGAGTTGACTGTTGGCAGCGGCCCCTATGAGTTTGAGCGCTTTTTTGAGACGGCAAATATTTTAAGGTTTGTGCGGAACGAAAACTACCATGACTCTCTGCCAAAACCGGAAATAATTGAATTTCACATATTCAGCAATTATGACACCCTGGCTTTGTCTTTGGCCTCCGGCAATGTGGATGTTTATTACAAATACGGTTCGGGCTTTCCCTTTGCTTACTTGAGGCACCTGAATGACGAGCCGGAAATAACAATTTTATCTGCCCCGGAAATGGGCGTACCCCTTGCCCTGGGATTTAATACCAGGACCGGGCCGGCCAGCCTGTTAAATGTGCGCCGGGCCATCAGCATGATTGTTGATTACCAGCAGATAAACGCAATTTTTTTTGATGGAAAGGGCATTATCCCAACGGCAGGCTTTGTCCCTCCTTCCATTCCCGGCTTTGCGCCAAGGGAAAAACTGGCCCAAAACCTGCCCGCAGCTCATGAGCTTTTGCAGGAGGCCGGCTTTGTTATGGACAAAAGGGATGGCTTTTTTAAAGGCCCTGACGGCTCAACCCTGAAACTTGTCATGGTTGCAAGAAATGACATGCCTCATCAGGCGCCGGTTATCCGGTTTCTGCAGCACAGCTTAAGGCAGGCCGGAGTTGATCTGTCAATCCGCTCAAGCGATCTCTCCTCGTGGGTATCCAGGGTTGAAAGCAATGACTTTGACCTTCTTTTATTCCGGACCACAGCCTGGGGCATGATAATGGATGCCGGGCTTGGCACAGGGTACTTTGATGCCAGGCGAAAGGGCGGCGGCTGCATTGCAAATGCTGATGACGAGGAGTTTTATTTTCTGGTGGATAACATTCTTTCCACCACGGATGACGCAAAAAGCGTTCAACTGCATTCGGGCGTGCAGGATTATTACGAAAAGCAACTGCCAGCAATAGCGCTTTGCTGGGGGGTCGGCAGCTACCCGGTGCGGAATAACTGGACCGGGTACACCATTCATCAAATGGAAGGCGGCATTGTCAACAGAATTACCTTGGGCAGTCTTTGCATATCCCAGGCAGCAAATCTCCAGGCTGGCTTATGAGACCTGTTGCTATCCGCATTGTGGTTTATGTTCTTACAGTTTTTGCCATTGTAAGCCTGCATTTTGTAATTATCCACGCCATGCCCGGAGATCCCCTCATCCATATTCTTGGCGAGGATGCTTATGCCCTGTTGGGCCAATCTTCCGAGCAGCTTGAAAAAGTCCGCGAGCAATTTGGTCTGGACGGCTCTTTGCCGGTCCGCTATGTCGGTTTCTGGAAAAATATTCTGCAAGGAAAATGGGGCCATTCACTTTGTTATGGCCAGCCAGTTTTTCTTGTTATCATGAAAAAACTGCCCCAAACCCTTTTGCTGCTCACTCCCGCACTGTTCATCTCTGCAATACTGGCGGCTGTTTTTGGCACCCTGGCAGGCTTTTACAATGGTTCAAGGCCTGAAAGTCTGACCACAAAAGTATTCATGGTTCTGTATTCATTGCCGGGTTTTTGTATTGCCATGCTGCTGGTTTCTTTTATGGCAGCCTTTAGCGGCAACATTCCGCGCGGAGGCCTCGACATCCTGGCCCACGGCAGCCTTTTGGAAGGCCTTTGGATTGCCATAAAGCATATGGCCCTGCCTGTTGCAGTGGTAAGCATTGGGGCCACGGCAGCCAAATATCTTGTAATGAAAAGCGCCATTGTACAGATATTGAGCGAGGATTTCGTGTTGACCGCCGTTTCCAAGGGACTTTCAGGATGGCGGCTTTTGGCAGGGCATATCTTTCCCAACGCCCTGCCTCCGCTTATCAACATGGTGGCCCTGCACGCAGGTTTTCTGGTTTCCGGCGCGCTGTTAGTGGAAATAGTGTTTTCCTGGCCGGGCATGGGAAGCCTGATTCGCGAAGCGGCTCTGTCAAGGGATTATCCCTTGCTTATGGGCTGCTTTGCAGTCTTGTCATCATGCGTATTGCTGGCCAATGCTCTGGCCGATGTCCTTTGCGTTTTGGCAGATCCCAGGGTGGCTGATGGCAGCGCAGCACAATAAAAAGCCGTGGATTTTAGGGCTGTTTGTTCTTTTGGCGGCAATAGGCCTTGTCCTTGCTTTTTGGAAGCTTTTGCGCATACCCGTGGTTTTCGGCGTGCCCATGCTCCCGCCTAGCCCCGGCAACATTCTTGGCACCAACGGCAGCGGGCAGGATGTGCTTTTGGAACTTGCGCATGGAGCTCACACCACCTTGGTGACCGCCCTTGCCGCCGCCGCACTTGCCACGGGGGTTGGAAGCATCACAGGCGGTGTTGCCGGTTACCTGCGCGGCAGGACAGATCTTTTTCTTATGCGGATTACCGATATTTTCCTTGTCCTGCCCGGCCTGCCATTCATGATACTTCTTGCCAGCCTTTTGCCTCTTGGTACGGCAAGCATCATTCTTGCCGTGGCTGTTACCAGTTGGCCGCCAACAGCAAGGGTTGTGCGCTCCCATGTACTTCAATTAAGGGAGCAGGGCTTTGTTCTTGCTGCAAGGGGACTGGGGGCAGGGCACCTTTCCATCATATTCGGGCATATCCTGCCAAATTCCGGACAGATAATCCTTGCCAAGGCTTCCCTGGCCGTGGCAAGCGCCATGCTGGCAGAAGCAGGGTTGAGCTTTCTGGGCCTGGGTGATCCGGTGCGCAAAAGTTGGGGGGCCATGCTGCACGATGCCTTTGCCGGAGGAGCGCTTACCAACGGGGCCTGGTGGTGGTACGGCCCCCCCATGATCTGCTTAAGCCTTTTTGTTCTGCTGTTCATGAGCCTGGCGCATAGTTGGATTCACCCTGTTCCGGCGCGGTTTTCAACAAGTGCGGCAAAAAAATCCTGCGTCAGGCTGTCTTTAAATGAGGCAATGATAAGCGCCCAGAAACTTTGTGTGAGCTTTCCCAACCCCACTTTTTTCTCCCAGGCAGCTTTAAAGGATGTGAGTTTTGATGTCGGCCCAGGGGAAAAGGTGGCCATCTGCGGCCATACGGCAAGCGGCAAGAGCCTTCTTCTGCTTTCCATGCTGGGCCTTTTGCCTCCAGCTTCAAACACAAAGGGCAAAATGTTTGTTGCAGGGATTGAAACCGGGAGCGCCACCCACGAACAGTTAAGGCTTCTGCGCCGGAAAACCCTTGCCTATGTTCCCCAGGCAACCAGCCTGGCTCTTAACCCGGTTTTGCGTCTGGGCAGCCAGATACTTGAAAAAGCAGAGCTTTTTGGTAACAGACCCCGCCTCCAATTATATGATGATGCATTGAAACTTCTTGAAAGCATGGGCTTTGACCGGCCCAAAGATCTCATGGACAAATATCCGCATCATCTTTCCGGGGGAATGAGGCAGCGCGCGGCCTTTGCCATGGCCCTGTTGGGGGATTTCAAAATACTTCTGGCAGACGAACCCACCAAGAATCTGGACGCACAATCCCGAATGGCCTGTCTGAACATCCTTGCGGCCATAGAGGAGAAAACAGTGATAACCGTAACCCACGATCTTGATCTGGCCCGCAGAACATCCACAAGAATTTTGCACATGGGCGCGGGGCTCCTTTTGGAGGATGCCACGGTGGAGGATTTTTTTGCCAGACCGCTGCACCCTTTTTCAAGGGCAATGATTGATTCCATGCCGCAAAACGGTTTTGGTTCATCAGCATCCCTTTGCATCCCCCAGACAATTTCAGAAAAACTCAATGGGTGTCCATTTATCGGCGACTGCCCCCATGCCCTGGCCCTGTGCAGCAAAATCCCCCCTGTTTTTAACAGCGGACAAACCCGTGTAAGGTGCTGGCTTTATGCTTCTTGAGGCCCGAAATCCAGTATGCTGCTACAAGGTTGGCTGGCACCATAAAACAGTTGCCATAAAAGGCTCCCTTAAAATTGACAGGGGGCAGAACGCCGGAATCCTGGGGCAGAGCGGTGCAGGAAAGACAACCCTGGCCCTCATGCTTGCGGGTTTGCAAAGGCCTTGCTCCGGCAAGGTATTTTTTGAAAACAGGGACATTTATTTGATACCCCCTTCAGAAAAAAAACGCTTCTTTTCAAGGGTGCAGATGGTTGTGCAGCATCCCCAGGCTGCCTTTGATCCAAGGTGGATCATGGAGCGCAGCCTTAAAGAGCCTTACAGGCTGCATGGGCTTAAAAACGCAGGGAAAAAAATAGCGCAACTGTTAGACGATGTTGACCTTGGCCTGGAAGTTCTTTCCAAAACCCCTGGCCAGCTTTCCGGCGGAGAACTTCAAAGACTTGCAGTAGCCCGTGCCCTGTCCCTGGGGCCGGATCTGCTTATTCTTGATGAACCCACAAGTATGCTGGATATGCTCACCCAGGCCCGCATCCTCAACCTTTTGCTGGAAATGCAAAAAAAAAGCGGGTTTGCCATGCTGCTCATCAGTCATGAGGCAGAAATTGCAGCAAAAATATGCGACCATATTTACAAAATGGAAGACAACAGGCTTTTTAAGGTATAAAAATCTTTTGCTGAAAATATCAGAATGAAAATAAGCGGTTAAAAGATTGCTGAAGCAAAGGCAGGCAGGATGCCGGCTAACTGTAAGCCTGAATTATTCAGGCAAAGTCAGCAGATGATTCAACATATTCATACTGTTAGCTTTTCTGGCTTAACTTGTGTCCTGTTAAGGCCTGACAAACAAGGAGTGCGCCAAGAACCCCTGCGCCTTGCCGGGGCAAAACTGTCTTTGTGAATAATCCGAAACATAAAAGCTTGCTGCGTGAGGCAGTGCCAACCCTTGGGCAGCAAAATGCTTTGTGAATTACGGCAAAGTTTAAGATAGCCCTCCATGCTGAAAAATCATGCACCAGAGGTTACATCAAAAGCATATAGGCAATATAACATATTGTAATTCAAAAAATAAATTCACAAGATCAATGGTGGGAGGGATGTTCCGGTTCAGAAAATTTGCGGGAATATCTTGACTTGCGCACAATCTGATGATTTATGTCGATTCTACTTTAGGGTGGGTCATGGATGTTTTGCGGATGTTTTTGCCCGAAAGGGCGCAGCCCTTGGATTCTTTCCGGCTTGCTGCAGTAATCATCCATGCAAGAAGCTTATGCTTCGTTGAATGAAGGTAAAAGGGCCAGAACCGCAATATGTTGTATGCAACAGGAATTTTTCATCCATTTGGTAGTGGTTTTAAAGGCTGTTAGGCAACTATTTATAGTGGATTTAAAGACCTGAAGCACCAATATATTGCACAAATCTCATGCTTTTGTAGGGATGGTCGGCAACACGGCTTTTCCGGATATAGGCTGGCTGGTTTTCGGGTGTCTGACTTTTTGCAAAATAGCGCAGACAAAAGCTCATTTGTGATTGACAGGCCCTTTGGCGGGTGTTATTAGCTCCAGGTTCGATGGGCCGTTAACTCAGTCGGTAGAGTATCTGCCTTTTAAGCAGAGAGTCGCTGGTTCGAATCCAGCACGGCCCACCAGGAAGAACATAAGTCCCCATCGTCTAGCCCGGTCCAGGACACCGGCCTTTCACGCCGGCGACAGGGGTTCGAATCCCCTTGGGGACGCCAATAAAATCAAGCAGTTGCACAACACATAAAGTTGCATCAAGGTCAAGTGTGCTAAACCGTGTGCTAAAATTTTCACTTGACCGCCCGCAGTTTAGGCCGCCCGTGCATTTGCCAAAGTGCCGGGCGGCTTTCCCGTTTAAAAGCCTTGTCCAAAGCTTCTCTCATCCCCCTCAACCTGTGCAGGTATTTGTCTGTGGTGTTGGCGCTCTTATGGCGCAACAGGCTCTGGATGACCTTGAGGGGGTACCCGCCATCATCCAACTTGCTTGCTGAAAGGTGCCGGATTGCATGAATTCCAAACGGCCTTACACCGGCTCTTTCGCACTCTCGCCTTAACCAGTGCCGTCTTTCCTTGAAGGGCTGACCGTAATACTCGGCACAGAAAGGCGTGTTGTCCTCACACAGAAATACCTGTTCAGCATCCGGAAAAGTCCGGTTCTCATGCCACCATTTTAAGTTTGCCTGAAGCTCCTTGGTCATGGTGATCCAGTCAAACTCAAGGCCTTTCTTCCTTTTTCGGGTCCAGAGCCGGATTCGGCCATTCTCAAAGTCCACATCCTCCCACTTAAGCCGGAATATTTCAGACCTCCGTGCTCCTGTGTGAAGATAAGAAAGCAGCATAATCCGGTCCTGGCCCTCTACCTGGTCATAAATGGCATAGAAGTCCTTTTCTGAAGGGATGTAACGGGGAAAAGCCTTCTCTTCCTGCGTCTCGGTTTCGGCAAAGGGGTTTTCAATATCCCTTGGCCATCCGTTCATGTACCTTCTTGCCCAGTTCCAGGCAGCAATCAGATTCTTGCGGTCTTTGTTGGCCGCATTGCCGCTCCGACCTCCGGCCTGATTTTGAAAATGTTCCAAGGCTGACCCCGGATGGACATCTTCCGGTTTAAGCTTGGGATCAAAGCTCACAAAAAACTCCCTAAACGCCTTCACCTTTTCCTGGTAAGTTTTTTTGCCATACGATTTCAGTGCATGGTCAAGGTAAGCTTCAGCCCATTCAGCTATTGAATATCCCATGGGTGTCTCGCTCAAGAACTTGTCGAGCGGCAGCTTTCTTTGCATGACCTCCCAGGCGGTCGCTTCGGCCTTTGTCTTGAACAGCCTGGTTTTGGTCATGCTCTTCCTCATTACCTTCCCTCTCCACTGGCCATTCCGATTCTTCTCCTTGTAAGGCACCGCAGTTCCTCCTTATGGCTTCAACCAACAGATTTTCAAAGAACAAAATGCGACGCCCAAGGCGCATACCACCAAGCTCATTATAATGCTTGCGGACAAACTCGGCGTCAACTTGTAAATAATAGGCCACATCTTTGGCGGTAAGGCATGAGCCTAACAGGCTTTGTATTCCCTCTGCCTTCCCCTTTATTTTCTGGCACCTGCCCAAACAGTATTCGGTCTTAACTTGTTTCATCTGGTCACCTCGCTTTAAAAAAAGTCTTGTGACCGTCAAAACGAAATGCATTTTTGGGTGTTATGGCCTTTACTCCTAAAATCTTTGCTGCTTTCGTATAGAGTTTTGGATTCTTATTAAAATTGGCAGGTTGAGTTTTAAAAAAAACGGTGTGAAATAAGGGCGCCTTGATTTTATGGCCTCTGTTCCGAATTATTTTGCTGTGACTTCACTTTTCAATCAAAAATTTTGGCCAGTTCCATCGCAAAAAAAAGCGGCATAATACAAACGATACTCAAGTTAAAATGCTATGGCCTTCACTCCGAAAAACACGGTGCCCCGATAAAATATGGCATTTGCTCCGAATATATGTTAGGTTGATTTCATCCAAAAGGAGGTTTTAAAATGAACGAAAAACAGATCGGGAAGATAAATCTCAAGCTAAAGGTAATAGTGCCAATAAACGCTGATTATGATAAAATTCTTTTTAAGTGGCGGTGGCCAAAGGGATTTATTTGCCCCGGATGTGGCAGCGATCGAATTCCGTCCAAACAGAGGAAAGGCAAAATTTATCAATGCCTGGATTGCAAGTACCAGGCTTCACTGACAGCCGGTACAATATTCCATAAAACAAGAACTCCTATGCATATATGGTGTAGAATTATTTATATTTTTGTAAAAGCTAAAAAAAACCGAAGCATTGATGCTATTAAAATAACCGATATAACGAAAATAGTTGGGTATAAAAACTACAAATCTATTTATTATATCTGCGATAAGATAAGAAGCAGTATTAATGAGCCAGATAGTGATATTGACATATCATGGTTTGCTGATTATTTTGATGAATTGCGGTCTGATGAAGAACTTTAATGCAATAACATCTAATTGGGAGATACTTTTATTATGCATAAAAAAAGATATATAGCGAAAAGGAAGATATATAAATATATTGTAAAACGGCGATACAAGCTTTCTCCATACACCATCAAGCAAAAAAATGATGAAATGAGTCGCATTATTCATGCACTTTCAGGGATCAAAAGAATTAAGCCTCGTATTCACAAAATAAGCCTTTCCCATGAATCTTTTGATTATGACTCTCTCAAAAAAACCTTTAATTGGCGTAGATCTCGTAAAATGAATGGTGATGAGGCGCGCAAGCAACCTAATTATACATGGTGTGCCGATATTAAAGTCGGAAAGCGCAAATTTTCTTTATATAGTGGCAGAAAAGAGATTTTATTTCCCTATTATAGAATAGAAACTTCAGACTCGACCCCTGATTTTTTGCTCTTTTTGTCGAAGTGTTTCCCTTCAGCAACTATTTCAAACATAGAATATACGGTAGATTTTTATTGTAAAAGCCCGGAAGCCGTAGCCGACCTTTTTTGCATTTTGCGCCGTTACTTATGGTTCCCAAGAGGAAGTGCCACAACAACCCAGGGAGGCCCTTTTCACGGCTGGAGAGAGCCACGCAAAATGAATGTAGTGCAGCGGGTTTGGAATAGAAGTACCAAGAAAATCCGAGGAAGGCTTTATGAAAGAGGGCCAGACAAGGCCAAGAAGATTGTTAATGGCACTCAATATTGGAACCATTCGGACTGTGATCGTGTGAGATGGGAAAAAGTTATTAGGAGAGGCTCTCAACCCTTTGTCAGGAGCAAAATCAGCACACTTAATGATTTTCTTAAAAACCCACGCTTTGCGGAAATCGTGAGCAAGGAAATCCAGTTTGCGAAGTTTGAAAAATCGAACTTGCTTCCCAAGTATTGGGAGGACTACATTCAAAAGGATTCTAACGGTAGCCAGGAGTGCTTCCAGGAAACACACCACCATTTCAGGAAACTGGGTGTAAATGTTTCCCAGTGCAAGGTCGAAGCAGATGGATTTGAGGCCCTAAAAAACAAACTGCGAAAAAACTTTAAACTTTTTGACAAGAGGTGGAAAAATCGGATTAGGCGCCATAAAAAACTTTCCAAGAAGGCTTTATTGCGTATATTATAACGCAAAAATATATATAACTTTTCATTAAAACATGCTTTTCTTCACTTCAACTGACAAGTTTAAGGCTTTTATTTAAAAATACAGTATTTTCAAAGAGAGCTTTTTATAAAAAATAAAATAGGCTTTTTTATGCAGTTTATTCTTAACCAGCATAGCAGCAAAAGGGCAACTTTTCCCAAGAACGATTTTCCGAAATTGGCCTTGATTTCTGTCCAACAGCAGGGTATTCTATATACATATGTTCTGAAAATAGTATGGAAGTGCTGAAAGGGGGAGAGATTCCCTTCACGGATTTTAACCTTTGGTTGTGGATATTCCATCCCTGGTTTGTGGGGGATTTAATAATAGGGGGTAAGCCACTTGGAAGGCGAATAGGAACGCCTCCATCAGCAGGGTTTTCAAAATGTTGTGGTCTGGCATATGGTAAATCATCACCCGTTGAGGGCCGCATAGATACACCAAATCGGCATCTTGAAGGCGAGAACAAGGGGCCTGGTGGAGCGATTTTCCGCCTACCATACATAACACGGGCGAGGGCTGGCCCATGAGAGGGAGGGTGGTCGAGGGTGCCTGGAATGCCGCAACCCAAAGGTGCTATGAAGAAACCATATAGCCATTGTTGGACAGAAAGGAGAAAATGATGAAGACGGCAGAACCTCATCGGAATAACAGCTACCTTGAGTCCTTCTACGCACGGCGTAATGCTGTTGCAACTCCAGTCCCATCACACAGAAGAGGTCGCTCAACTGCTCTCAAAGACGAAAACGGAAATGCTGTGGATTGTGCCTGCGATTGCTGCGTGCGTTGCTCGCCCGCTTGTGATTGCACTCGGTGTGACTGCTGCATTCGATGCAACTTACCATGAACAGACTGTCAAGCTGCCACAATATCGACCAATCATGGTTGGCACTCACAGCACGCTGCAACTGCCATTGTGTTTATTGTTACTATAGTCACAGCCTCGGCACACGGAGTATGTCGCTGCAAGCTGCGCAATCCGTCATTGACCTCCTATTGGAGTTGGGAATCGAACATTGTGCGCTTGTGGGTGGTGAACCAACTTTGCACCCTGACCTTCTGCCGCTCATCAGGTATTCCAGTCAAAAAGGTATGAAGGTCAGTATAGTCACAAACGGTAGACGGTTTGCAGATCTTCGTCTATGTGAGGAAGCCATCGAAGCGGGAGTAGATCGAGTATCCATATCTATCGAGGGAACTACTCCGAGCATCCACGAGAAGATCACTCAGCAGTCAGGCTCATATCGAGACACTTCCTCAGCCCTGCGCAACTTCCTTTCTCTTGGGTTCCATGTAGATGCAATTACCACAATCTGCACCAGCAATCAGTACAATCTCTATGCGATGGTAGATTACCTCATTGATTTGGGCATGAAGGATGCCGTTTTCAATCTCTGTACCCCATCAGTTGCAGGATTACAGTCAGGCGAAGTGCTGGAGCCTGAAGCGATCGCTGAAATCTTAGACCGACTTATGTCATATCGGCCAAACGATATCCGACTTACGGTCGTTACACCGTTCCCTCCGTGTCTCGTCGAGTCCGCAGGATTTCGTGAGAGAGCAGGGACCTGCCAGATGCATCATGGCAATGGAGTCACCATCGATGTTGATGGATCTGTCTTACCCTGTACGCATTTCTCACAAGCCAGTCTTTTCAACATCTTTGATGAAGATCGCACAATCTCTGGCCGAGAATTCTTAAGACAATGGGAACTGAATGGGGGCAATTTTAGAGATTCTCTTTGGGCATATCCTTCGGAAAAATGCATTGACTGTGACCTTTGGTTCCGGTGCTACGGGGGATGCCCACTCTTTTGGACTGAATACGACTTGAATGCCATACATCAGAAAACGAAAAGCGGTCAACAAAGTCATGGAAGCGACGATTGACAGAATGCCTCCCGACAATCGTTAGGTCGCATCAAGTCTGGGCTATCATACCTAATATATTGAGGCACCAAAGAACAATCAAAATCATAGATATCTGCCACCTATACGAAACTCTCCGTTCCGTTACGATTTGAGAATGCAGGGGGCCTTACGCAGGCTTGATGGGCTGGAAGGGGGGGCTTGGCAGTGTGAGGCCTTATTTCTCCGAATCCACCGAAAAGCCCCCACGCCTTCGGCATACTCCTTGGGGTGGTTTTTGACCCACTGGGCTGCTTTGGAGAACCCGAAATTACCTGCCAATTCCGCCACCATTGGCCGATCCAGCATATTGGTCAGGCCTGAGCGGGTTTTTGTGGACTTGGGTTATCGAGGGCATGGTTATGCGGGAGAAGCCCAGGTTCATGTGGACAGGCGAGGAAGGGGGCAGATTGCACGAAGCCTTTGGAAATGGATAAAACGAAGGGCGGCCATAGAGCCAGGAATAGGACATCTTAAACATGGACACAGGATGGACAGGAACCGTCTTGCCGGAACAGCCGGAGACAAGGTTAATGCAATCCTGTCAGCCGCCGGAATGAACTTCTCCAAGCTGCTGAATTACGCAGCAGCTTTTTTGCGCCTATATTTGCGATGGCTTTTTGCAGCCTCGGAGCAACGAATTTTTGTCTCGGAACAACGAACTATTGCACTAACCCGTAAAAAAACGGGTTTTCAGGATCGACTATGTTGCAGCAAAAGGGCAAACTTTTCCCAAGGACGATTTTCCAAAAAAGGCCTTGATTTCTGTCCAATAGCAGGGTATATTGAAATTAAGGGTACTATATGATGAAATTTCCTGTGAAATAGTGCCAATTAACGAAGGACTATCTGTTGATCTGAAGTAGGCTGTTACTTCCTGTTAAGGGCTTGTTGGCTTGTTTATGAGAAAGCAGGATAGTGATGAAATGTGTTTATCGTGATTTATTATCGGGTGCTTATTTAGTTCAGCAAAGCGCCAAGATACTTTGCCGTTTCAAGAAAAGCTTATGTTTAAAATGACTTCCAAATGTATTCATATCGTTTAAAAGTGTATGAAACTTTCCGAATGTTGCAATTGTACATAAGTTATCACAAAACTATTTATAGCAATTATTTCGATGGATGACGAGGTTGTTTTATGGCTGAAATGTGGCAATCAATCTTGAGCAATAAAGAATGGTTATTTTCAGGTATTGGCCTACTTGCTATATCTATCATAACTATTTTGATTAAAATTATATGCAATTTTATTAAGCTATGGAAACGAAGCAGTCATATTTATGAAGGTGTATATGAAACCTATATGTGCCGAATTAGAAATGACGGATCATTTTTAAAATCAGGTCTGAA
>JAGVAW010000314.1 GCA_020060085.1 Desulfobacterales bacterium
GCCTCCAAAAAATTATTTTCGTCCACAAAGCCCGGAATCACGAAAACCGGCCTGCCGTCATGGCGGGCAAAAACAAGGGTGGGAAAGCCCCGCACACGGTATTGGGCGGCAAGGGGCCGATTGCTGTCCCCGTTGATTTTTGCAGACAGGAAGTGCTTGTTCAGGGTATCGGCAACCGTCTTGTCTGCAAGGGTCTGGACATCCAGCTTTTTGCAGTAACCGCACCAGTCCGTGAAAAAATTGAGAAAAAGAAGCTTATCCTGCTCCTTTGCCTTTTCCCTTGCAGCTTCCAGAGCCATCCATTGCACCTTTCCCCCGCCGGATGACGCCTGCCGGGCCTGGGGCCTTCCGGACAGAGCAAGCTGGCTGGTGTTTTCCTTGGAATCCGAGCAGCCTGGAAAGGCTGCAAGCAGCAATCCGGCAATCAGGAAACTCAAAAAGAATCTGGCAAACTGGCGCATGAAAACTCCTTGAATTTTCGGTTTAAGTCCTTGCTTACACTCCTGTAAAATCAAGCAGATAAAGCTTATTTGATAGAAGGATAATGCCCATAAAAATGAGCAGCGCGCCTGCAAGGGCATTTATGTACGGCATAAAGCGGACTGCCCCTTTAAGAAAGGCAATGAGCCTGTGGGCAAATATCGAAAGCACCAGAAACGGCAGGGCCAGGCCAGCAGCATACAGGGCCAGAAGCCCGGTGCCCTGGCCCACTGTTTCCCGGCTGCCTGCAACAATAAGAAGCGAGCCTAAAATCGGGCCTATGCAGGGCGTCCAGCCAGCGGCAAAGGCCATGCCCACAAGAAAGGCCCCTGTTGCGCGAAGTGGCCGCTTTGCAGGATGAAGCCTTTTTTCCGTGTCCAGAAACTGAATCCGAAAAAGGCCGCTCACATGGATTCCCATTAGAATGATTATGATGCCGCCAATTATACGCAGCCAGCCGGAAAAAGCAGATACAAGCCCGCCCAAAAAGGATGCCGAAGCCCCCATCAGAACAAAAACAAGAGAAAACCCCCCCACAAAGAAGGCTGTGGAAACAAAAAGCCGCCTGCGAACCGCCCCCTGCTCCCTTGCGGTTATTGCCCCAAGCTCGGACCCGGCCAAAAAGGTGAAATAACCGGGCAAAAGCGGAAGAATGCAGGGCGAAAGAAAGGACAGAAGGCCCGCTAAAAAAGCTGCTGCAAGGCTTACAGTTTGTGCTGACGCAAAAGGATCCATTCCTCTTTTTCCGTACCGGATTACTTGGCAGTTTGCCGTCATTTTATCTTCGAGTCAGCTTGCCAGGTTGCCAAAATCCGAGAAACACAAGGGGCGGCTGCCGTCTCAAAAAGGATAACGAGCAAATTTTATTCTGGATTCCCGCTTTTGCGGGAATGACAGCTCCTGGAACGGAGTTTCAATATCCGTGATGTTTTTTCTTCAACCACCTTTCGTACAGGGCAGCATGGGCGAGCCGTTTTTTTTCCCCCTTTAACCACCATCATACACAGGGCGGGTCCAGGAAGAAGGTCTTTTCCCCCTCAATCACCAGCGCGCAGGGCGGGTCCAGGGAAAGGATGGCAAGGCGCATGAGCGAGAAAGGAGGGAGCATACTGTTGTGTATGTGACCGACCTTTCGAGCGAAATGCAACACAGCCATCGTTTGCCTGGGGCCGCCCTCCTATTTTCCTAGCTCTCTGGAGCGCCTACTTGCTGCCCCAATTGCATCAATAAAAGCCCGGCGCACGCCCTTTTCTTCCAGAACCTCCATTGCAGCCTGGGTTGTTCCGCCGGGTGATGTCACCTGCCTGCGGAGCTGCTCAGGTGTTTTGTCCCCGGCATTGAGGAGTTTGGCCGCACCTTCCACAGTTGCCAAAACCAGTATTTTTGCCTGTTCAGGAGAAAGATCCAGGGCCAAAGCCGCCTCCATCATAACCTCTGCCAGAAAAAACACATAGGCCGGACCTGAACCCGATACTGCCGTAACGGCATCCATCTCCCTTTCATCAACAATAAGAACCATTCCGCACGGGCGCAACAGTTCTTGAACAAATTCCAGATCATCTTCTTTGGCCAAATGGCCCCCTGCAATGGCGCTCATTCCCGCACCCACAAGGGCCGGAGTGTTGGGCATAACCCTTATGACCGGCAGATTGGCAGCAGCGTCCTTGTTTAGCCCCCTGTGCAGGATTTTTGTTATGGCAGCAATGCTCACCCCTGCCGCAACAGACACAACAAGGCGGCGGTGCCCGTCAGCTCGCCCGGCTTTTTCCGCCAGGTCCTCAAGCACCTGGGGCATTACCTGGGGCTTTACTGCCAGAACAATCACGGCGCATTGGTTGAAAAGCTCCACATTGTTGGAGACAGAGGCTATGCTCCACCTGCTGCGCACCTGATCCAGGGCTTCTTTTTGTGCATCAGAGACAAGAATATTATGCTGGGGCAAAGTTTTTGATTCAATCAGCGCGCCCATTATTGCACGGGCCATATTGCCTGCGCCGATAAAGCCGATTTTTTGTGAACCCAGATCCATAAGCGCCTCGTTTTTTGCCGTAAATGGAAGAATTTCCCTTCAAGAATGCCGGTAAACGGCAAATATATCCAACTTCTTACAGTGAAATCGCTTTGTGGGGCATTTGTCAACAGCCGTCAGTTTTACAGGCGGCAAACACCTTGTTGTTTATTCAAAGCCGGCCCCTGAAGAACCCTTTTTGCAGACAGCCACGAACAGCAGTTGCCTGCTGCAAAGCAAAAAACGCCTTTAAATAGCCTGCGGCAGGGCTTATGAATGAGCAGCATTGCTTGACTTGCAAAGGCCCGGCGTGTTAGTTTAAGCGCCGTTGCAACACGGTTCGGCCTGTATTTAATTTAGTCTTGCCCATATCATTTTTACAATACATTGCAAGCAATTAACTCTCTGCTGGCGCTTCGCGCTCCCAACGCACCAAGAAAGATTTTTTATGTCTGTCCTTTCTCCCATCATGGGTAACCTTTTTCAGGCCATAGGCGTTGTTTTGAACATGGTGCTGACCCTTTTCATGTGGGTCGTCATCATTCGCGCCGTTCTATCCTGGGTAAGCCCGGACCCCTATAACCCCCTTGTAAGAATCATAAACCAGATCACGGACCCTGTCCTCTACCGGGTCAGGCGGATTTTCCCTTTGGTTTACGGGGGCTTTGACCTTTCGCCGATTCTTGTAATTCTTGCCATTTACTTTCTCAAGGTTTTTGTGGTTGGAAGTCTTTTTGCCATTGCAGCGAAGATGAACGCCACCGCAATAATGATGTAAACCTGCGGCCCCTTAAGCAGGCCGCGCCTATTTCTTCAAGGAGCTTTTTTAATGGCCAGGATTGATGCTTTCTTCAAGCTCATGCACGAACAGGGGGCTTCGGACCTCCACTTGGTATCAGGCCAGCAGCCCGCACTGCGAATCCGTGGAGACATGGAGCGCATAAAGTACAAGGTTCTGGAATCTGACGATCTGCGGGCCATGCTCTACGAGATAACGCCTGAAGACAAGATCAAGTCCTTTGAAGAAACCGGCGATCTGGACTTTGGCTACGAGCTGCCAGGAGTCGCCCGCTACCGCGCCAACTTTTTCATGCAGAAATACGGTGTTGCAGCGGTTTTCCGTGAAATTCCCCAGAGCATCCAGACAGCCGAGCAACTGGGCCTGCCCCCTGTTGTTCCCAAGCTTGCATCCCTGCCTCGCGGGCTTATTCTGGTCACAGGCCCCACTGGTTCCGGTAAATCCACCACCCTGGCGGCCATTATTGATGTTGCCAACCGCACCCGCAAGGATCACATCATAACCATTGAAGACCCCATAGAATTTGTGCACGAAAGCAAGTCCTGCATTGTCAACCACCGGGAAGTGGGCACCCACACCAACTCCTTTTCATCCGCCCTGCGCGGGGCGCTGCGCGAGGACCCGGACATAATACTGGTGGGCGAAATGCGGGACCTGGAAACCATCAACCTGGCTGTTGAGGCCTCGGCCACCGGCCACCTTGTCTTTTCCACCCTGCACACCACAAGTGCAGCCAAAACCGTTGACCGCGTCATTGAAGTCTTTCCTTCCGAGCAGCAGATGCAGATGCGCTCCACCCTTGCTGACGGCCTCCGCGCAGTGCTCTCCCAGACGCTTTTCAAACGCATAGACAAAAAGGGAAGGTGCGCGGCCCTGGAAATACTCATTGCAACCCCGGCAGTGCGAAACCTCATCCGCGAAAGCAAGACCTACCAGATTCCCTCATCTGTCCAGACGGGCAAGAAATATGGAATGCAGCTTTTGGATGACGCCATCATGGATCTTGTTCACAAGGGCCGTATTGATGTGGAGGACGCCTATTTGAAGGCCAATGACAAGGCCAAGTTCCGGCCTCTTCTCAAGCATCCGCCCGTGGACTTCACAGAGGCTTAAACTTCTTTAAAAGGCAGTCCCCAAAAGGAGGCATCCATGAGAAAGCAGGAAACCGATCACATCCTCACCCGGATGCTGGACAGTTACGATAATGTGAGCGATTTGAATGTGACCACGGGCAAGCCCTGCCAGGTGGAATCTTCAGGAGTGCTTTACCCTGTTGAAATGAGTCCACCCATTAAGGAGCTTACCCCTTTCCAGACAGAAACTTTTGCCCTGAACCTCATTGACAGGGATAGGCGGCTTACCGAAATGCTGTTAAAGGAAGGCTCCTGCGACCTCTCCTACGAGCTTCCCGGCAAGGCCCGCTTTCGCGTCAATGTTTTTTCCCAGCGGGGCAACTACTCTATTGTCTTAAGAAAGCTTGAAAGCAAAATCCCCACAGTCCAGGAACTTAACCTGCCAAAAGCCTTCTACAAGATGGCAGATGAGAAAAATGGAATAATCATAGTCACCGGTGCCACCGGAACAGGCAAATCAACCTCTCTTGCGGCCCTTTTAAACGAGATAAACGAGTCCCAGTCCGTTCATGTGGTAACCCTTGAGGACCCGGTGGAGTACCAGCACCCCCACAAGAAGGCCACATTCAACCAGCGGGAGATGGGCCAGGATTTTGACACCTTTGCCCGCGGTTTGAGGGCCGCCCTTCGCCAGGCACCCAAGGTTATTCTGGTTGGCGAGATGAGAGACAGGGAAACCGTTGAAATTGCCCTTTCCGCCGCAGAAACCGGCCACTTGGTCATGAGCACCATGCACACGGTGGATGCAGGCCAGACCGTCAACCGCGTTCTTGGTATGTTCAACACCGAGGAGGAAAAGCAGATTCGCATCCGCATGGCAGATACCATCCGCTGGATAGTGTGCCAGCGGCTTCTTCCCAAAGTGGGAGGAGGCCGGGTTGCAGCCTTCGAGGTTATGGCTACAAATATAAGGGTGCGCGACACAATGCTACACGGAGAATCCGAAGGCAAAACCTTCTATGAAATCATCCAGGACGGCACGGCATTCGGGATGTCCACCTTTGATGATTACATAGTGAGCCTTTACGAGCGCGGCTTTATTACCGAAGCTACAGCAATGGCCTATGCCTCCCACAAGGCCGTTGTAGGCCGGGGCGTTGACTCGGTGAAGAGTGCCAGGGGCGAATCCACCAGCGACATCGAAAACCTGGAAGTGGACATGGGTTACGGCAAGCGCCGATAGGCCGGGCATCCAAGGAGGGCAACATGGAAATAAACTGCGACAACTGCAACACCCGCTTTAATATACCTGATGAGAAGGTGCCAAAGGGCAAGGTCTTTGCTCTTGCCTGTCCCAAGTGCAAGGAAAAAATCACTGTTGACGCAAGGGAAAAACCCTCCCCTGCATCCAGCGGAGGGGCAAACAAAAACAGCTTGGTGGAAGAAGTTTCATCCGACAAGTACAATGCTTCTGACAGGCCCTTTGACTTTGTGGAGGAAGGAACCAAAACAGCCCTTTTGTGCGAGCCGGATCCCCAGATTCGTGGTGTATTGCGCAAGGCTACGGAATCTTTAGGATTTGTTACAACAGATGCTTCCAGCGCGCGCGATGCCTTAAAGCAGATGCGCTTCCACACCTTCACGCTGATTGTTCTAAACGAGCTTTTTGAAACGGACAACCCTGACAACAATCATGTTTTGAAGTACCTGGGCCGCCAGGATATTTCCACCCGGCGGCAGATGTTTGTGGCCCTTATCACAACCAAGCACCGCACCATGGATAACATGGCCGCATTCACCAAAAGCGTGAATGTGGTAATAAACACCAAGAACATGAATGAAATTGAAAAGATTCTTCATTCCGCCATTGCAGAGCACACCGCTTTTTACAAGGTATTTGTTGATTCCCTTAAAAAGCTCGACAGGATTTAGGGGTTGTTTAAAAACCATATTACTGTGCAGCCCGGCTGCATTTTGACAAAATTATTGCCCATGAAAATTGCCTGCGCGGATTACAGAAAAGAGATGATGCTGGCAAGCCTTGTGCGCCGCCTGGAAGACCCGAAGCTCTCTGCTAGTCAGAAAGAAGAAATCCGCTCCCAGATAAAAAAGCTGGAGCAGGCCGTGGGGCTGGACTAGAAAATGCTTATCCGCCAGATATTGCCCGACCTTTTTCTCATAAGGCTGGACCAGCCCAACCTTTCCGGCTTTTCCAATTTCATCGGCTCCTGGCTTTACAAGGGCAAATCCACCCTTTTGGTGGACTGCGGCCCGGCCTCCACAACAGATGCCCTTGTTGGAGCCATAAAAAGCCTTGGGGTCAAAAAGCCCGACGCCCTGCTTCTTACCCACATTCATCTGGATCATGCAGGCGGAGCAGGAGATTTTGTAAAAAAGATGGGAAATATGCCGGTGGTGTGCCACGAAAAGGGCATTTCCCATCTGGCAGAGCCTTCCAGGTTGTGGGAAGGCAGCGTAAAGACATTAAGGGAAACCGCCCTTGCCTATGGGCCAATGACACCCCTGGATGCCGCCTTACTAAAGGATGCCCAAGCCTTTGCTGAATTTGGGGTTGAGGCAATACCCACCCCCGGCCATGCCCCCCACCATGTGAGCTACAAGGTTGATGACATTCTGTTTGCCGGGGAGGCTGCCGGAGTATGCCTAAATCTGCCTGATGACGGGTTTTACCTGCGGCCTGCAACTCCGCCAAGATTTTTCATGGAAACAAGCTTAAAAAGCCTGGAAAAAATCCTTGATACCCCCCACAAAATTCTCTGTTACGGCCACTTTGGCGCAACTTTGGATGGCAAAAAGCGCGCCGGGGCGCACAAGGGGCAGCTTTTGGCCTGGCTGGAAACAATAAAAAAGGCCAGGGACCAATGTGCAAAGGACAAAAAAGAGCCTTTGCCAGCCTGCCTTGACCGTCTGCTTGAGAGCGACCCTTTCCTGGCGGCATTTGGCAAAATGCCATTAGCCGTAAGGGCAAGGGAAAAATTCTTTCTGGAAAACAGCATCCGGGGCTTTCTGGAATATCTGGAAAGCCGGGCTTAAAATTCTCCTTAAACTTCCCCAAGCTTTTTAAGCCGCTGATAGATAATATAAAGGCCTGCCAGGGTGAGATCCGGGTCCACAGACTCTATGCTTTCTGACACATCAGCCATAAGGTCCGCCAGGCCGCCAGTGGCGATAACATGAGGGTTATCCAGCATCTCCCTTTTTATGCGGCCCACAAGGCCGTCCACCAGGCCTGCATAGCCCAAAATTATTCCCGACTGCATGCTCTTTACCGTGCTTCTGCCAATAGCCCTTTCCGGCGGCCTTGTGATTTCCACCTTTGGCAGCTTTGCCGCATTGTCAAAAAGAGCATTGCTGGAAATGGCAATGCCTGGGCTTATTGCCCCACCAAGATATTCGCCTTTCCCTGAAATGCAGTCAAAGGTGGTGGCTGTGCCAAAATCTATTATGATAAGCGCCTTATGGTATTTGTCATAGGCAGCCACAGCATTTACAATGCGGTCTGCGCCAACTTCCGCCGGGTTGTCATACAGGATTGGCATTCCAAGGTCCAGGCCTGCTTCAATCCACAAGGGTTTGTGGCCCAGGTATTTTATGCAGAACTCCTCCAAGGCCCGCGAGAGTTTGGGCACAACCGAGGCGATGACCGTGTCTTCGATGCTGCCAAAGGAAAGGCCCCTGGTGCCGAAAAGCTGGTTCAGAGCCACAAAAATCTCATCAGCAGTCCGCTGTTTCTGGGTTCGCACCCGCCAGTCCGCCAAAAGGCTGTCACCATCGTAAACGCCCAAAACTGTGTGGCTGTTTCCCACATCAATGACTAAAAGCATGGTTTTTCCTCATTGTATGCGAACAGTGAAAACTTCAGGGGAAGCATCCAGAAGAATAAGCTCAAGAGGCAGAACAATGGATGCCCGGCGCACGAATACCCCCGGGCCCAAGCCAGCCAGATTCATGCTTGCCGTAACATCTTTGCTTACATCAAGTGAATCGAGCTTCTGCACCGGCCCTTTCACAAGCAGGTCTATGGTCCGGGGCCCAATTACGGCCCCCTGGGGGGCGTTTTTTGCAATAACTGGAATTTCCTTTAGCCACTTAACCGCATTTTGCTGGGATATTTCCACCGTAACCTGCACAGGGGCGGCCTGGCCGACCCTGTTGACAAGGCCGGGAAGCACAAGGCCGACTTGGTCGGAAAAACTCTCCCTACGCCCGGAAAGATCCACCTTGCGGGTGACCACCGTGCTGCGCTCCTCGATCCAGGATTTAGGCCCGCCAAGAGTTACGCGCTCCGGGTCCACCCACAACTGGGTCACGGTATAGCCATCCATCGGCTGGCCTGCTGTTTCCACAAGCACAAAGAAATCCTTTTGCGCCCGCTCAAACAGTTGGGCTGAAATTGTTCCAGGATGAAGAGCTTGCACCTTCACAGCCAAAGGCAGGGTAAAACCTTTTTCTGTAACAGCCTGCGTGTGGAGGCCCGCCCTTTCGGGAAAAGGAGAAGGCAAAAAAGCAGGCGGATTCTTGGCGATTTTGCGGGTGAGCCATTTGGGGCCGGAAAGTGTAAGCTCAACGCTCTGTGGGCCTTCAGGAACCAGGGACCAGCCCTGGGGGGCACCTGGCCAGACAACCGGCAAGGCCACGCTGACCGTTTCATGGCGCATGATCTGCCACAGGATGAAAAAGCCGGCCAGGGCAAGTGCGCAAAAAACCAGAAGCACCCACACAACCCGCCGCTTTTGTGATGCGTAATCCCTTTTCAGGAATAAGGGCATGGGTACACAATCCCATAGCGCAAAAAGGTTATAATCCCGATAAATCAGGCTCCTGCAGCTTGCAAGGCCAGGGTCATATCCACAACGGCACGGGCTGCGGCCACGCCATGCACCCTTATAATATGCGCGCCCTTCATCACTGCAAGGGCAGTCACGGCCTGGGTTCCCATTTCAACAGCATAATCTTGGGCTGCTCTGTCGGGCAGGGCCTTTTTTGCAAGGGCCTTTCGTATGAAAGATTTTCTTGAATGTCCAAGCAGAAGCGGCACACCCAATTGGTGAAAAGCATCCAGATTCTTGATGAGCAAAAGGTTGTGTTCCAAGGTCTTGCCAAAGCCTATGCCCGGATCCACAATAATTTGTCCGGGGCCTATTCCCGCTTCTCTTGCTTTTTCCACGGCCTTTGCCAGAAAGTCGCGCACATCGCTTACAACATCCGCGTAGCTTGGGTTTTCCTGCATGGTCTTTGGCGTATTGAGCATATGCATAAGAATAACCGGCGCGCCGGTTTTTGCAGCCAATGCAGCCATGTCAGGGTCTGTTCTTAACGCGCTCACATCGTTTATTATTGATGCCCCGGCCTCAAGCGCCTTTTTTGCAGTGGCGGCCCGCTGGGTGTCTATGGAAATGGGAATATTTACAAGGCTGCTCAACTTTTGGATTACCGGAAGAACACGGCGCTTTTCCTCCTGTTGGGAAACAGGGTCTGAAAATGGCCGGGTGGATTCGCCCCCCACATCAAGGATGTCCGCGCCCTGGCCCACAAGTTCCAGGCCGTGGGCAACCGCCTTGTCTGCATCAAAGAATTGCCCGCCATCGGAAAAGGAATCCGGCGTCACATTGACAATTCCCATCACAAGGGGACCGGCCCCCATTTCAAGGCGGAATTTGCCTGCCTCAACAAGAAAATTTCTCAAAGGAGTTATCTGTCCTCTTTATCATCCTGTTTGGAATCAGGTCCAGGATTCGATTCATCCTGCCTCTCCGTGGGCCTGCGGTCTTGGCTTTCTGCTTTGGGGCCGCCATCTCCATTGGCAGAGGCTTTTGCAGCCTCCATCTCCTGGCGGGCCTTTTCCTGGTTCCACTTTTTGTCCGCCTGCTCCCGGGTTTTTTTCTCCCTTTCTCCAAACTTCCATTTACGGACAATCGGCTCTTTGGGCTTTGGCAGCTCAATGCCGGGCCTCAAGGACTCGATAATTTCGTCAAGCTCCGCGCCCATAATGGTTTCCTTGTTAAGGAGCAGTTTGGCAAGGGCGTGCAGAATGTCCAGATTCTCATCGAGTATCTTTGTGGCCAGCTCAAAGGCGGATGCCACGATTTCATGAACCTCTGCATCAATTTTTCTGGCCGTATCCTCGGAGTAATCGCGGGGGCGGCCTATTTCCCGGCCCAAAAATATCTGGTCATCGCTTCCCTGGTTATAGGAAAGTGGGCCAAGCTTTTCGCTCATTCCCCACTCCCTTACCATGCGCTGGGCAAGATTTGTGGCCTGCTTTATGTCCTGGGCAGCTCCAGTGGTGTATTTGTTGAAAACCAGAACCTCGGCAGCCCTACCACCCATACTTATGGCAAGGGTGTTTTCAATCTGGTCCCTGCTCAAGGTGTCGCGTTCCTCGGTCAAGAACCAGGTTATCCCCAAAGCCCGGCCTCTTGGTATTATTGTAACCTTGTTAACCGGGTCCGTGTTCTTGAGCAGACGGGCCACAAGCGCATGGCCTGCTTCGTGGTATGCTGTTTCCTTTAAGTCCTCCTCGGTTATGACCTTGGACTTTCTCTCAAGGCCCATGTAGACTTTATCTTTGGCGTCCTCAAAATCCTCCATGCCAAGCTTTTCCTTGCCTCGCTTGGCTGCAAGCAGGGCAGCCTCGTTAACAAGGTTTTCCAGATCCGCGCCAGAAAAGCCCGGTGTGCCTTTGGAAAGGGCGGCTGTATCCACCCCTTCATCAACAGGACTTCTTCTCATGTGGACTTTCAAAATCTTTTCCCTGCCCACAACATCGGGCAGAGGTACCACCACCTGTCGGTCAAAGCGCCCAGGCCGCAGAAGCGCAGGATCAAGCACATCCGGGCGGTTTGTAGCGGAAATCAGGATGACGCCTTCGTTGGATTCAAAGCCGTCCATTTCCACAAGAAGCTGGTTTAAGGTCTGCTCGCGCTCGTCATGTCCGCCCCCAAGACCTGCCCCGCGATGACGCCCAACAGCATCAATCTCATCAATAAAAATTATGCAGGGAGCGCTTTTCTTACCCTGGACAAACAGATCCCGAACCCGGCTTGCACCAACGCCCACAAACATCTCCACAAAATCCGAGCCGGATATGGAGAAAAAAGGCACGC
>JAGVAW010000278.1 GCA_020060085.1 Desulfobacterales bacterium
CATTTTGGCATGGCCATTTCAACCTCCGGGCTTTTGGGATCTGCCGCCATGACCTTTGATGAGCGCCTTTACTGGAATTTCACTTATTCAGCGCCCGCAGTCTCCACAGATACAGCCATGCGCATTGTCCAACGCAGCCGGGAGATACTTCTGGAAAATATATAAGGCCACTTGAAGCGCATTGAAAATAAGCAGGGGGCGGAGCCAGGAAAACGATAGCTGCGTTGCACTTCGCCTTGCAGGAACTCGATGTACAACAAGTACACCTCGCTCCTGCCCGGCTCGTGCGCCTTGCTCTCCTTTCCCTGGCTCCGCCCACTTCGGCGTTGCTTGAAAAGAAAAGCCCCCTTGTGCTGTGTTGCTTGGAAAGAAAAATCCCCCTGCAGTGTTGCCTGAAAAGAAAAAACTTCGCCCCGGAAAAGCTCGCAAGCCTTGCCCACCTTTATTGTTTTAAACCATACTGTCTTACTGCGCCTTCCACAGCCTTGAGCCATGAAATCAGTGCCTCGATTTCGTGGTTGGAAAACTTGCGATCAATAGGGATCTTAAGGCTCTTGCCCGCAGGTATGAAAAGACCGGTGTTGATTGCCTGTTGCCATAAATCTTGAATGGCCTCTTCGGGGACAGCCACTTTTTTACCCATTTCGCCTTTATCCCGCAATGTTGCACGAAGGGTCTGCTTGAACACAGAATCGGGAGGATAGACAAACAGGATAGCTACATGGGTCCCATCAAGGTTTACATTTAGCGAAAACCCTTTTGTGCCCCAATGGATCGGCATTGATCCGGCTTTGGCAAATTCAAGGATTTTGGTAAAAACCTCCCTGCCGTTTTCATCTGCCGAAGCCAGAAAAATTTCTTCTGTTGTAACAGGCAACGAACCCGAAGATACATGGGTTAGCTTCTCCGACTCACTTCCAACAACAATCTCTTGAGAAAGCAGGCGGGTTCCACCCTCTGCCAGAAAAAAGGTAAATTCCACGCAAGTCACCTTAAAACCCTTGCTTCGCAAAAAGGTTGCTGTCTGGCGGATTTCCGGTGTGATTTTCTGCCCGACAACAACAATATGTTGATTTTTGTTAAATGCAACCGCCTCATCTGTGCCAATCTCGAAATAATCCCTATGGTATTCTGCGATGTTTAGCGATTCATCATTCATATACTCTTTTAGCATCGCTTCGAGCTGGTTGGTGTCCAATCTTTCGATAAAAGATGCATATTCAATGGCTTGAGCAATTGTGTCCCTGGGGGTTCTGTCCCGCTTCAACTCCACCACAACCACATTGCCTTCCCTGTCAAGCCCCACAAGGTCAATGAAGCCCCCAAGGTTGGTCCTTGCCTGCCGTCCGATAATAAGAATGGGGCCGTCTTCAACAATACCGTCTGGATTTGATTCAAGCCATCCCTCCAGAATGGATTCCTCATGCTGAATCTGAAACGGAGTTTGCAGGTATTCGCTGAACTTACCATCCGGCTGTATTCCAAAGACCCTCATTCTTCCTCCTTAACCGGCCTGGCCGCCTACCACAGCGCCTTGTGGATTTCTGTAAGCCCCCGCATATTTTTCAGCTCCACCGGCTTTTGGCCCGGCGGTGTCAGGGTGCCTTCAAAGGTTCCGAAAAACTGGCGGAAAAATGTCTTGAGGATTTTGGCGTTGACCTTTTCGCCCCGCTCGCCTTCCGGGGTAAAGGCAATATCCACGGTGCCTGCCTCGTCCCATAAGCGCCAAGGCTTGTAAGGCTCAAAAAGGTTAAGGTCAAATATGGCGCGGGTAACGCGCGTGCGGCTGTTTTCCACCCAAAAGGCATTTTCCGAAAAATAGGCCTCATTCACCAGGGCTGCAAAGTTGGCTCCCACAGGGATTTTTCCGGCAGCATCCTGCCCGGAAAAGGCGGCCCACAGCCAGTTGGTTTCCCGCCTCATGTATCCGCCGGACCAGTCATACAAAATGGTGGCGTCCTTTAGGTCAGGAGAGATGTCCTTTCCGTCAAGCTGCACAAAAAGCTCTTTGCAGGATATGGGAGAGCACTTTTCCGTGAATGTGAAGCGGAAAGGCTCGCTGGGATTAAGCACCCGCAGGGGGTTATGGCTTTCCATGCCGTAATCCGCCTTTGCGCGGACCTTTAAGCGGCCTTTGAAATCGGCATCCACTTCCAGCCTTTTTTCCGCATGGCTTTTGTTTATGGCAAGCCTTGTTTTTTTTGCCTCAAAGCGGATGGAATATTGATCCGGGTTTTGCGGAAGAACAAGCTTTCCTGATCCTGGCCCCTTGGTGTCGAATGAAAAGTCCATGCCCTTGCCAAAGCGGTAAAGGTAGGCAAAAACCGTGTGCAGGTAGCCCAGATCCACAGCAGCGATGCCGATGAGCCACTCCGGCGTAACGATACCGAGATAGTTGAAGGCATGAAAGGTGAACTTTTTTTTGATTGCGCCGACAGGCTTGCCGAAAAAGTCCCTCACAACAAAGTCGTGAAAATTGAAGTTGAGCGGCTCGTCAAACACCCCGTAGTTAACCCGCCCGTCCGGCAGGATTATCGGTTTCATAAAAAATCCTTTCTTTTATTGCCAGGCTTTTGCGTTTTCCCAAAAACAGGTCGTTTGTAACAATCCGCCCCAAACTACCCTGCTTTTACGGCAAGCGCAACCCAACCCACCCTTTAAGCCGCCAGCGAATCCGGGCGGCCCCAGGGAGTTTCAATCGCTTTTCAACCAGCCATTTGTTGGGTGAACCTTGCGCTTAAAGCGCAAGAACCACCCAACCTACGCCTGCTTTTCAGCAACCAGGCTTACAGGGCGGCCCCAGGGAAAGGAGAGCAAGGCGCACGAGCCGGGCAGGGACGAGGTGTACTTTTTGTACATCGAGTTCCTGCCCGGCGATGTGCAACGCAGCTATCGTTTTCCTGGGGCCGCCCCTCTATCTTAATTGTTTTTTGTCAACCTTGCCTACTGCCGTCAGCGGCATGGCATTAGTGAACTCAATTTTTTTGGGAATCTTATACGGCGACATGGTTTTCTTGCAAAAGGCAAGGATTTTTTGCTCAAGCTCTTTTGGGTCTTTGGATTTTGCCGACTCCTTAAGCTGGATCACGGCCTTGACTATTTCGCTGCCGGGCCTGTCAGGATTTTTTTCGCCCACAATGGCGCAGAACTCCACTTCTTCAATTTTGTAGAGGCCTTCCTCCACCTCGCGGGAAAATACCTTGTAGCCACCCACATTGAGCATATCCTTTGCCCGGTCAACAATGAAGAAAAAGCCGTCCTCATCCATGCGCACAACATCGCCCGTGAAAAGCCAGCGCTCTCCGTCAATATTCCACACCGCGTGGTCTGTCTCTTCGGGTTTGTTGTGGTAGCGGGCCATCACCTGGGGGCCGCTCACTGCAAGCTCGCCCTCCTGGCCTGGGGGAACCTCCTTGTTGCGGTCCTCGGTGTCCACCACCCTTACCTTTGTGTTGGGCAGGGGCAGACCAACAGAGCCTATGCGGCTTTGGCCTTTGTAAGGGTTGCCCGTGATTAAGGGCGATGTTTCCGTCATGCCGTAAACTTCCAGCACCTTGCCCTTGCCCACTATTTCTTCCATTGCATTTATGCCTTTTTCGGAAAAAGGCGCAGCCCCTGAAACGCAGACGCGCAGGTTTGAAAAGTTTAGGGCCTTGAATTTGGGGTTGTCCATGAGCATGTGGTAGAGGGTGGGCACATTGGCCATTACCGTGGCCTTGTGGTTTTCTATCATTTTGCAGATGAGATCCGTGTCCCTGGGATCAGGGATGAGGCATTGGGAGTTGGATGTGACCATTGCCGCAAGGCCGAATATCTGGCCTGCCTGATGAAAGAATGGAAAGCCGGAGCAGAATACATCCTCACCTGGGGTGAAGTCTGCCCAGGCATTCACCTGGCTGTAGTTTGCCACAAGGTTGCCGTGGGTCAGCACAACGCCCTTGGGCAGGCCGGTTGTGCCGCCCGTGTACTGGATGAGGGCAGCGTCATCCTGGGTAAGGGAGGGTTTTTCAATGCGCGGGGGGTATTTTTTGAGCACATCGGAAAAGCGCATTATTTTCTTGCCGGAAATGGGCATGACCCTGCCTGTGGGCACCTTTTTTAAGAGCTTGCCCAGGATGCGCTTGTAGGAAGGCAGAAAATCCGCCACATTGGCCACCAGCACAAACTTTAAATCCGGCACCTGGTCGCTTACGGGCATAAGCTTCTGCTCATAGAGAAAGTCTAAAGTGACAAGAGCCTTGGCCCCGGAGTCGTTAATCTGGTAGGCCAGCTCCTTCGGAGTGAGAAGGGCAGACACGCCGGTGGAAGCTGTTCCGGCTCTCATGCTGGCCAGAAGGGTGATAAGGTACTGGGGAATATTGGGCAGGTGAATGCCGATGACATCGCCCGGCCCCATTCCGTTTTCCTGCATGAAAGCCCCAATGCTTGCAGACATTTCCTTCAACTGGCCAAAGCTCACCGCCACTCCCATGAAATGCATGGCCGGCCTTTCTGGAAAAGCGCTAACGCCCTTTTCCAGAAGATCGGCAAAGGTTATGTCCTTGGGAATTGCCACATCCGGCAAAACGGTGTCATCGTAATTGGCAAGCCAGGGTCTGTCCTCGTAGCGCATGGGCTGCTCCTTTCATTGTGCTGGCCGGGGGGCGAATCCTTTTTTGCCCAGGCAGGGAAAAAGCCGCCGGAAAACCTGTTGGGGATGCAGAGCGGCAATCCTCACCCGGGCAAGACATAAATTGGGGATAAGAAATGGGCCACAGATTTTTAATTGTAACAAACAGGCTTGAAAAAGCCAAGGAAAACCGCAAGGTGGGAAAACCAAAGGAGGGACGGGCCTTGAATTGCCTTTTGCATAAAATAAGAGGGGGCCGCAGTTTATCAACTCGCGGCCCCCTCCCCAGATATGCCGATATTGAGGTTTTACAGCTTTAATGCGCCAAAACTGCTATTATTCCAAAGGGGTTTAGAATAGGATCTGCAAAGCTGACAGTCACGCCCGGAACCACGAACTTGCCGAGACTTGGGCCATCCACAGCATAATCGCCCTGTATTCTGACAGCATTGAAAACCAGATCCCCTGTCACGATGGGTATGCCCATTGTTGTCCACAAAAGGGCGCTCTCGCCGCTTATCGGGTCTGTACCAACATCAAAATATCCGCCGAAGTTGATGTTCATGAGAGATGCATCAACATCCCTCACCACCCAGCCGGGATCCGTGTAAACAGCACCAAAGCCATCGTCATCGCCCCAGCCTATGCGGTCAATGGAGATAGAAAGGCCTATAATCTGAACGGTCAGGCCTGTCTGCCCCTGAATCTGGCCAAGCTCCTGCTCCGAAACACCCTTCATGTCGGCCCAAGCCACAGCGGCGCTCAACAGCAAAACCGCCATCACAACAAACAGCTTCCTCATAGTGCGCCTCCACGCCGCATTAAAATGCAGGCTCATCAAGGTTAATCCAAAAGATGTCCCCTTCTCTGCAAAGCCAAAAAAGCCCTGTGGCAGCGGGCCGACAAATGGCAGCCTTAAAGCGGCCCCCGGAAAAATGCTCAATTCCTGGTGCAAAGGCTCGGATTCTCTGCTGTCAGGAATGCTTAACGGTGAGAAAAGTTTATCAGAGCATTGCTTGGGCCTGCAACAAAAAAATGCGCGGGCAAGGGAAAATTATTCACATATTAAACAATAATTTCAAATTATTATATTCCAATAACAGCCTCGCCGCAAAACAGGCTTGCCGGGACAAGTTTTTTTGCATCAGGCCCATCTGCAGCGGCAATGGCGTCTATGTGTATTTCATAAACCGTCTTGTTGCAGTCAAACGGCAAATAGCGGCGAAACGCATTAAAGGTCTTTTTTGCCCTTTCGGCGCAGAAGCTTGACCCCAAAGCCCTGCTCGGCTATTAAGAGCTTGATCCCGCCGGGCGGTCTTGCCCGATTTTACGCCTGCTGCAAAGGACAGTTGTTTTGAAATTACTTAAAAGCACCGGAAAAGTTGCCGAAGATTTTTACCTGCTTCTCAATGCGGAGATACCGCTTTTTCTGGCGGACGGGGACAACCCTGTTGCCTTTTTATGCGGATGTCATCGGCAAGGTTCTGGGCAAGCGTCCCCTCAAAGAGCTTTGGCTCACCCACTCCCACTACGGCCACTGCGGGGCTGAGGCTTACCTCCAGCAGCACTTTGAGGGTCTGGCCGTGGGGGCCGCTCCCGGCGCGGCAAGGGTCATGGAAAGGCCCGGCGCTGTGGCGGACATAAGCCAGTTGAGCAAAGTGGCTCACGCCATGATGAAGGATGAATTCGGCCTTCAGGCCCCGGACATTGACTTTGTTCCATACCGGGTGGACAGGGTTCTGCACGAGGGCTTCGAGTTTGAAATCAGCCGCCGCCTCTCGGCAAAGGTCATTGAAACCCCAGGCCACACAAGGGATTGTGTAAGCTTTTACCTGCCGCAAATCAAGGTGCCTATAAGCTCCGAGGCTGCGGGCATACCCGATGTAACGGGCTACATTTACGCGAATTTTCTTGTGGATTATGATTGTACCAGGCCGCACTTGAAAGGCTTGCCGACCTTGATCTGAATCTGGTCTGTGTGGACCATGGCGAGGTTATAGCCGGACAGGCCTTTTGCCGGTAATCCAAAATGGAGGGGTGAAGTTAACTTAATTGAGGATGTAGTGCTCCGGATTGACCGGAATGCCATGAACATGGACTTCATAATGCAGATGGGAGCCAGTGGAGCGGCCCGTGTTGCCCACCTGGGCGATCACATCCCCACGGGCAACCCAGTCTCCCTTGTTGACCAGGGACTTGTTAACATGGGCATAGCGGGTGACAATGCCATAGCCGTGATCAATCACAACCACCCGGCCCAAAGATCCCTTCCAGCCCGTAAAGGTTACGCGTCCCTTGGCAGGCGATATTATTTCCGTGCCTTTTGGGGCGGAAATATCAAGACCCCTGTGAAACTCCTTGCCGTTTGTAAAAGGCGATGTGCGATAGCCGAATCTGGAGGAAATCCACCCGTCAACAGGAATGACCGAAGGGGTGCATAAAAGCATATCCCTTTTCTGCTCCAGGGCCAGCACAAGGTTATCCAGGTTTTGATGCTGGACATTGGAGGCCAGAAGAAGCTCCTGGACGGTTTCGTGCATTTCCCTTACCAGGCCGCCGTGGCTCACCTCCGGCTCAAGGCCTGTTGGAAGCTCTGCAGGCATGAAGCCGCCAATGCCAAGCACCCCGTCAGATTCGCCGGGTTTGGCAAGGTCTGTCATTACCCTTATGCGATGCTCAAACTGCTGCATACCTTCCAGCGAATCGCGGAATGAATTGATTTTCTGGGCAAACACCCGAAGCTGGTCGCGCTGGTTGGCAAGATGCTGCTCCTGAAGGGCCACAGTGCGGGCAAGATGCGCTGACTGTGCCTGTGCCCCCTTGAGATTGCTCCAGTCCCAGACAAGCAGGCCCCCACCTGCTGCTGCTGCCACAATAAGCGATAGCACCGCAAAAAGGCCCCGGAAGGAAACTTGAAACTGCCGGGGTTCGGCGGTGCTGTCTGGAATCAGATAAACCGTATATTTTTTTGACATGGCGCTCTTTTGCGTAAGGTATTGCCTCATATCCGTGTATGTCAGCGGGCGATATTATGCATAGAAAACACGCCTGTCAAGCCTTAGCGCTTTCTACCATAATACCGGACATCCTCCGGAAATACATCTAAAAGCCTTTGTCTGAAGAGCTTTTGCCACTTTTGACATATTAATCCCCTGTGGCTTTTGGGAGATATTACCCCAATATATTGTATATGTCAATGTTTATTTAACAAATTGCGGTGGTTGCCATCCGCAACCCGGCCCGCCCAGAGTCGGCTGTTAGCCAAAAACCTTCTTGCAAAGCTTGCCAAGGCTGCCCAAATCTTCGCAAACATGGATTCCGGCCTCCTTCATGGCTGCTATTTTACCCTGGGCCGTGCCTGACGAGCCGGATATGATGGCCCCTGCATGACCCATGCGACGGCCAGGGGGGGCCGTAAGCCCGGCAATGAAGCCCACAACGGGCATGGAAAGCTTTTCTCTGATGAAGCTGGCAGCCTCCTCCTCGGCGGTTCCGCCGATTTCGCCCACCATAACAACGCCCTTTGTGTCCGGGTCTGCTTCAAATGCAGACAGGCAATCAATAAAATTGGTGCCGTTGACCGGGTCTCCGCCAATGCCGATGCAGGTGGTCTGGCCTATTCCCTGGAGGGTGAGCTGGTGAACCACCTCGTAGGTGAGGGTGCCGGAGCGGGAAACAACGCCGATGGGGCCGCCGGGCTTGTGGATGACCCCAGGCATGATGCCCACCTTGCACTGGCCCGGAGAGATGACGCCCGGGCAGTTGGGGCCGATGAGCCGCACGGATTTTCCTGCGATGTAGGTTTTTACGCGCATCATGTCCAGCACAGGGATGCCCTCTGTGATGGCCACAACAACATCGATTCCAGCATCAACGGACTCTAAAATGGCGTCTGCGGCAAAGGGCGGTGGAACAAAAATGAGGCTGCAATTTGCGCCAGCCTGCTTTACGGCCTCGGCCACGGTGTTGAAAACCGGCACTTCGTCCATTTTCTGGCCGCCCTTGCCGGGCGTTACCCCTGCCACGACATTTGTTCCGTAAGCAATGCACTGGCGGGTGTGGAACTGGCCTTCCTTGCCGGTGATTCCCTGGACAACAACCCTTGTGTCCCTGTTTACGAATATGCTCATGGGTGCGTCTCCCTGAATGTTTTATTTGAAATGGAACAACCTCAAATGCCGGTACTAACGGACAATGTCTGCCACCTTTTGGGCCGCATCAGCCAGATCCTTTGCGCTGATGAGGTTAAGGCCGCTTTCTTTGAGAATGCGCCTTCCCTCATCCACATTGGTGCCTTCCATGCGCACAACCACAGGCACATTGAGGCCCACCTTTGTGGCAGCCTCCACCACACCGGAGGCCAGAACATCGCAGCGCAGTATTCCGCCGAAGATGTTGATCAGAATGCCCTTTACATTGGGGTCTGAAAGGATGATGCGGAAGCCGTTTTCCACCATCTGGGCGTTTGCTCCGCCGCCCACATCCAGAAAGTTGGCAGGTTGCGCCCCTGCCTGCTTGATGATGTCCATTGTGGCCATTGCAAGACCAGCTCCGTTGACCATGTTGCCCACATTTCCGTCCATTTTTATGTAATTCAGGTTGTGCCTGGATGCCTCAACCTCAAGGGGGTCCTCCTCGTCAAGGTCGCGCATCTCCACAATGTCCGGGTGGCGATACAGGGCGTTGGAATCAAAGCTCATTTTGGCATCAAGTGCGATAACCCTGTCATCTGCTGTGAGAACAAGGGGGTTTATTTCCAGAAGCGAGCAGTCCTTTTCCACAAAAAGCCGGAAAAGGCTCTTGGCAATTGCTGTCATGGCCTTTACCGCAGCAGCGGGCAGGTTGAGGCCGAAAGCCACCTGTCGGCAGTGGTAGGCCTGAATGCCCACAAGGGGATCAACTGCTACCTTTATTATTTTTTCAGGGGTTTTGGCTGCCACCTCCTCAATGTCCATGCCCCCTGCCTCGCTCACCATGAAAACGATTTTTGCAGTGGCCCGGTCAGGGATTATGGAGAAGTAAAGCTCCTTTTCAATGTTAAGGCCTTCCTCCACCAGAAGCTTTTTCACCAACCGGCCTTCAGGCCCGGTCTGGTGGGTCACAAGGGTCATGCCATAGATGGCCTGGGCATGGCTTTTGGCTTCATCCAGGGTTTTGGCTATTTTAACGCCGCCGCCCTTGCCGCGGCCCCCGGCGTGAATCTGGGCCTTCACCACAACCGGAAGCGTGCCAAGCTCCTTTGCTGCCTCCAGGGCATCATCCACATCGCTGGCAGCACGGCCCCTGGGCACAGGAATCCCGTAATCGGCAAAAAGCTGCTTGGCCTGAAACTCGTGTATTTTCATGGCAGGCTCTCCAAGGTGTTGCTTGGTTTAATTTTGTTAAAAAGCGCACCCAAAATCTGCCCTATGATGCGCCAAAAAACGGCATTGGGCACAAATCCTTGCTTATGCCATTTAATAACTTGTTATAATAACTAAAAATTTTTTGAGGGGCGCGGGGGGAACTTTTTTCAAAAAGTTCCCCCCGCATTCTTTATCTTGCCTTGCTTCTGTCAGCCTTTACCCGATGATGCACAGGGCTTCGTTTTTGCCCACATTCTGGCCTTCTTCAAAGTTTATGGCCTTTATGGTTCCGCTCACAGGTGCGGCCAGGGCGTTTTGCATTTTCATGGCTTCAAGGGTTACGACCGTTTCCCCTTCCTTGACAACATCGCCCACCTTCTTTTCCCATTTCACCACCATGCCGGGCATGGGGGCTTCCAAAGGAGTGCCTTCTGCGGACGCAGCTTTTGGGGCCTCTTTGGGTGCGGCCTTTGGGGCCGGGGCTGCCGGGCGGGCAGCGGGCTGGGTGACGCTTCTAACAACAGGCGCCCCGCCGATTTCCTCCACATCCACGGAAAAGTATTCGCCGTCCACAAACACATTGAATTCCCGTGCGCCAGGGCCTTTTTCGGGTGCGGCCTTCTTTGGCTTTTCCACAAGCAGGCCGGCCTTGGCCTTTTTGACAAGCTCTTCCTTCTTTTTCACATCTTCCAGGGATATGGGCTTCACATCTTCTGGCACAGCTTCCTTGCCGTACTTCCAGCGCAGAAAGCGCTTTCCGGTGACCGGGTAGATGGCATAAAGGATGACATCGTCAATATCTTTGGCAAGGCCCTTGGTATCCTGCTTTGCCTGCTCAAGCTCCGGCTCAAGGATTGCGCCGGGCCGAACAGTTATGGGCTTTTCGCCGCGATCGTAGCCTTTCAAGGCCTTTTTCTGGACTTCCGGGTTGATGGGCGCAGGGGTTTTGCCGTAGAGGCCGTAACACATTCCCTTAACCTGATCGGTTATCATGCGGTAGGACTCTTCGGGCGTGTCATTCAGCACATTCATCACCGTCTGCACGCCCACAATCTGGCTGGTGGGTGTAACCAGGGGCACCTGGCCAAGATCCTTGCGGACCTTGGGCAGCATCTCGAAAACCTCGTCAATGCGGTCTATGGCGTCCATCTCCCGGAGCTGGTTCACAAGGTTGGAGAGCATTCCGCCGGGGGTCTGGTGCAAAAGAACATTGGTGTCGATGATGGACATCTTGGTGTCGTCAAGCAGATGCCGGTATTTTGGCATGACCTGCTTTTCCAGGATTTCGTCAATCTTTGCCAGAAGCTCTATATCAAAACCCGTATCCCGGTTTGTGCCAAGAAGCGCCATGACAAGAGGCTCTATGGCCGGGTGCGATGTGCGGAAAGCATAAGGCGCAAGGCAGGTATCAAGAATATCCACCCCTGCTTCAATGGCCTTCAACTGCGACATTTGGGCCATGCCGGATGTGAAATGGCTGTGCAGGTGGATGGGTGCCTTGCAGGTATCCTTAAGGGCCTTGATGAGCTTGAAGGCATCATAGGGGGCGATGAGCCCGGCCATGTCTTTCACGCAGATGGTGTCTGCGCCCATGGCCTCAAGCTCCTTGGCCTTGCCGATATAGTATTCAAGGTTATAAACCTCGCCGCCAAGGCGCGGCTCGGTAAGGGAATAGCAGATGCAGCCCTGAAAATGCTTGCCGCATTTTTTTATGACCGGGACAACGGTTTCAAAGTTGCGGTAGTCGTTCAAGGCGTCAAAGGTGCGAAAGATGTCCATGCCGTTTTCTGCGGCCCTTTCCACAAAAGCAGCGGAAAGGTCATCTGCATAATTGCGGTAGCCCACAAGGTTCTGGCCCCGCAGAAGCATGGAAAAGGGGGTCTTCTTGAAATACTTTTTGAGAACCCGCAGCCGCTCCCAGGGGTCTTCGTTAAGAAAGCGGTGCATGGTGTCAAAGGTTGCTCCGCCCCAGGTCTCCACAGCCCAGAAACCCACCTCGTCCATAAGCTCTGCCACGGGAATCATATCCTCGGTGCGGCCCCGCGTGGCAAAAAGGCTCTGGTGCCCGTCACGCAGGCTCAAGTCTTCAATTTTAACCGGGTTTTTGGCCTTTGGCCTGTCCTTTTTATAATTGACCTCTCCTGCCGACAGATGATGATGATCACTCATTATGGTTTCTCCTGAAATTACCCTTTTATGGAATAAGGTATGGCTCCTTAAAATACGCGCCTGAAAAAAACGCCCTTACCGCAGCGGGCCGCCCGATGAGCGCAATGCCCGAAGCTGCATCAGGGTGCGCATGGACATGGCATCCTGTCGCCCGGAAAGCCCCCATGTGTTTTGAGGGATTTGGCAAGGTGCGGTCTGAACAGCGGCGGCGGCCTCCTCCTCCTGTTTTATGTATGCAAAAACGCCGCTTATGGCTGCTGCTGCCTTTTTTTTGTCCATTGCTGCCCTCCTTTTACATGGGAATGTTGCCATGCTTTTTGGGTGGCCGCATTTCGCGCTTGGTGCACAGGGCTTCAAGGGCCTCTATGAGCCTTGGCCTTGTTTCGCTTGGCACAATCACAGCATCAATGTAGCCGCGGCTGGCAGCCACATAGGGGTTGGAAAAGAGGCTTTCGTACTCCTCGATCTTTTCCTTGCGCTTGGCGGCCGGGTCCTCGGCGGATGAAATCTCCCTTGCGTGGATGATGTTGGCTGCACCCTCTGCGCCCATGACCGCAATTTCTGCTGTGGGCCAGGCCATAGCGTAGTCTGCGCCCAGGTCCTTGGAGCACATGGCCAGATAAGACCCGCCGTAGTCCTTGCGGGTGATGAGCAGAAGCTTTGGCACCGTTGCTTCGGAGTAGCACCACAGAAGCTTTGCCCCGTGGCGGATGATTCCTCCCCACTCCTGGTTGCTGCCCGGCAGGTATCCCGGCACATCAGCAATGGTGAGCATGGGAATGTTGAAGGCATCGCAGAAGCGGATAAAGCGGGTGGCCTTGTCCGAGGCGTTTATATCCAGGCATCCGGCCAGAAACTTGGGCTGGTTGGCTATTATGCCTATGACCTTGCCATTGAGCCTGCCAAAGCCCACCATCATGTTTTTGGCAAAGTGCTTATGCGGCTCAAAAAACTCGCCGTTGTCCAGAATGGAGGTGATGACGGCCTTCATATCATAGGCCTGGCGCGGGTTGTCGGGGATTATTTCATCCAGGGCAGGGTCCGTGCGCTTGGGGTCATCGGAAGGCTCCACAAAGGGGGGGTCTTCCATGTTGTTCTGGGGCAGGTAGCCCAAAAGGGTACGAATCTGCTCAATGGCGTCCTGGTCGCTTTCGCAGGCAAAATGTGCCACGCCGCTTTTTTCGTTGTGGGTCATTGCCCCGCCCAGGGCCTCAAAGCTTATCTCCTCGCCGGTTACGGCCTTTATCACATTGGGGCCGGTTATGAACATGTAGGAGGTTTTCTTGACCATGAAAATCCAGTCGGTCATGGCCGGGGAATAGACAGCCCCGCCTGCGGTGGGCCCCATGATGGCGGAAATCTGGGGAATGACACCCGAAGAAATGGAGTTGCGGAAGAATATCTGGCCAAAGCCTGAAAGGGCGTCCACGCCTTCCTGGATTCTCGCCCCGCCCGAATCGTTAAGGCCCACAAAGGGGCAGCCCGCCTTGAGGGCCATGTCCATGACCTTGGTGATTTTTTTTGCGTGCATCTCCCCAAGGCTTCCGGCCCTTGCCGTGAAATCCTGGGAAAAGGCGAAAACAGTCCTTCCGTTCACCTTGCCGTGGCCAGTTATCACGCCGTCAGCAGGAATATCCACCTTTTCCATGCCGTAATTGGTGCAGCGGTGGGTGACAAACATATCCAGTTCGCGAAAGGTGCCATCATCAAAGAGAAGATCAAGGCGCTGTCTGGCATTAAGCTTGCCGCCCTCTTGCTGCTTGGCGACTGCCTTTTGTCCGCCCATTTCGCGGATCTTGGCTTCAAGCTCTTTTAGCTGATTGATTTTGTCCCGGGCAATTCCCATTTCTTACTCCCTTGCTGTGCGGCCTTACCCGCAGAAAAAGAAAAAATGCAGGCCAGTTTTTAAGCCCTTTTTTGGGCAGGTCATATAAGGGACCCGATTCTAGTGGCCTTCGCGCTCGCAAAGCTCCACAAGCACGCCGCCCGTGGCTTTTGGGTGCAGAAAGGCGATCTTTGCGCCGCCTGCGCCAATGCGCGGGGTTTCGTCAATCAAGCGCACTCCCTTTGCCTTGAGTTCTGCCAGGGCTTCTTCAATGTTCTCCACCCGAAACGCCACATGGTGAACCCCCTGGCCCTTGCTCTCGATGAATTTGGCCACAGGCCCGTCCGGCGCGGTGCTTTCCAAAAGCTCCACCTCGCTTTCGCCCACAGGCATGAAGGCGGTGGTCACCTTCTGGGTTGTAACGGTTTCCGTGCCTTCAAGGGGCAGGCCCAAAATGTCCCGCCAAAAGGTGCAGGCATCATCAATGCCGTTTACGGCAATGCCCAGGTGATCAATTTTTTTAATCTTCATTTTGCTTTCCCTTTCATGGAATTTCCTTTAAAAGCAAGGCCTTGAGGAATCCATCGAATTTTTCCATCAGCTTATTCCAACATTTGATGTATAAACTTTTAAACGCAAAACATCCTGGTGTCAATACTATGATTGCCCCTTGCTTGCAACAAAAGATAGCTATCTGTAATTCAAGGCAAAAGAATGACATTGACCCAAAGTGAGGGGAAGATTTTGTTCAGCAATGGCTGGTATTCTTTTCCTTGCGGGCGGAGTCTTGCGGGGCGATTTGTGAATCCTGGGAGAGGCCTTCACTCAAATAGCTTATTTGGGTTGGAGTGACAGTTTGCGTGCCGCGATATTCCAGCTCAAGGCGGTATTTCTGAACCTGGGCATGATGCTCCAGACCTTTTTTTGCAAGCAGATAGCGAAGATAAACAAGCCATGCAAGAAAGAGAAGGCCCACAGCAAAAAGACCCAGAAAAACCCAGCGGTATTCGGCCACAAAGGCCAGGCCGGACCTGCCCATGTATGCAAGAAGGTTTGGAATTGCCCAAAGGCAAAAAAGAGCCACAAAAACAAGGCCGCCGACCACAAAAACATCGGCCCTGGCAAGGCTGCTTGCAAGGCGGGCAATGCCATTGCTTTCCGGCTCATCCAAAGTTGTGGCAGCTTCAGGCTGGCCCCTGCCGTAAATAAGACGGGCAAGCCCTGCCCAAACAAAGGCAAAAAGCAAAAGCGCTCCTATGGGCAGGCCAACCGCAGCAAAAAGCCAGGCCCGGAAAGGAAAGGGCCTGCGGGAAACCACAAGCCTTGAGTCAAAGTCCTCCAAGGGGCCGAAAGTTTTTTCAAAGTAATGCCGGTCAAGGCCTGAAAGGGTTGCTCCATCGGCCTCATAGAGCAGATCCCCCTGGGAATTATACACCTGGAAGGCTGCCTGACGACCCGATTTTGTGACGGCAACCGCAAGTATCTGCACCTCAACAATCACAAGGGCAATGGTCACCAGCAGAAGCAGTGTGCCATGCTCCCTGAAAAGCCTGCCTATGCCCGGCCGCAAACCCATTGCCCGCCCTCTTGAAATTCCGGCCCGCTGCCAAAAGAATTAAAAACCAAATTTTGTAAAAAAACGAGCCAATTGCAAAACCAAATTTTGCAGTTTTACAATTGGCTCTCTTTATTGATCAAGGGATTTGCCCTACTTTCCTTAATCTGGTTTTGAGATGGATTTCAGAAAGGGGCTGAAGAGTTCTATGGGGATGGGCAATATGGTTGTGGTGTTTCGATCCCCGGCGATGCCGCTGACAGTCTGGAGGAAGCGCAGTTGCAGGGCCATGGGCTGTTTCTGGATGATTTCCGCTGCCTCGGCCAGCCGGGTGGATGCCTGGAACTCGCCTTCCGCATTGATGACCTTGGCGCGGCGGTCGCGCTCAGCCTCTGCCTGGCGGGCCATGGCGCGCTGCATTTCGCTTGGCAGGTCAATGTGCTTCAGCTCAACTGTGGAGACCTTCACTCCCCAGGGGTCTGTCTGGGAGTCGAGAATTTCCTGAAGTTTTTCGTTGAGCTTGTCGCGCTCTGCCAGAAGCTCATCAAGCTCGGCCTGTCCGCACACGCTGCGGATGGTGGTCTGGGCGAGCTGGCTCATGGCGTACTGGTAGCTTTCCACATCCACCACGGCCTTTACCGGGTCCACCACCCTAAAGTAGATGACCGCATTGACCTTAACGGAAACATTGTCACGGGTGATGATGTCCTGGGGGTCAACATCCAGGGTGACAAGGCGCAGGCTCACCTTCACCATTTTATCCACAAAGGGAATCAGCACAATGAGGCCCGGCCCCTTGGCTGCGATGACCCGGCCAAGGCGGAAGATGACGCCGCGCTCGTACTCGTTTAGAATTTTGATGAAGCTGGAAAGAACCACAAAAAGAATAATGAATGTTGTTACGCCATAGACAAGCATGAAAACCCTCCTTTAAAATGGGTTGATGGTTGCTGTTCGGTTATTTTGCCGGGTCGCTGAAAAACACCTCAACGATCTCACGATTTGGGGAAAACCTTGTTGGCCTGGATTTTCGTGGCCCAACATCCACAACCCTATTACCGCCTTTGCCCCAATAACGGACCAGGGGTTTTGCATTTTTTCTTTTTCAATCCCAAATCTTTGGCGTGGCTCCAGAAAGCAGGTGGCTGTTTCCCTTTCAACAACAAGCATACAGGGCGGTTCCAGGAAAAGGAAAGCAAGGCGCGCAAGCGAGAAAGGAGGGTGTGTACAGTTGGTACATGACCGACTTTCGAGCGAAGCGCAACGCAGCTACCGTTTTCCTGGAACTGCCCCCTACTCCTCCTTTTCTGCTGTCAACTTCAACCCCTCCACCGCAGTAATCCTTACCGTGTCGCCCGACTTCACAGGCCCGGCAAACTTTGCATTCCAAATCTCTCCAGCCACAAACACCTTGCCCGAAGATCCGTCTTCATTTACTTTTCTGACCACGCCGCTTTTGCCCACAAAGCCAAGATAGCCCGTTTGTGGGCGGCTGATGTGGGCCTTTACCACAGATGTGGCAATGGCAATGAAAAACAGGGAAGTTATTGCAATTGCCGGAATCATGACCAAAAAACTCACCCTCAAGGCAGGGATATCTGAATCGAAAAGCATGAGCGAGCCAAGGGTTAAGGCAAGAATGCCGCCTATGGTGAGCGCCCCGAAGCTTGTTATGTTTATTTCCAGTATGAAAAAGACCCCTGCAAGTAAAATGAGCAGCACCCCAGCGTAGTTGACTGGCAGGGTTTGCATTGAATAAAAGGCAAGCACAAGGCTTATGGCACCTATCACCCCCGGAAAGATGGCTCCTGGATTGGAAAACTCAAAGTAAAGCCCGGCCAGGCCCAACAAAAAGAAGATGTAGGCAAAGTTGGGGTTGGAGAGGGTTTTTAACAGGCGATCCCGCCAGGTTTCCTCTGCCCACTGAATCACAGCCCCAAGGGTTTTGAGAATGCCCTTTCCTTCAATCTCCATGCCGTCAAGCTGCTCGATAAGATCGTCAAAATCCTTTGCCAGAAGGTCTATGACATTGAGCTCAAGGGCCTCCTGCTGGGTGGCGGAAACGCTCTGGCGGATGGCGTCCTCCACCCACTGGGCGTTTCTGCCGCGCTTCTGGGCAACGCTTCTGGCATTGGCAGCCATGTCGCTTACAGCCTTCTGGGCCATTGTGTAGTCCATGTTGCCGCCTGTTGCGGAAACCGGGTGCGCGGCCCCGATGTTTGTTCCTTCCGCCATTGCGGCCACATCCGCGGCCATTGTTATCATGACCCCTGCCGAGGCCGCTCGCGCGCCTGACGGCCACACATAGGCCACCACGGGTATGCGGCTTGCAAGCATTGCCTGCACAATGTCCTTCATGGAGTCGGCAAGGCCTCCGGGCGTGTCTATGGCAACAACAACGCAGGCAGCATCCATTACATTGGCTTTTTGGATGTTGCGGGAAACAAAGTCTGCTGTTGACGGAGTTACAGGCCCCTGGAGGGGGACAACAAAAACCATGTCTGCTGCAAGGGCATGAGAAGCGGAAAACGCCAGCAGCATTGCGACAACGATTGCTACAAGATAAAGGCTATTTCGCTTCATTGCCTATTCCTCGTTGATTTTTTGGCGTTTTTGCCGGATTTTCCCGGGCCTTGTCAAGCCCTGAACCAAATACAGCCACAGCCATAACATTCGGCCAGGCGCACAGCCCATCCTTATAGTAAGGGGCGGGTACAACTTCACGGGGCTTGCGCTTAAAAATGATGCACACTTAAAGCATGAAACCCAAAAGTCTGCTGCTGGTGACTTCAGATATTTATTATTGCACGGTTTGATTTTTTTTTGAAGAGGCTTTAACTGTTCAGGACCACTGCCTTGTGAACATCCTGTAAAGACAAGCTTATTTTAAGGCAACCACAACTGTGCCCAGCCCTTTCCCCCTTCAAACCCCTGCATACAGGGCAATTCCTGGAAGGGATGGCAAGGCACCACCAAGAAAGGGGGGGAGCTTGCGATTGCTGCATGATCGGCTTTTGAGCGAAGCGCAATGCAGCCCGCATTTTCCTGGCAACGCCTTTCCTCTTGTAATATGGGAAAGTCTATTGTATTAATATCCATAAATATAAAAAGGGGGTTATAGTAATCCTTTACAACTATGGGTAATCAAGCGCGTCTTTAGCATGAAAAAGCAAAAGCCCCTCCAAGGTGCGAGGGGGTCAAGCTTCTTTTTGCATTCTTATTATAAGAGCAGTTATTTGAAGAGCAGTTAACCTTTTTTGTGGAGGTATTGCCATGAGTCGGGAAAAGAAAAGCCTGTCGGGTTTTGGAAAAATCTTTGTTGTGCTTGCTGTTAGTCTCTGTCTTGTGTTTGCCTTTGGGTGCTCCAAGAAAGAGGATGAGGCCGTTGAACCTGCATCAGCTCCTGCATCAGCTCCTGCGCCCATAACCCTTTCTTACAGCATCTTCTTCCCGCCCAACCATGCCCAGGCCCAGGCAGCCGCCGCATGGGCCAAAGAGGTTGAGACCCGCACAAACGGCAGGGTCAAGATCAACATCTTTGCGGGCGGAACCCTTACCAAGGGACCCCAGGTTTATGAAGGCGTGTTAAGTGGCATCAGCGACATGGGTCTTTCGGTTTTTGCCTACACAAGGGGCCGTTTCCCTGTCATTTCCGCCATTGACCTGCCCATGGGCTACCGGGACGGCATGGTGGCGAGCCTTGCGGCTGACGCCTTTGTGAAGCGCGTGAATCCGCCTGAAATCCAGGATGTTAAGCTCCTTTATGTCCACGCCCATGGGCCTGGGCTTCTGCACACCAAAAAGCCTGTCCGCGTTCTTGAAGACATGGCCCAG
>JAGVAW010000259.1 GCA_020060085.1 Desulfobacterales bacterium
AGGAAGAACTTTAAGTGCTGACCATCCGCAATCTCAAATGTTGGTATGGGGGCATAGAGGCCCTTTCCGGCGTAACCCTCTCGGTTTCTCAAGGGGAGCTTGTGGCCCTCATCGGCGCAAACGGCTCCGGCAAGAGCACCCTTCTTCAGGCTGTCTGCGGGCTTCTGCCCGGATGGAAGGGGGAAATATCCTTTGAAAAGGTGCCGTTAAACAAGAAAAAGCCCCAGGATATTGTTGCAGACGGCATATGCATGGTTCCTGAAGGAAGGCTTGTTTTTGGGCCCTTGAGCGTGATGGACAACCTTAAGCTTGGGGCCTACCTGCGCTACCGCAAGCGCGACCATTATGGTATAAAAAAGGATCTGGACAAGATTTTTAGCCTCTTTCCCATCCTTGCCCAGCGTGCAGGCCAGCACGCTGGCACCCTTTCCGGTGGTGAGCAGCAGATGCTTGCCATAGGCCGGGCATTGATGGCGCGGCCAAAGCTGCTTTTGCTTGATGAGCCTTCAATGGGCCTTGCGCCTCTTGTGGCAAGGCTTATTTTTGATACTCTTGCAGAACTCCGTGCCGATGGACTTACCATTCTTATTGTGGAGCAGAACGCGCGGGCCGCGCTGATGATTGCAGACAGGGGCTATGTGCTGGAAACCGGGCGAATGGTGCTGGCTGGCAAGGCCAGGGAGCTTTTGGCTGACGAGGAGATAAAACGGGCTTATCTGGGCAAGGACTATGCCCGTTTCACAGAAGGGAGGGCATAAAATGTCTGCTCAACACCTGCCAGACAAGGAATCAACCTTTGCCCCGGAGCTTTTGGCCCAGCGCCAGTTGGAGCTTTTGCAGGCTTCGCTCAACCGGGCTCATAAAATGGTACCCTTTTACAGAGAGCGATTTCTGGAAAACGGGGCCGCACCCCAGGATGTGGAAAAGCTTGAGGATTTGGCCCGCCTTCCCTTTGTGCGGCGTGAGGATCTGGCCGCCCATTATCCATATGGAATGTTTGCCGTGCCCCTGCGGGACATTGTGAGAATCCACACCGCTTCCGGGGCAGGCAACAAGCCCTCTGTCACCGGCTACACAAAAAACGACCTTGCGCTCTGGGAAACCCTTGTGGGCAGGGCTCTTAAGGCAGCAGGCGTAAATGACCAGGATATTGTGCAGATACATCTTGATCCTGGCTTGGCCAACTGGGGCAGGGATTACAAGGACGGAGCCGAGGCCCTTGAGGCATCCGTCATCCCCCTCACGCCCTTGAGCCTGCAAAAGCAGTTGATGGTTCTTTCCGACTACCGCACCACAGTGCTTGTTACAACGCCAGTTTCAGCAGGCGAGCTTTTGGAAAGCCTTGCCCGCTCCGGGGCCGCGCCAGGCAACCTGGCCTTAAAAAACCTTATTCTTGTGGGTGAGCCGACAGACGCAAAGTTAAGGGAGCAGATTGAAAAGGAGCTTTCCCTTACCACATGGCTTCACTGGGGGCTTCACGAGGTCCCAGGCCCGGCCATTGCATTCGAGTGCGAGGCCCATAACGGGCTTCATGTTTCCGAAGACCATTTCTACCTTGAAATTGTTGACCCGGATACCGGCAAACCAGCCAAAGATGAGGGTGAAATTGTTCTTACAACCCTCTCCACAAGGGCCTTCCCCCTTATCCGCTTTCGCACCGGAGACAGGGCAAGGATTACTTCTGCCCCATGCCCATGCGGCAGAACCTTGAAGCGCATCCACTGGCTGTCCGGCCGCACGGACGGCATGGCCCTCATCCGTGGGGTTAAGGTTCATCCAAGCCAGGTACTTGCCATTGTGGAGAGCATACTGGGCTTTGTGCCCTTGTCCTGCAAGCTTTTTACTCCTTCAAAGGAGGCGGGCCAGGGCCTGGAGGTTCGCCTTGGCATGGATGACAGGCTTTTTTCCGATGAAGTCAAAGAGCTTGAAAAAATAATGGCCAGCGTTGAAACAGGCCTTCGCCAGGAATTGGGCGTACCCGTGTGCGTGCGGCTCATGGAGCAGTCAGCAGATGTCTGCCAGAATCAGGCCCTTATAAAAGAGCCTCTTTAAAGCGCATAACCTATTTTCAGGCATCAGCCTGATTAAAAAGAATTTTACCCGGACAAGGAGGCAATATGTTTGTCAACCAGATTGCGGTATTTTTGGAAAACAAGGTGGGCCGCCTTGCGGAAGTCGCGCGCATACTTTCAGATGCAAGCGTAAACATCCGCGCCCTGTCTTTGGCGGACACTTCGGACTTCGGGGTTTTGCGGCTTCTGGTGGACAACAACGAAAAAGCCCTGGAAACCTTGAAGTACAACGGCCTGACCGTGCGGGAAAGCCGCGTGCTTGCAGTACCCGTGGAAGACAGGCCCGGCGGACTGCTAAAAATCCTGGACATGATGGATGCCGCTTCAGTGAACATCGAGTATATGTATGCCTACGCCAATCCCAAGGGCGGCACCGCCATTATGATATTCCGCTTTGCGCCCATTGCAAAGGCTGTGGAAATTTTGGAAAAGAATGGCATAGCCGTTCTTTCCGAGCAGGAGCTTGCGGCAAGCTAGGTTTTAAGAGGGAAGGCAAAAATCCTGTTTTAACGCAACTGCCCCAAAAACCTGACCTTCCTGCAATAAAAAAGCTGTAAATAAAAGCGAAAACAGCTTTATATTCTGGAGGGCAAAGAAACAGGCCCATAACTTATTGCCATAGCAGGCAGACCAATGGCCTTTAAAAAGAACATCCTTTGCATAGGCGCGGGATATGTGGGCGGCCCGACAATGGCGGTTATTGCCGATAAATGCCCGGACTGCGTTGTTGAGGTGGTGGACATCAACCCAGCGCGCATAGCCCAGTGGAACAGCGATAATCTGCCCATCTACGAGCCAGGCTTGGATGAAGTTGTAGCCCGCACAAGGGGCAAAAACCTTTTTTTCTCCACAAAAATTGAAGCGGGTATAAAAAAGGCGGACATCATCTTCGTTTCCGTGAATACTCCCACCAAGAGCTATGGGGCTGGAGCGGGCATGGCCGCAGACCTCCAGCACTGGGAGAAAACCGCCCGCCAGATACTCTCCTGTGCCACAAGCCCCAAAATAATAGTGGAAAAAAGCACGGTTCCGGTACGCACGGCCCAGGCAATGGAGCGGATACTGTCTTCTGGCGGCGGCAGCCTGCACCACGAGGTGCTCTCCAACCCAGAGTTTCTTGCAGAAGGCACGGCCATAAAGGATCTGGAAAACCCGGATCGGGTTCTCATCGGCTCAAGGGAAACGCCTTCAGGCATTGAAGCCAGGGACGAGCTGGTCAAGCTTTACTCCCAATGGCTTCCAAAAGAGAAAATTTTTACCAGCAATGTATGGAGCAGCGAGCTTTCCAAGATAGCGGCCAACGCCTTTCTTGCCCAGCGCATATCTTCTGTCAACTCCATTAGTGCCCTGTGCGAAAAAACCGGGGCAGACATAACCCAGGTGGCAAAGGCTGTGGGCATGGACAGGCGAATCGGCCCTCATTTTTTAAACGCCAGCGTAGGATTTGGCGGCTCATGCTTCACAAAAGACATCCTAAATCTTGTCTATCTCTGCCAGAGCTATGGTCTTAATGAAGTGGCAGACTACTGGCTCAATGTGGTCAAGATAAACGAATACCAGAAGCAACGATTTGTGCTCAATATGCTTGCCGCCATGTTTCACAACCTGGCAGGTAAAAAAATCTGCCTCTTCGGATTCGCCTTCAAGGCTGATACTGGCGACACCCGCGACAGCCCGGCGATTTTTGTTGCCCGCCAGCTTGCCGCAGAAAACGCAAGGCTTGTAATAACAGACCCCCAGGCCCTGGAAAATGCGAAGGCTGACCTAGTGGATTTGGGCAAAGATGCTGTTTTATTTGTTGATGACCCCTACGAGGCTGTTAAGGATTGCGATGCCATTGCCGTGATGACGGAATGGGGTCTTTACCGCTCCCTGAATTACAGGGCTGTTTTTGAAGCAATGCGAAAACCTGCCTTTGTGTTTGACGGCCGCAACATTCTGGACCATAAAGAGCTTTTTGAAATAGGCTTTCAGGTTTATGCAATAGGAAAGCCTGGGCTGACTCATCTGTGAACAGGGCCTTTTTAGCTCCTTACAGGCCAAAAAAGAAACGGATACAAAGGCAAACATGACAATCCTGGTAACCGGCGCAGCAGGCTTTATCGGCTTCCACCTTGCCAAGAGGCTGCTTGAAGATGGCAGCAAGGTGGTGGGCGTTGACAACATAAACGACTACTATGACCCGCGCCTCAAAATGGATCGGGTCGCAGTTCTGGAAAAGCATCCGTCCTTCACCTTTGTAAAGGCGGATCTTGCAGACAGGGCCTTTGTTGAAAGGCTCTTTGTTGAAAAGGGCTTTGTGCGCGTGGCCCACCTTGCGGCCCAGGCGGGGGTGCGTTATTCCCTTACCAATCCCCATGCTTATGTTGAAAGCAACCTATCAGCCTTTGTGAACATTCTGGAAGGCTGCCGCCACAACAAGATAGAACACCTTGTTTTTGCCTCATCTGCCTCGGTTTACGGCGCAAACACCAATATGCCCTTCACCGTGCACACAAATGTTGATCATCCTGTTTCCCTGTATGCTGCCACCAAAAAGGCCAATGAGCTGATGGCCCACGCATACTCACATCTCTACGGCCTACCTGTTACGGGCCTGCGGTTTTTCTCTGCATACGGGCCCTGGGGTCGCCCGGACATGGCGCTTTTTATTTTCACAAAGGCCATTTTGGCCGGGAAACCCATAGGGGTTTTCAATAACGGCGACATGATGCGCGATTTCACCTACATTGACGACATAGTTGAAGGCGTTGTGCGCGTGCTGGCAAAGCAGCCGGAGCCAAATCAAAACTGGTCCGGCGACAACCCGGACCCGGCCACAAGCTACGCCCCTTACAGACTTTATAACATCGGCAACACAAACCCTGTAACCCTGATGGAGTTTATCGGCCTCATTGAAAAGGCGCTTGGCAAAGAGGCAATAAAAAAGATGATGCCCATCCAGCCCGGAGACATCAAAAAAACCTGTGCAGATGTTAAAGACCTTGAAAATGCGGTGGGCTTTGCCCCTAAAACCAGCCTGGAACATGGCATAAAACAGTTTGTTAAGTGGTACAAAAGCTATTACTCTTATGAATAATACTTGTGGGTGAAAAACTTTTTTGGAAAAAAGCTTTTCACCGCGTCCCCTTTTAAAAAACTTTGGCTTATTATATCAATTAGTTATGTTTAATCAGGGAGTTTTGGGCAACTCCTTTGAAAAGGGGCTTTCGGCAAGGGCGCTTTATGGCAGTATCAAAAATATAAGTTTTTAAAATTGTTTTTTACAGGAAGTAAAAACCATGATCATTGTTCGCACGCCGCTTCGCATCAGTTTTGTTGGGGGCGGTTCGGACATATCGGCTTTTTACCGCAAGGCCTGTGGCAGGGTCATAAGTTCAGCCATAGACAAGTTTGTCTATGTAATTGTAAAGGGCCGTTTTGACGACAAGATTTACATCAACTACTCCAAAAAGGAATGTGTTGAAAGTGTGGAGCAAATCAGCCACGACCTTGTGCGCGAGGCCATGCGAATCACCGGCGTTGACCGGGGCGTGGAGATAACCACCCTGGCGGATATCCCCTCCGAGGGTTCGGGCCTGGGAAGCAGCAGCTCCATCACAGTAGCCCTTCTGCACGCTCTTTTTACCTATCAGGACAGGCTTGTTACGGCAGAGGAGCTTGCCCGGCTTGCCTGCAAAATAGAGATAGACATTTTAAAAAAGCCCATAGGCCGCCAGGATCAATATGCTGCGGCATTTGGCGGCATAAACGAGTTTGTCTTCAACGATGACGATTCTGTCACCCGCATCCCCGTGGTGCTTGAAAACGGGCCTTTTCGCAAGTTTTCCGCCTGTCTTCTGCTTTATTTCACGGGCATCACCCGCAAGGCAGACAGCATTCTGGCCGAGCAGAGCAAAAATACCTGCGAAAAGGAAAAGTTTGACGCAATGCAAAGCATGGTGAGCTTTGTGGCCCCATTTCGCAAAGCTTTGGAACAGGGTGACATCCAAACCTGCGGCAGGCTGCTGCACAAAAACTGGGAGCTTAAAACCCGCATGGCAGCCGGAATCAGCAATCCGCAGATTGCTGCCATGTACGAAACAGCAATACAAGCAGGAGCTTTGGGCGGCAAAATTGCCGGGGCTGGCGGCGGGGGCTTTCTTGCGCTGCTTGTTCCCCGTGATAACCAGGGGGCTGTATTTCAGGCAATGGAGGCCTTTCGGGAGCTGCCATTCATGCTGGAAAGAAGCGGCAGCCGCGTGATTTTTGATGCCAGAGGCTACTCCATAAAGTAAAAAGGGATTAAAAAAAATAATTTGTGGGGAGGGGCTGTTTTACAAAAAAGCCCCTCCCCCCACACCCCTGCCCCAAAAAACTTTTAGATTATGATAACAGTAAGTTATTTTACATATTGGAGGCTTTTACAATCCTGTTGAACATAGGTTTTTTTAATCAGGAAAGCCTTTGAAGTTTGTAAAAGCCCTTATTTTTTAAGGCTGCCGACTTCTTGGTTGTGCTGTATAACAAATTGAAAATATTTTAAGTTTTTTTGAAAGGGGTGTGGGGAAAACTTTTTTTCAAAAAAAGTTTTCCCCACAAAAAACTGGTTTTGCTTTTTGGCTTAAAAGGCAGTTTGGTTGCCCATGAAAGTTCTTGTTACAGGCGGCGCGGGTTTTATCGGCTCCCATACTGTGGATGCTCTTCTTGCGGCAGGCCACAGCGTGAGGATTTTGGACAACCTGCAAAAGCCCGTGCATCTTAAAGGCAAGCCGCCCTGGCTTTCATTGGAGGCCGAGTTTGTGCTTGGGGATGTGCGCAGCAAGGCAGACTGGGAAAAATGCCTGCCAGGCATGGATGCGGTCTTTCATTTTGCTGCCTATCAGGACTATCTGCCGGATTTTTCCACCTTTTTTGCAACCAATGCGGTGGGCACGGCCCTGCTTTACGAGGTTGCCGTGGAAAAAGGCCTTGAGCTTGCCAGGGTGGTGGTGGCCTCGTCCCAGTTCGTGGCTGGTGAAGGCCTTCACTGCTGCCAGAGCTGCAACAGGGTTTTCGGGCCGGATATGCGCCCTGAAGAGCGTCTCAAAAAGGGCCTTTGGGAGCATCTTTGCCCGGACTGCGGCGGCAAAAGCACCTTTGTTCCCACGCCAGAAAGCCATGCAAGCCCGCCAAACGCCTATGCCCTTGCCAAGCACAGCCAGGAGCTTACTGCCCTCACTTTAGGAAAGCGTTACAACATTGATTCAACGGCTCTGCGCTATTCCATTGTGCAGGGGCCGCGCCAGTCCTTAGATCGGAAGAGCACAC
>JAGVAW010000106.1 GCA_020060085.1 Desulfobacterales bacterium
CATGCCCACCACTAACACCCCGTTATCCTGTTCAAGGACACGCGCCACGGCTTTACGCATGAAGGCCGTATCGTCCACTATGAGCACCCGGATTTTCCGGGCCGGGTCTTCCTGCAAAAGTTGCATGGGGGCTGGCTCCTGTCTGTAAAAAATTTTTGCGCTTTTAAAAAGCTCCGGCACAAATCCCTTAAACGGGGCTGCCTGCAAGAGCCTTTGGCTGCTTTGGAGTGCAGGCAGAGGCATAAGGCTTTGGGCCGCCGGGCCTTTTGGCTTCCCGGCGGCCCTTAAATAACAACCTTTAATGCAGGGTGGGCTTGGAGCCGTTGCTGGCGTTGAAGCTCTTGCCCGGCAGCAGGTCCTTTTGAATCTCCCAGGTTGCGTCAGTATCGCGCCTTGTTGTCTGGCGCTGCATACACAGGTTCACAAGCTCGTAGGCATCCAGAATGAGCGAAACCCTGCCATCCCCAAGAATGGTGGCCCCTGAAAAACCGCTCTGCTCCTGCAGGTAGTCAACAAGCGGCTTTATGACCACCTCCTCCTGGCCGATGAGAGAATCCACCACAAGGCCCACCTGCCTCATGCCCGTATTCACAACAACAACATAGACGCGATCCGGGTCCTGGGATGAGCTTCTGGCCTTGAACTCGCTTGTGAGGCGCAGCAGGGAGAGGACACCCTCCCGAAGCTGGATCACCTCCACACCCTCAATGGTTGTTATGTCCTTTTCCATTACACGAAGGGTTTTTTCCACAACAGCAAGGGGAATGGTGTAAACGCTTGCGCCCACGCGCACCAGAAGGGCCTGGATAATGGCCAGAGTGAGAGGAATCTTTATGCGCACGCGAGTGCCTGCACCAAGTTTGGAGTCCACCTCCACAGTGCCGTTTAACTTTTCAATGTTCTTTTTCACCACATCCATGCCCACGCCGCGGCCTGAAGTGGTTGTAACCTGTTCGGATGTGGAAAAGCCGGGCATCATGATTATGGAAAGAACTTCCTTTGGCCTCATGCGTTCAAGCTCTTCGGAAGTAAGCAGGCCCTTTTCAAGGGCAAGCCTGCCCACCTTGGCCACATCAATCCCCTTGCCGTCATCAATGATTTCCACCACAACATGGTTTGATTCGTGGTAGCTCTCTAGCCGGAGGGTGCCTTCCGGGTGCTTGCCTGCGGCCTTGCGCTGGGCGGCTGTTTCCAGGCCATGGTCAACGGCGTTGCGGATTATGTGGATGAGGGGATCTGCAATCTCCTCGATGACCATCTTGTCCAGCTCGGTTTCCTCGCCCCTTATTTCCAGATGCACAAGCTTGCCCGTGCCCTGGGCAAGGTCCCGCACAAGGCGCGGATAGCGGTTGAAAAGCTGGGCAATGGGCAGCATCCGAACCTTCATTACCCCTTCCTGAAGCTCGTTGGCCACCCGGCCCAAGGCTGTTGTGGCCTCGGAAATTCGGAAGGTGAGATCCCTTGCGGTTTTGAGCATTCTGGGGTCAAGGTCGGTGGATGCAAGCTCCTGCTGAAAAAGGCGCATATCATTGAAGAGCTGGCCGTAGGAGGCCCTGCTCACAACAAGCTCGCCCACCTGATTCATAAGAATATCAATCTTGGCTGAATCCACCCGCAGGCTCTGCTTGACAACTCTATCAGCAGGCGATGCATCAAACTGAAGGGCGCTTGCAGGCTCCTGGGTTTGGGCGTCCTGTGGCAAGGCAGGCCCGGCCGGGGGCAGTGTTGCATCCGGCTCCTTTGCCTTTGGGGCCTCGACTGGCGCTTGTGAAGGCAAAGGCTGTGGGGCCGCAGCCGGTTTTTCGGGCACAGCCTCTTTTGGGGCAGCCTCTTTTGGGGCATCTTGAGAAAAAGACGCCGGAGGGGCCTTTTGAGCCGGTTCCAGAATTTTGTCGGGGGGGGCCGGGTCGAATTCTGAAACGCTGGCAGAAGGCTTTGTTTCCGGCGTCTTTGGGGGAAGCTCCGCTTTTGCGGCCTTTCCGGTGACAAGAAGCTCATCCATGTCATCGGAAAAAGGATCCACATCAAGGGGCTGCTCGGCAGCAGGGGCTGCATGGCTGTCAAAAACTGCATCCAGCTCATCGAACAGGCCCTGGGAGCCTTCTTTATCGGGTTGTTGATTTTTGGGGGGTGCAGCAGCCGGGGCAGAATCCTGCACCCTGGCCGCAGGTTTGGCTTCCACAGTCTTGACAGCAGGCTCTTTCTGCGGAGGCTCTTTTACTTTTTCTTCCACAAGGCTGAAGCGGACCATAAGCTGGGAGACAAAATCCCCCATAAAGGCAAAGGATTCTTTCCTGCCCTGCTTGATGCGGTTCTGAACCTCCCGCATCTGGCCTACCCAGGAATCGTAGAACGCGGTAAGCGCGCGATAGTCCATGTAGCTAGCGCTCTGGCGAAGCCCGGCAACCACTTCCACAAGGCTTTCCAGAAGGCCCACACCTTCCTGGGAGGAGGAAAGCCCGCTTGCCTTGGCGCTCAACAGCTCCAGGTTTTCCTTGAGATGATCTACAAATATGCCGTAAAGCTCCTGGTCGTATTCCTCCTCAAAGGATTCATCTGCATCCAGCCGGGCAATGGCGCTTGCCCCAATGCTGTCTTTGACTTGTGCGCTGTCATCTGGAGAGGCAAAGGACAAATTCTTTTTGGAGTCGTCTGGCAGGCCCAAATCTTTTTTCTTCATGTCATTGTTTGCTTTTTGTGTGCCCATGTCAAAGCTGCCAAGTCCCATAACACCACCCTGTGCGGCTGGGGGATCATCCGCTCCAACGCTTTCATCCAGGTGGCCAAGGACATCCGGCTCCCCGTCAAAAAGCTCATCAGCCTGCTGCTTTAAACCGGAAGCCCCGGGCAAGTCATCGCCTATGCCCAGAAAATCATCCCCGGAGTCAGGCTCTTTGGGAGGGTTTTTCGCCAGGCCCGAAAACCTGTCGATTTTATCCAAAAGATCCTGTATGGGGCTGCTTTCATTCTGATGTGCCTGCAACTCATTCACAAGACTTGCAAGGCGATCCCGTGAGGCAAAGAACACATCCACCATTTTCTTGTCTGGGGTTGCTTCCCCGTGGCGTATGAGTTCCAGAAGGTTTTCCAGCCGATGGGCAAGGGCTGCAATTTTGGGCAGGCCCAGGTACTCGGCGGAACCCTTTATGGTATGGGTGCAGCGGAAGATGTTGTCCAGCACTGCCCTGTCGCCCGGATTGGCCTCGAGCCGAAGCAGGTTGGTTTCAAATTCCTCCAGGTGCTCCTGGGCTTCGGGGATGAAATCTTCAAGCAAGGATAGGTCCGTCATGGAGTGCTCCTTATTGTTGACACAAAAGCTCTTGGCATTTGGGCTGCAAAGGCTTGCCGATTAAAAAACTTACAGGCTTTCCAGCAGATCAATAAAGTCCTGGGATCTGCGTTTGCCCACAAAACCCTTTGCGCCCAGGCGCAGCGTCTGCTCGCCGTATTTATCGCCATCCAGATTGGAAACAAAAATGATCACAGCCTCCGGATCAAACTCCAAAATCTGCTTGGCAGCAGCAAAACCATCCAGATCCCGCATGGTTATGTCCATTGCCACCACATCGGGCTGCAATTTCTTATACAGGCTCACTGCCTCCCGGCCGTTTTTGGCCTCGCCAAGCGCCTCATGGCCGCCTTCTGCAAGGGCTTTTATGATGAGCTTTCGCATCATGGCAGAGTCGTCCACCACCAGCACCCGTTTTCCCATTGACCTGCCCCCTTTGTTGAGGCCCTTAAAAGCCTTTTGTTATGCGTCCGGGCCGGATTCAAAACCTTTGAGCTGCTCTTTTTCCCTTATGAGAAGAACCTGGGAGAAATCCAGCAGGATGAGCAGATTGCCGTCTATTTTGCACACGCCGCTGATGTATTTGCTCTTGAGGCCTGCAACAACTATTTCCGGAGGCGGCTCAATGTCTGAAGTCTGAATCTTCATGACCTTGGTTACCGAGTCCACAATGAACCCTGTTGTGCGCGAATCCACGGTCACAATGAGGATGCGGGTGCCTGCGTTCTGGCCCTGGTCGAGAGTGGGGAGGCGCAGCCTTTTGCGAAGGTCGATTATGGGGATGATCCCCCCGCGCAGGTTGATGACTCCCTCTATGAAGTCGGGCGCATTGGGAACCGAAGTTATGGGAACCTTGCGGATGATTTCCTGGACCATGAGTATGTCCACTCCGAAAAGCTCCTTGCCAATCCTGAAGCCCACCAACTGCATGAGCTGAACCTGGGCTTTTTCCTGCTCTCTGCCCCGGCTTTCAATATCAAAATAAGAAGTCTGCATTAGAGCTTCTCCTTTTAGGGTTGCCAAAAAGGCAGGGCCTTTTCTTAAACCCGGTCAAGTCCGCGTATAAGACAGGTGGAATGCCCTTCCCGCAAGAAAATGCGGGAAGGGCGCAAGTTGCATTATGCAATCTTGAACTGGGCCACCTGCTCCTGGAGGTTGTTGGCGACCTTCTGCATTTCGCCGGTGATGCCCACAACCTGGCCTGCGCCTTCCACCGTGGTACGCGCGCCCTTGAGGGTTTCCTCGGAAATGCTCACCAGGTTCTTGGAGCGCTTGGCCTGGAGGCCTGTAAGCTCTTCCATGGATGAGGCCCTGTCCACAACGCTCTGCATCTTATCGCCAATGTCCCTGGCTCCCTTGTCAGCTTCCTGTGAGCGCCTTGCAATTTCGTTGGCTTTTTCCACCATTGCTGCAAGGGCCTCTTCAGCCGCTTTTCTGCGCTCGCCCTGGGTGCCGGCCATTCCTTCAATGTCCTGGGCCAGTTTGTTGAGGTCGCGCATGAGATCATCCACTTCCTTGGTGCCGTCTGCCAGACCGATGGCGGTTTTGGAGATGTCCATAATCGCCTCAAGGTTGATCCGGCCTCCGTCTGCGATTTTTTCCAGCGCCTTGGCAGACTGATCCGTAAGTGAGGTTCCTTCCTTGACTCGTGACACCGAGTTCTTGATAAGGCCGGTGATTTCCTTGGCTGCTTCGGATGAGCGCTGGGCCAGCTTGCCGACTTCGTCTGCAACAACGGCAAAGCCCTTGCCATGCTCGCCTGCACGGGCTGCTTCAATGGCGGCGTTAAGGGCCAGAAGGTTGGTCTGCTCGGCAATTTCGGTAATAACATCAATAATTTCAGAAATCTGGTCAGATGCCCTTGCAATGGCGGCCATACCTTCAACCGTTGCCTGCACCGAGTTGCGGCC
>JAGVAW010000170.1 GCA_020060085.1 Desulfobacterales bacterium
GGATGAATATTAACCCGTTTCCTGCAATTTTCGTTAACACAAACTGATAATAATATCAAGTAAATTTAATGGGTAATACCTTTTTCAGGGGCGACTATTATATACGGGGAGCACATGAAAAAGAGCTGCATGACTTGCAGGCATTCAAAACCTGGGTTTGGGCAGAATATGGGCAAGCTTCTTTGCAGTAAGCGGACAATAAGGCTGTGCATAAGGCAGGAAGACTCCCAGAAGCTTGTGTTGTCCCGCTTGTGCGACCAAATCAATCCCCTTATGGACTGTGAAGATTGGAAGCCAGGTCTGTTCGCCTGGATCAAGTTCAAGCTGATGAAGCCCTGAAATTTATGAGGGAGGTAGAAGCTGCCGGGAAGAAGAGAAAGGCAAAGCCCCTGACCGGAATGGGTGGGGCTTCTTATTAGCACCAATTTTGTTTTGGACCGCTGGGTTGAGCGCATACTCTCCTAAACCCCTGTGACCTTATCTGACACTGGAGAAATATAGAGATTAGGGTGTTAATTGCTGCCCATAGCATGATCCGGTAGGCATCCAAAACCATTGAGAAATTTTAAAAAATCCACAATAATAGGTAAATTTTGCAAAACTGTTGGGATTTCAAATACCAAAAGACAGAAGAGATGTGTATTTTCCTGTAGAAAGCGAGGTTTTTGTGTTAAGCTGATTTAATGGCACTGAATGCCTGCCAGGTCCAACACCAACCTCGTAAAAAATTTGAGCAGCTAAAAGCATGCCTGTGAATTGGGCCCCGGCTCGTGGATGGAATGCCCTTTTTTGCTGTAACCCTTAAACCGGCAATGTTGCCGGAATTGAATAAGGATTCTGCCCAGTGTAAAAATCTGAAAATATGATGGCCCAATGACATGAAACTTAAAAAAAGGTTAAAACATGAACAAAGAAGATGGGCTTTTAGTTGGGAACTATCGCTTTTTCTGCACATTTTCGGATGAAGCTGCTCTTCCTGCCTACAAAGGCTCCATATTTCGCGGCGTGTTTGGAAATGCCTTGAAAAGGGTGGTCTGCGCTTTGAGGCGGGAGACCTGCCAGAGTTGTCTGTTATCCTCCAATTGCCTGTATGCCATCCTTTTTGAGGACGAACAAAAAAAGGAGGTTTTTTCACGACTGGCGGCCCCACCTAGACCGTATGTAATCGAGCCTTCAACAAACCTTGAAACAAGGCTTTCCGCCGGAGACTCTTTTGATTTTGGCCTGCTGCTGTTCGGCCAGTTCAACAAAAGCCTTCCATATTTTGTTTATGCAATCTCCCAGATGGGCAAAGGCGGTATAGGCAGCAAGATTAACGGCCGCCGGGCGAAGTTTATTTTAGATGAGGTCCGTTGCAACAATATTCCTGTTTACAAAAGCCAGTCCGGCGAACTTGCCGGTGAGGATTTTGCCAGAAGATTGTTCGTGGACAGCGTCAAGCCAAATCAGCATGAAGCAACCCGCCTTAAGATAAACCTGGAGACACCCCTGCGGCTGAAGTTTGAAAACCACCTGATTGCGGAACTGCCTTTTCATATTCTTTTGAGGGCGATTCTGCGCCGAATAAGCTCGCTGTTCTCCTGCTATGCGCAAGGTGAGCCCCAGCTCGACTACACAGGGCTTGTTCAGCGGGCACGGGATGTGGCCGTGGAGGATAGCAGCTTAACCTGGTTTGACTGGAAACGCTACAGCAGCAGGCAGGATCAGACCATGCTTATGGGAGGTATGATGGGAACAGTAGTCTATAAAGGAAGTCTGGTAGAGTTTATCCCTCTTATCGAAGCTGCGGCAGAGCTTCATATAGGCAAACAAACCACCTTCGGGCTGGGGCGGTTTTCTTTGGAGAAACTTTGATGAAAAACATTCTCCTTGCTGTGGTGGGGTTAAGCCCTCAAGTGGTAACGGAAACCCTCTTTGCGCTTCATCAGCAGGGCAGACGGGTTGATGCGATACATGTCATAACAACACGAAGTGGCAAAGAAGCCATGAACACCAACCTTTTGGCAGGCGGCGGAAAAGGCATATTCCACAAGTATCTTGAGGAATATGAAATTGCTTCATCTACAATCAGTTTTCCGCATGAAAATGTCCATGTTGTAAAGGACGCCCAGGGTATTGAGGCGGATGACATCCTTGATGAAACCGACAACGAGAACCTGCTTGAACTGTGCTTGAGCCTTGCCTTTGGTTTGACTGCCGACCCCCAATCCGCCGTATTCTTTTCCATTGCGGGCGGCAGGAAAACCATGAGTTCCTGCCTTACCCTTGCAGCCCAGATGTATGGCAGGCCCCAGGACAGGATTTTCCATGTGCTTGTTTCGCCTGAATTTGAAAGCAACAGGGATTTTTTTTATCCGCCCAGGGTTTCCCATGCCATCCGCTGTATTGGAGCCAACAGGGAGCCGTTTTATAAGGAAACCCGCTATGCCCGCATAACACTTGTTCCTGTGCCCTTTGTATCCATACGGGAAAGTCTTGAGCCGGAGCTATTGAACAGGCCTTCCGACCCGGCAACGCTTCTTGCCTCGCTGGTAAGGGAAGAGCAACCTGTTTTGACCGTGGATATTCCCGGGTGCAAGCTGACATACCGAAATCTGGAGATGGATCTGTCTTGTGCCCACATGGCTTTGTACGCCTTTTTTGCAATCCGGAAAAAGGACTGCGAAAAGCCCTTTTCCTGTAAAGCCTGCACGGAGTGTTATCTTCCGCTTCCCCAAATTTTTGAAAACAGCCAGGAGATTGAAAGGCTTTACCGCAAGATTACCGGATCCAGGCCCTTGGCCCAAATGAGCACAACCGGCATTGCAAGCCTTGATGCCGAGAATTTCAACTCATACAAAAGCAAGATAAAGCGCTCCTTACAAAAGTCATTCGGCCCACATGCCATGCATGAGCTGGAGATCGCCTCATCAGGTGCCCGGCCTGATACTTGCTACGGCTTGCCCCTGCAAAGGGAGCGCATAAGAATTGTTTTCTGACAACGCGACAATGTTGCCAAGCTTGTGCAAAGGGCTTGGGCCGTATTAAAGCACCCAATAGCAACCTGGAAGAGTAACCCCTTGAAAAAAGGAGGAGGCCTTGGACGATACTGTAATCAAAATTGCAATGGCCGCATTTTTTCATGACATAGGAAAGTTCGCCGACCGTGATATGATTGGTGTAACGGCCCTGTATGAACAACAAAATGCAGATATTTATCAGCCTTCCGCCAAAGGCCGTCACAGCCATGTCCATGCACTGCATACAGCGGCTTTTATAGAGCATGAAGCCATAAAGGCTGCGCTGCCTGCACGGTGCAGCTTGCCCCAATGGGGGGAGGGGGATTCCTTTATAAATCTTGCTGCATGCCACCATAAGCCGGAAACCCCAATGCAGTGGATAATCACCGAGGCTGACCGGCTTTCAAGCGGGGTTGACAGGGACACCTTTGATTCGGAGCACAATACGGCGATTCCTGTAAAAGATTATGAGAGTACAAGGCTTTTGTCCATCTTCGAGCAGCTTAAGGCTCCAGATATTTCCGGCAGCAAAGATGCCTTCAGGTTTGTCTATCCCCTGGCCCC
>JAGVAW010000185.1 GCA_020060085.1 Desulfobacterales bacterium
ATCTTCCTTCGTCCCAGACCAAAAACCGGCATTTTGGTCTGGGACTTGGACTGTGACTTTTTTCCAAAATATGCCAAAATCGGCAAAAATCAAATAAATTGTGGGGTGAATATCTGCAATCAATTCAAAGTACTATAAACATTTGAGGAGTTTAGGAAGCCAATAGGCCCTCCCTGGCAGTCATGAGGTCAGGGGTTCGATCCCCCTCAGCTCCGCCATTAAAATCAAGGGGTTGCGGCAACAAACCGCAGCCCCTTTTGTTTTGCAGGGTGTTTTGCCCCGCTCCTGTCCCGCTTTTTTAGCCCGTGTGATACCAGATGCTGTTGCCGATGCAAAAAGATAAGGATGTACCAATCCCAGCCCAGCAAGCTGTGCGGGTATTAAACCCGTTCCTGCTTAAGCTCATTCCTGACTGAAGAACCATAAGCCTGCGGGGCCAAAGATCAGTCCCCAAAACTGATTCCAAGGTCCCTGGCAGTCTGCACGGTGTCTGAAGAAAGGGAAACGCGCTTTATGCTGCCGATGACATCCTCCAAAGGTACAGCCTTGATATTTGGCGGATCAAGGGCCACCATTTTGCCGAACTGTTTTTGCTCTATCATGCGAACAGCAGCAGCCCCAAAGCGCAGGGAAAGCAGCCGGTCAAAGGTTGTGGGCGAGCCGCCCCGCTGGAGATGGCCAAGCACCAGAAACCGCGTGTCCTTGCCGGTCTTATCCCTTATCATTTCAGCCACGGATGCTGCTATGCCGCCCAGAAGCACATCCTGTCGGCCAGCCTCGCCCGCGCCCCTGTGAACTATGGAGCCTCCTGCTGGAGAAGCCCCTTCAGCCACAACCACAATGGCGTAGCGCTGGCCCTTTAGCTCGTTGTCCATGATGTGGGCGCATACCTTGTCAATATCAAAAGGTATTTCAGGAATCAGAATTACGCTTGCTCCGCCGGATATGCCCGAATTCAATGCTATCCAGCCTGCATGGCGGCCCATGACCTCCACAACCATAACCCTGTCATGGGATTTTGCGGTTGAATGCAGCCTGTCAAGGGCTTCGGTGGCAATGGAAACCGCCGTGTCAAACCCGAAGGTTATCACCGTGCCGCCCAAATCGTTATCTATTGTCTTGGGCACGCCGATAACCGGAATCCCCTTCTTGAAAAAATTGTAGGCTATCTCAAGGCTTCCATCCCCTCCAACAGCAACCAGGCAGTCAAACCCAAGCCGGTTGAAGTTTTTAACCACCCTGTCGGAAATATCCCGATACTCAATTTCGCCGGAAGAATTTTCCACAGCCATTTTAAAAGGGTTGCCCTTGTTGGTTGTGCCAAGCATGGTGCCGCCCAATGATGAAATGCCCCGCACCTTTTCAGGGGTGAGCCGGACAATTTCCTCCGTGTTGAGAAGCCCCTGGTAGCCCTGCCTTATACCGTAAACATCCCAGTTACGGTTCTGGGCGCTCATCACAACAGCCTCGATGACGGCGTTAAGCCCCGGTGCATCACCGCCGCCGGTGTTTATGGCAATTTTAAGTCTTTCAGGCATGGCATCCCCCCTTGGGCAAGACTTGCAAGGCAATTGGCCTAAAAACTTCCTTTAATGAAGCTGCTTGTGCTGGAAAGGCAATTTAAACAAGAATATGCGGATATTGGTAATTTGTCAATGAATATCAGTAGGTTTTATGCTGTTAAAGCTGTCTGGCTAAATGCTAATTTTGAAGGCAGGCGTCATTTACTTCATGATTCTGATTTTTTTTTAAGCCTGCACAATTTTTTTTGGCCTGTGTGACCTTATCTGACACAGGGCTGATTTATTCTTCCTGCAACCCTAAACGCAGGAGGAAAATCATGGAAGCAATTCTCTTTTTTCTGGAAAGCCTAAAGGTCGCAAGAAAGCAGTCCTACAAGAATCTGACCCTCTTTCCCCTGCTTGCGCCCCAAAACGGTGAGCCTGCCTACCTGACCCTTGAAGAAGCCCTGGCAAAGGATTTGGTGCAGGTGCAGGAGGCAAGCGAGGCAGGAAGTGTGCCGGAGCTTTTGCTCTTGAACCGGGGAGCCGCCCCCATTTTGATAGTTGAAGGCGAGGAGCTTGTTGGCGCAAAGCAGAACCGCATTGTAAACGCCACCTTTTTAATACCCGGCAAAACAGAGATGAAGCTGCCGGTAAGCTGTGTGGAGCATGGCCGCTGGGCATACACCAGCCATAAATTTGCCGCCGGAGAAAGGGTTATGCACGCAAGCCTTCGCAGCACAAGCCAGCGAGCAGTCTCCCAAAATATTGAAGCAGGAAGGGGCTATGCCTCTGACCAATGTGAAATATGGGATGACATCCACCATAAGGTGAACCGCCTTAATGTCCATGCCCCCACTTCCGCCTTGTCCGATGTTTTTGAGGGCTCAAAAGACAAGCTAGGCGATTATCTTAAGCATTTTTCCCACATGGAGTGCCAGGCAGGAGCCATATTTGCCATAAACGACAAGATTGCAGGCATGGACTGCTTTGGCTTTTGCGCCACCTTTGGCCAGTTCTTTGAAAAGCTTGTGAAAAGCTATGCGCTGGATGCCATTGACTGGGAAGGCGAGGCAGACGGGCAAAAAACCGTATCTCCAAGGCAGGTCCGCGGATTTCTTGATTCAATTGGCGGGAGCAAGGCAAGTGCTGCCAAGTCGCCGGGCCTGGGGGAAAATGTGCGCCTGGATTCAAAAAGCCTTTCCGCTGCCGCCCTTGTTCACGAGGAGAGGCTTCTGCACCTGGCTGCCTTCAAAAAACAGACGGAAAGCAGCGAAAAAGCCGGTTTTGGCAGGTTTTCACAAAGAAGATCCTTTCGGGGTGATTGAACAGGATGAGCAGCAGCTTGACTTTATACAGAGCTTTTCACGCGCTTTTAAGGAGGGTGCATCCATGATTTTCTATGTTCTTAAAAACAGGATTCCAGTGGCAGCAGACGCCAAAACCTGGGCGGAGTTCATTCTTGCAAGCGACAACATTGTTGCCCATGAACGCATCAACGGATTTGAGGTTTCCACAAGCTTCATCGGCATGGTCAGGGAGCCGGGCAAGGCAAACCCCCTTGTTTTTGAAACCCTGGTTGCAGGAAACGGCTCAAGATCTCTTGCAGGGCAGTATTGCTCCTGGCAGGATGCCCAGGCTGGCCACAGAATAATCGTGCAGGAGCTTGCAGCAAAACAGGCAGAAAGCACAGAGGATAAGGAGCAATGAGTTTTTGGTTTGCCCTGCCTACCTGTATTGGATATTGGGTTAGGGATGAAGATGGGAAGTGAGCCGCCCCACGCCAACGCCCGAAACGATTCCGTGTTATGAGCACGGCGGCTTGATGCGAATCACTTCTTAAAAATAATTTAGTCCATACGCTTGTTAAAGTCAAACAGGATAAAGGGTTATAGGCATTATGGGGGCTTCTGCACTTCAAATCCTGGAGATGGAAAGTACAAGCTCGCCAACCATTGCGGAACTCTTGCAGAATGCCCCTGGCCTTTTTACCCCAAACAACATAAACTACACAGTATAATTTTTATGCTATCACTCTATGCAGTCTTTTTGAAACCAACCCTTTTCCCTAAAGGCGGGATTTCATGCGCGGAGACCAGCTTGCCAGGCAATGGAGGATTTTGCGGCACATCGAGGCCAGCCGCTACGGCCTTTCCGTGATTGACCTTGTGGAAATGGAAAATGTCACCAGAAGAACCATCTACCGGGACCTTCAGGCATTGCAGGAGGCGGGCTTTCCACTGTACAGCGAGAGCGTGGAGGGCGGCTCCAGATGGGCATTCATAGACACATACCGATTCCAGGTCCCTGAACCCTTCACCCTCACGGAACTTATGGCCCTTCACCTTTATTCGGATTTCACAAAGGCATTCAAGGGAACATTTTTCTACGATTCGCTTGAATCCCTTTTCAAAAAGGTGCGCGCTACGCTTACCCCTGCAACAGTTGCCTTTCTGGAAAAAGCCCAGGCATCCTTTGCCATTGGAATAAAGCCTTATAAGGATTACGGCGCTTGCCGGGAAATAATGAACCAGTTGGGACAGGTAATCCCCAACCGGCATAGGGTGGAGTTTGCCTACCATGCCCTGAAGGCCCAAAAGCAGACCCTGCGAAAGGTTGACCCTTACAGGCTGTGGTTCTTTGACGGCTCCATCTACCTTATCGGCTATTGCCACCTGCGCAAAGAGGTCCGCACCTTTGTGCTGGATCGCATAAACATGCTCCAGGTAACGGGTGAAACCTTTACCATACCGCAGGATTTTGACCTGGACGCATACACCTGCAACAGCTTCAAGGTGATGAAGGGCGAACTTACAAAGGTTGTTATCCGCATTTCACCTGCCTGGGCGCGCTGGGCCGGAGAAAAAATTTGGCACGAAAGCCAGCAGGCGAAAAAACTTGAAGATGGCAGCCTGGAGCTTTGCTTTAAAGTGGCAGGCACAGAGGAGATCAAGCAGTGGGTGCTAAGCCTTGGCCCCCAGGCAGTGGTTGTTGAGCCTGAAGAATTGAAAAACGAACTCCTGCAAGACCTGCAAAAGGTGCTGGAAAGCTATGGGAAACCAGCAGATTCGACTGTTACCCAAAGGCTCCATCATCATGGGATAAGGTGAAGCCAAGGAAAAAGCTTCTGCCCTGTTAGGGATGTCTCCGGCCCGAAAACGCTTGTAAGCGCCGGGAAATTATTACCCCCCAAAAAAGGGGGCAACATGCACAAGCGCCGGGGGAAACTTGCACCTGACTCTATCCCTTGCTTTTGACCCGTCTTGATCTACTAGTGGTGAGAGGCGGCAAAGAACCCCAAAACCGCCAGAAGCACAATGACCACGCCAAAACCGAAATAGGCCACAGTAAAGATGCTCAAGCCCTCAAGGCCCTGGCCCACAAACATTTCGCGGTTCAAAACATAGCCCCAGTAAAGGGTGAAAAGGTAATTTACCACAAGGGCCATGCGTACACGGCCAAAAAGAAGCGCAAAGGTGGAGGCAAACAGCAGAAGACCAATCTGATACAGGGGCACGGCCAGTTCAAGCTGAATAAAATCTATCGGCATGGCAAAAACACCTCCATCGCCCGGATGATCGGGCATCGGGAAATGCAGTCAGACCCCGGAAAGAAACAGTTGCTCCGTCTATAAGGCGGCAGTCATCAGAAAATCTTCCTGGTAAGCCCTAAAACCGGCCCTTTCTCCATTCAAATCCTATTTTATTATTGTAAAACCTTTTTATCTTATAGCAAGAGCCTTTCTTAAAAGGCAATAGTCAGCCTTGCGCCCGGACGAACTGCTTGTTGCAGAATACTCCCTTTCGCCCGCCCCTTCCGGCCCTTTTAGCCCAAAAGACCTGCCGGGCTATTTTATCTGCCCCTTTGCCCGGAGCATTATTTCAAGGGTCTCCCTTGTGGAATAGGTAAAGGAAAAGCCCATATCCAAAAGCTTTTTGGGATCCACCAGCCAGGGGTAAAACACATAGTCCGAAAAGGCCGGCGGCACCTTGAGCAGGGGCAGCCTTAAATCCCAGGTTAGGCGGAAAAGGCCACGGAGCACCTTTTCCGGCAGGGGAAAAGCCATCTTGCCTGAAACAGCGTTAATTTCATCAATGGTTATGGTGTCTGGCGGGGCAAGGTTAAAAGGTCCTTTTGCCTGTTTTTTGAGAAGAAAAAGCATTGCCGTTGCCACATCATCCTCATGCACAAACTGAAATGTGGGGGTGAAATCCCCCTTTGGGGCCATTGCCACAGGCAGGGTGAACAGGCCGGATATGTAGTTGTTAACATTGGGGCCGTAAATCACGCAGGGCCTAACCCAGCAGACGGCCTTTTCCGGGTGTGCAGCGGCAAATGCGTCCAGAATCCATTCCACCTCGGCCTTGTCTTTGGCGTACTGAAAAGCCGGGTGCTGGCGTATGGGGTCTGTCTCCTTGAGGGGAACGGGGTTGTCGGGAAAAGCCCCGTAAGCTGTGGCCGAGCTTGTCACCAAAAGCTGGGGGATATTTGCCTCTTCCACCGCGGCAAGCACGCTTTTGGTGCCTTCCACATTTATTTTGTACATAAGATCAGGGTCATGAATCTGCTGGAGCACAAAGGCAAGATGCACAACAATATCGGGCGCTGTTTCCTCCATCCATTTGCCAAGCGCCGGGTCGTTTATGTCCATGCGCTTAAACTCGCCCTTTTTGTACTTGTATAAGGGCTTTTTAACATCAATGCCAAAAAAACGGCTGCACCATGCGCTTCTTTCAAGCTCCCGGCAAAGGCATTCGCCCACATAACCGGCCATACCCGTAATAAAAACCGTTTTGCCTTTCATTAAAACCCCTTTGTTTTTTGCGGGCCTGCTGCCCGGTTTGTTGTCAGCAAAATTGGTCTTGCACGGCCAATAAAGCCAAAATGCTTTTTAAAAACGGATTATGACTTTTAACCATGCCTCAAGCAGGCTGTCAATGAGAAGGCTGTTTAGGAGAAGTATGCCGGGCGCGTTGCATCCCCGGTGGCATTGCCGTTGCCCGGCAACGGGAAATGGCAACTGTTTTCGGCAAGCGATGAAAAAACCGGTGCTCAACGCCTTTTTTGACAGAGCGTAAACAATGGCCCTTTCCCAACAGCTCTCAATGACCCGCAAAAAACCTAGTACTATTAAAAACAGATAAATTATATTGTGTAGCGATAACCAAGTGATTTTTTTTAAAAAAAAGCCTTGACATGATGGTTGCTTGGTGCAAAATGCAAATTGGGAATGGGATATGAATATCACTCTTATTTAGCGCATTCAATCCCTCATTTCTTAATTGTATTTTCTCAACTTAAAAGGATTGCCGATAAAATTAGTGCCTGTTCACGAAGGTTGCGGTGAATTGTTGAACCCTTTTGGAGATCAGCGGGGTTTTGGTGCCCAACAAAAGCGGATGCTGCCGGTTTTTAACAATATTTGCAAAATAATTGCGTAATTGCGTAATGAATGCGGATATTGAGCAAAAAGACCAGGCACAACCAAGGTTGGCGACAAAAAACAGACGGACAGATTTGCCCACCGGCAATTAGAGTTAGTGCAGGTTGCAGACGAACCACCAGATACTAGGGGAACGGGGGCCATGGACAGCTTTGCGGGAAAGCTGTTGCTGTATCCTTTTTGAAGCATATCTCCGCAAAATAAAGGAGGCGTAAAATGAAGAACAGAGTATTGGGACTGGTCGTATTTCTGCTGGCTTTGTTTTTATCTCTTTCACCGGCTTATGCGGGCAGCGGAACCATTTCCGTCACCATTTTGCCCCCTGA
>JAGVAW010000180.1 GCA_020060085.1 Desulfobacterales bacterium
AGGGCAGGGGAATTTGCCTCCTATGATCTGGCAGGAAGCTTAAAGGGCCTTGGCTTTGCAATGGGCAGGATGAAAACCGGCACTCCGGCCAGGCTTTTGAGAAAAAGCATAGATTTTGCACGATGCGAGCAGGTGGAGCAGGATGAGTTGCCCAGCCCCTTCTCCCTTTTTACCCAAAAGCTTGACCTGCCATTTCTGCCAAGCTTTATGACCCACACCAACAGCCGGACCCACGGAATAATCCGCGAAAACCTGGCCCGCTCGGCCCTTTACGGCGGTATTGTAAAGGGCGTTTCCGCCCGCTATTGCCCCAGCCTGGAAGACAAGGTTGTGCGCTTCTCGGAAAGGGAGCGCCACTCTGTCATTTTAGAGCCGGAAGGAATTGAGTCTGAAGAGATTTACGCAATCGGGCTGGGCAACAGCCTGCCCTTTGAGGTGCAGAAGGAGCTTGTGCATTCTGTGGCGGGACTGGAGGAGGCTGTCATCATGCGGCCTGCCTATGCCATTGAGTACGATTTTATTGACCCCTGCCAGCTTCTTCCCACCCTGGAGACAAAGGCTGTGAAGGGCCTTTTTTGCGCAGGCCAGATAAACGGGACCTCCGGTTATGAGGAGGCCGCGGCCCAGGGCCTTTGGGCAGGCATAAACGCGGCCTGCACAATTTTGGGCCGGGCACCCTTTGTGCTTGACCGCTCCTGCGCCTACAGCGCGGTTATGGTGGATGACCTTGTTACCCGTGGCACCCGCGAGCCATACAGAATGTTCACCTCGCGGGCGGAATACCGGCTTTTGCTGCGGGAGGACAACGCAGATCTGCGCCTTGCAGCCATAGGCCATGAGCTTGGGCTTGTGGACAGGGATACCTTAAAGGAGATTACAGACCGGGCAGCTCAAACAAAGAAGGAAATCGAACGCCTTGAAAAAACCATAATAAAGCCCGGCCCTGAAGTGGATGCCCTGCTAATGCAAAAGGGGGAAGGCCCCCTGGCCAAACCCCAGCCCCTTTCCCAGCTTTTAAAGCGCAGCGGGGTTGATTATGAGACCGCTTCCGCCCTTTCGCCGCCGCCGGAAGCGCTGGCCCCCAAGGCAGCCCGGCAGGTGGAAATATCCATCAAGTACGAAGGCTACATCACCCGCCAGCAAAAAGAGGTGGAGCGCTTTTCAACAATGGAGAAAAAGCGCCTGCCAAAAGATTTTGACTATGAGACAGTTGCCGGGCTTTCCCTTGAATTAAGGGAAAAGCTCTCCAAAATCCGGCCTGCCTCCCTGGGCCAGGCCTCCCGCGTGGAGGGCATGACCCCATCGGCTCTGGCAGCCCTGGCAGTGAGGCTCAAGCAGATGCAGGCCTTAAAAGGTTAATCCTGATAATTCATGAAAAATTTTGCCGTTTAAACAACTTTTGCATCAAAAGCAGACTGTATTTTCGACCAAGCTTCAAAAATACGCTTATCTGCTTGAAAATATTTTATTCGTTCCGGGAGACAAAATTTTTCATGAATTATACGGATTAGTCCGGCTCCGGGGTTATAAATGGCTTTATGTCTATGATTGGCGTCCCGTCAAACATATCAATGCCTGTCACGGAGATGATGTTTTTCTCAACCTTGTCCACAGTCAGCACCGAAAGGCCTATGGGGTTAGGCCTTATTGGCGAGCAGATGGAAAAAACCCCCATTTGGCGGTTTTTGTGGGGCGGTTTCTGGACAAGAAGGTTTTCTTCAAATGCCTGGCTTTTATGAAACACAAAAAGAACAATTATCCTGTCCCCTGGTTTTATGTCGCAAAGCCCTTTTTCGTAGGCCTTGTCAAGCACAAGGCGGCCCTTTACATCCGAAATGCTCCAATGCCGGGGCACCTTTGTCTCTGCTGTCTCAACAAAGCCGATGGGTGAAAAGTCATACATGGAACTCTCCTTTTATTTTTATGCCTTTAAATCCATGCAGTTTCATAGCCGGACCCGGTGCTTTTGTGCAAGGCCCTTTGGCAGCCCCGTTCCATTCAGCAAAAGCTGCAAAAAAACTTTATCCTTCAAGTTAAAATATGGTAACTTACTGTTTACATAACAAGGAGAATTAATGAAAAGTTTTAGAAGGGAGCTTTATTTTGAGATTCCCACCCGCCGGGCCTTTGTGAACATAACCGGCCAGGTGGCGGAATGCGTTAGGGAATCGGGCGTTGAAGAGGGCCTTGTGCTGGTTAATGCCATGCACATAACCGCAAGCGTGTTTATAAATGACGATGAGCCGGGCCTGCACGCGGATTACGAAAAGTGGCTGGAAAAGCTCGCCCCCCATGAGCCGGTCAGCCAGTACCGCCACAATGTGGGCGAGGACAATGCAGATGCCCACATGAAACGCCAGATAATGGGCCGGGAAGTGGTGGTGGCAATAACCGAAGGCCAACTGGATTTGGGTACCTGGGAGCAGATTTTTTACGGAGAGTTTGACGGCAGGCGTAAAAAAAGGGCGCTTGTAAAAATAATAGGTGAATGAGAACCTTATTGAAAGGTCAGAGCCATGATTGAAGTATTGCCTGTGGAAAAAATACGGGAGAAGATGGGGCAGAACCTGGGGGTTACGGACTGGATAACCATAGACCAGGTCCGAATAAACGCCTTTGCAGACTGCACAGAGGATCACCAGTGGATTCATGTGAATGAAAAAATGGCGGCAGACGGGCCTTTTGGCACCACCATAGCCCACGGCTTTCTTGTGCTTTCGCTCATCCCCAAGTTCAGCGAGAGCATAGGCGTTGTTCCCCAGGGGGCCTACATGGCCATGAACTACGGCCTGAACAAGGTGCGCTTCATCAATCCCGTGAAGGTGGGAAGCCGCCTGCGGGACACCTTGAGCCTTACGGGCATGGAGGAGAAATCCGGCAACCGGATTTTGCTTACCACCACCCATACCCTGGAAATTGAGGGTGTTGAAAAGCCTGCTGCCATTGCAGAGATGCTGGCCATGTTTTTTGTGCAATAAGGGCGGGGCCTGGCAGGACTTGTTTTTCCCGCACCAGAAAGGCGGACAACAGTGTTTCACATAATCCGGGAAGAGAATTATCAGGACGGGGAAGTCATCTTCAAGGAAGGCGAAAGCGGAGACGAGGTTTACCGGGTGCTCTCCGGGGCCGTGGTTGTGACCAAGGAGGTGGGCGGCAGAAGCCTCACCATCGAAGTTCTGCGCGAAGGCGAGATTTTCGGGGAGATGGCCTTTATCACGGACACGCCCCGCTCGGCTTCGGCCAAGGCCCTTGGCCCCACAACTGTGGGGGTTCTTGACAGCAACAGGCTTGAAGACGAGCTTTCAACCGTATCCCAGGGCCTTTACCAGCTCTTTGAGTGCCTTACCCTGCGGCTCAAAAAAACCACGGATGCAGTTGCCGGAGTGAGCCTTGTAAGAAAGGATCCCAGGGTTTCCAAAACCTGGTTTTTGATTTACGAACATGGGGAGATGCACCTGGAAGCCTACTCCCATAACGCTTCCTGCGGTGGGCTTTACATAAAGACGCCCACTCCCCTTGCCCGCGGGGAGCGCTTTAGCCTCAATCTTCATCTGCCCGGCGACAGCGAGAAGGAAATGAAAATAACCTGCGAGGTGGCATGGACCCGCAAGCGCACCGATGACCACGAAAACTTTCCTTTGGGCATGGGGGTCAAGTTTCTGGACCTTACCCAGGAGCAATATCAGCGCCTGAAAAAGGCCTTGGACCGGGGCGAATGACCGGGCCGACAAGGATGACTTCTGCATGAAAATAAGCCCCCTGATAAGCCAGTCTCATCTGGAACTGGATGTGCCCTGCCATGACAAGCCTGCGGTGATGCAGGCCTGCGCAAGGCTTCTGGCGCAACTTGGCTTTGTTTCGGATGAGGCAGTCTTTTGCTCAAAAATGCTTGAAAGGGAAGCTTTAATGTCAACCGGGGTGGGTTTTGGCATAGGCATTCCCCACGCTATGGAAGATGGCCTGACCCGGCCCGGCATTGTCCTGCTGCGTCTGGATAGGCCCGTTGATTTTGCTGCCATTGACGGCCAGCCCGTGGATATTGTTCTTGGCTTGGCAGTGCCGGAAAACATGCGCAGCCTGCATCTTCAGGTTCTGGCGGCCATCAGCCGACTGTGCCGGGTTGAGGCCTTTGCCCCTGCGGTGCGCAGCGCCAAAAACCGGGCAGAGCTTTTGGCTGCCATTGATCACATGGAGCAGGGCCTGGCATTTCACTGATTAAACTGTGGCCTGTGTGCCTTTTCGGGCTTTGTCTGGTGCCCGTTTTTTTTCAAGGATTTCAATGCACCTTATTGTCTGTGTCATAAAGGATGAGAGCCTGCTTTTTGAGATTCTCACCGGCTGGATAGATGCAGGAATAACCGGGGGTACCATTGTGGAAAGCACAGGCGCCCTTGAGCTTTTGTCTGACCATGTGCCCATATTTGCAGGTTTTAGAAGCCTGGTTTCTGGCGGAAATGCTTACAGCAAAACCCTTTTCACCGCTGTAGAAGACCCTGTTGTGCTGGAATCGGCCATAGGCTGGCTAAAGCAGGTGTGCCATAAGGCAGGGCCGGATCAGGGCATTTACTTTGTTGCACCCCTTTCGGATATGGGATCCCTTGGCCAGGAATGCAAGGAGTAAAATCCTGCTCTGCCCTTGCTGAAAAAACAAAAGCCCTTTCTCTTTGCTCAACCTTATCGGTTTTTTCCTTAAAATACTCGCAAGGCCTGCTCTCATCCGCCAAAAGCCAAAAGCACAAGAGCTGCAATGCACATTGTGCACAGAATTTGCCAGCGATGGGGCAGGGGCCACGAGCGCAGGCGGGCATAGCCTGCCCCCAGGCCCATGCCAACAGCAAGGCCGAAAAGGTGAGCAAAAAAATCGCTTTTAGGGCTGTTGCCCAGAAGGGCCAGAAGGGTCAGGGCCGCACCCAGCACAACCCATGCGGCCCTGTCTTTTTTTCTGGGGCCAGGATGAGGCGGCGGGGCCATGCGGTAACCGGCAAGCCAGCCCATTGCTCCAAAAACGCTTGTGGAGGCACCGGCGCTTAAATGCCCGGAGCCGTGAAATGCAGCGTTGGTAAGGTTGCCTAATGTTCCGGAAAGCAGAATCATGAGCCATC
>JAGVAW010000275.1 GCA_020060085.1 Desulfobacterales bacterium
AAGGATGGTCATATTGTTCTGGACCAGATTCGAACAATAGACAAAGAGCGCCTGATCCGAAAGATTGGCTCGATTGATTCCAAAGTTCAGACAGAAGTCGTTTCTGTATTGCAGAGAATGTTCGCTTTTTAGCCCGGATAATTCACGAGAAAAGATTTGTGCACTGGCAAGGCTAGAGGGGCGAAGGCATACTTGTTGTATGCCGAGTCCCCGATAACGCAGCCAGTGCACAAATCAGGCTCGCCCGCAGGGTGAAAAATTTTGCCGTTTAAACAACTTTTGCATCAAAAGCAGACTGTATTTTCGACCCGGCTTTAAAAATGCACTTATCTATCTGTAGATATTTTATATTTTCTTATAGGCAAAATTTTTCATGAATTATTCGGGTTAGGCGCACCCACCCAAAAAATCCGGGCCGGTTCTCCGCAGAATGTTGCGGAAAACCGGCCCGTTTTTGTTTGGATAAAGGCCGGGTTTTTTTGGGCCCTAGGTTTCAAGCCCTATTCTCAAGGCCCGTCAAGGCGTCTTTCTCAAAATCCCGGCCTTTCTTTTCCGGCCATCAAGGCCTATTAAATGTCGTAGTACAGGAAGAACTCGTAAGGATGGGGGCGCAGGCGCACCGGGTCCACTTCGTGCTTGCGCTTGTAGGACAGCCACATTTCAATGGCATCCTGGGTGAAAACATCGCCCTTGAGCAAAAACTCGTGATCTTTTTCCAGGGCGTCCAAAGCCTCGTTGAGCGAGCCGGGCGCGGACGGAATGTCCTTAAGGTCTTCCGGACTCATGGCGTAGATGTCCTTGTCCAGCGGGTCGCCCGGATGCAGCTTGTTCTGGATGCCGTCAATAACAGCCATGAGCATGGCGGAGAATGCCAGGTAGCCGTTACAGGAGGGGTCGGGCGTTCTGAACTCGATGCGCTTTGCCTTGGGCGAGGCCGAGTACATGGGAATACGCAGGGCCGCGCTGCGGTTTCTTGAGCTGTAGGCAAGGTTCACCGGAGCCTCGAAGCCCGGCACAAGGCGCTTGTAGCTGTTGGTGGTGGGGTTTGAGAATGCGCACAATGCCCCGCAGTGCTTCAAAATGCCGCCCATTGCATAAAGGGCCATTTCCGAGACGCCTGCATACTTGTCGCCTGCAAACAGGGGCTTGTCGTCCCGCCAGATGCTGATGTGGGTGTGCATACCGGAGCCGTTGTCCTCGAAAAGGGGCTTGGGCATGAAGGTTACGGTTTTGTTGTGGCGGCAGGCCACATTTTTGAGCACATACTTGAACCACATGAGCTGGTCGCCCATCTGGACAAGGGGTGCAAAGCGCATATCAATTTCACTCTGGCCTGCTGTGGCCACCTCGTGATGCTGGGCTTCAATTTCAATGCCAAGCCCCTCAAGGGTGAGCATCATTTCCGTGCGGATGTCCTGGAGCTTGTCCATGGGCGGAACCGGGAAATATGCCTGCTTGTGCCTGGGCTTGTAGGCCAGGTTGGGGCCTTCATCCTTGCCTGAATTCCAGATGCCTTCCTCTGAATCCAGGGAATAAAAGGCGCCGTTGCTCTTGGACTCAAAGCGAACATCATCAAAGATGAAGAACTCGGCTTCCGGCCCGAAATAGGCTGTATCGCCGATGCCCGTGCTTGTAAGATAGGCCTGGGCCTTTTTGGCGATGTTGCGGGGGTCGCGGCTGTAATTCTCGCGGGTTACAGGGTCCTGAATGTCGCCGATGAGCACCAGGGTCGGCTCCTTGAAGAAGGGATCCATCTTGGCTGTGGAGGCATCCGGCACCACAAGCATATCGCTGGCGTTGATGGGCTGCCAGCCGCGAATGGATGAGCCGTCAAAGCCAAAGCCGTCTTCAAAGGAGTCTTCTTTAAGCTGGCAGATGGGAACCGTAAAATGCTGCCAAAGGCCCGGATAGTCCAGAAAGCGGATATCCACGGCCTTTACGCCCTTTTCCTTTGCAAACTCCAAAACCTTTTTTGCATCCATGCCTTTTCTCCTTGTATGGGCGCACCCCTTTTGGAGTGCGCCCTTTTTGTGGGTTTGTGCTACAAATTTCCTATTACAAACTGCTAATGCCTTTTACTGTCAGATGGCGTCTGTACCCCGCTCGCCGGTCCTCACGCGGATGACCTGCTCAACAGGTGTCACAAATATCTTGCCGTCCCCTATTCTGCCGGTGTTGGCCGACTTGACGATTACATCCACAACACCATCCACCTGGGAGTCATCAAGGATGATTTCCAGCTTCACCTTGGGCACAAAGTCCACCACATATTCTGCGCCACGGTAGATTTCCTTGTGGCCCTTCTGGCGGCCATAGCCTTTTACTTCGGAGATGGTCATTCCTGTAACGCCCATCTCGTTTAGGGCCTGCTTCACATCGTCTAACTTGAACGGCTTGATGATGGCTTCAACCTTTTTCATTACCAGCCTCCTGTTCTTTGCCCTTTCGGGTATCCGGCCACAATCTCCAGGCCCCTTTTACCAGGTGTAACCCACCTCGCTGTGCTCGGAGAGGTCAAGCCCCATGTTCTCCTCTTCAGGGGTCGCCCTCAAGCCAACTGTAAGGTCGATCACCTTGAGTATGGCTGCCGTGACTCCAAAGGAGAATATTATGGTAACAACCGCGCCAAGGGCCTGCACACCGAACTGGGCAGGGTTGCCGTAGAAAAGGCCATCCACCCCGCCTATGGCTGCTGTTGCAAAAAGCCCGGTGGCCAGTGCGCCCCAAAGTCCGCCTATTCCGTGAATGCCCACAACATCCAGGGCATCGTCATATCCCAGCCTGTTTTTGGCCACAACTGCAAAGTAGCAGATTATGCCTGCGCCTATGCCGATTACCAGTGCGCCCATCGGCCCCACAAATCCTGCTGCCGGGGTGATGCCCACAAGACCGGCCACAGCGCCCGATGCTGCGCCCAAAGTGGTGGGCTTGCCCTGATAAAGCCATTCACCGATTATCCAGGCCACTGCGCCTGCGCCTGCTGCAATCTGGGTTACAAAAAGGGCCATTGCCGCGGATTCATCTGCTGCAAGTGCGCTGCCCGCATTGAACCCGAACCAGCCGAACCACAGTATGCCTGCTCCAAGAACCGTCATGGGAACATTGTGAGGAGCAATGGCGTTTGTGCCATAACCAAGGCGCTTGCCCAGAAAGAGGGCGCAGGCCAAAGCCGCCACACCGCTGTTTATGTGAATGACCGTGCCGCCTGCAAAGTCCAGCGCACCCATTTCGCCAAGCCAGCCGCCGCCCCATACCCAATGGCAGACCGGAAAATACACCAGTGTTGTCCAGGCTATGGTGAAGATGAGATAGGCCTTGAACTTCATGCGCTCTGCAAAGGCTCCGGTGATGAGCGCAGGTGTGATTATGGCAAACATGAGCTGAAAGGCTGCAAAGAGAATATGCGGAATGGTATCCGAATATGGCCCTGCTTCCAAGCCCACGCCTTTTAATCCAAGGTAGTTAAGCCCTCCCACAAAGCCGCCCACATCCGTGCCAAAGGCCAGGGAATAGCCGTAAAGCACCCAGAGGATTGAAATTATGCCCAGGCTTATGAAGCTGTGCATGATTGTGGCCAGTACATTCTTTTTCCGCACCAGGCCTCCGTAAAAGAGCGCCAGCCCGGGGGTCATGAACATGACAAGGGCCGTTGCCGCCAGCATCCAGGCTATGTCTCCGCTGTTCATTTTAATCTCCATACTTGATTTTGGTTTAAGGTTTGTTGTTCTGCTTCTGCCGCCCTGCCGCTAGCCCGGGTCTTTGCCGGCAAGCACGGCTTCCAGTTTTGTTATGATGGCCGCAACCTCGTCAGGCGCGTCCACCTTCTGGCCGTCAAAATCGCGCACATAGAACACATCAACAATCTGATCTGCGTTCGTGGCGATCTGCGCCACCCATATATCCAGGCGGCACTCAAACAGCGCATGGGTTATCTGGTACAAAAGCCCCATGCGGTCATACGCAAAAACTTCCACTATGGTGAAAAAGCTCGTCGTCTCGTTATCAAGGCGCACCCATTCGCTTTTCATGGCTGTGCGTGCCCTCTTTGCCTTGCTTTCCACCAGCTTGTTTTCCAGGGCCTTTTCCAGGCAAAGCGTTTCGGCAAGGGCCTCCTGAAGGTCTTTTTCCACCCGCTGCCAAGTCTCGTCCTCAAATATGGGGTCAAGCGGGCGGCTCACGGAAAAAATGTCCAGGGCTGTTGCATTGCGCCAGGTGAAAATTCTGGCATTGTGAACATTCAGGTTGTGCAGGGTGAACACACCCGCGATTTTGGAAAAAAGGCCCGGCCTGTCTTTGGCGCACACGGTTACTGTCCTCAAATCAGGATTGCTGCTGACAGCAACATCCAAAACCGCATCCTTGCCGCCCAGCCGGTGGTAGAGTGCTGCATGGGCCACCATGTCCGGTGCCTCAACCCCGTTCAGGTACCTTGGACTCATAACCGGAAAGAGCACCCGCAACAGAACCCTATCCGCCTCGCTGTCCGCAAGCCCAAGGGCGTCTTCCTTTTTGCGCTCCACATTAGCCAGCGTGCGCTTTGAGGCCAGATCGCCCTTTTCCATCACCTGGCTCACCTTGAAAAAAAGCTCCCGCAGCAAAAGGGCTGTCCAGTCGTTCCAGGCCTTGCGCCCCGTGGCCTTGGAGTCTGCCACCGTGAGCAGGTAAAGCATTTTGAGCCGGTTTATTGTGCCCACCTTCCTGGCGCATGAAAGGGAGGTCTCCTCGTCATTCAAGTCCCGCCGCGTGGCAGTCTTTATAAGGAGCAGGTGGTTTTCCACCAGAAATTCCACAAGCTCCACATTGGCCGGGGAATAGCCCATGCGCGCAAGCGCCCTGACTGCCATGCCCGCTCCTGCAACCGCGTGGTCAGGGGCCATTATGCTCTTGCCCACATCGTGCAGAAGTCCGGCTAAAAGCAGCATCTTTTTGGGCGAAACCTCTGCCCACAGTTCAGCTTCAAGGCTGTCTTCCCCGCCGGACTGGGCCGAAAATTCCTTCAGATGCCGCACGGTTTCCAAAGAATGCCTGTCCACAGGGTACACATGGTACTGGGTGTACTGAATGCGGTGGACAATGCCCCCTATTTCCGGGACAAGGGCCGCCAGAAAACCCGTGTGAAGCATCTCTTCGAGCACATTGGCCCGGCTTTCCGCGCTTTTTAGAACAAACTCAAAGGCGCTGACCACCTTCTCGTCACGGCGAAAATCGTCATCCACAAGGTAGGCAAACTCGCGCACAAGGCGTCTTGACTCCACGGAAAGGGGAACTCCAACCTTTGCGCTGTGCCAGAAAAGCCGCATGAGAATTTTGGAATCCTCAACAATGTAGCGCGGCGAGGTTATTGATACCGTATCGCGCGAAAGCTCTATGCCCGGCTCCAGGATGCGGCTTGCCGTGGAGCGGCTCTTTTCCTTTCCTTTTTCGGAGAGGCCAAGAAACAGGGTCTGGTGCAAAAGCTTCACAGCCTGCATGTGGCTGTGCAACTCGCCCAAAAATCTCTCTATTCCTTCCAGATTTCCGGACCCGCCCATGTCCAGAGCTTTGGCGATAGTCCTCTGGTGCTCAAAATAGAGCTGGTCATTTCTGCGGCCCGCCAGGTGATGCAGGTGATTTCTCACCTTTGCAATAAAGGTCACGGCCCGGCCAAGGTCCATATATTCATTGTGGGTGAGGTGCCCCATATACTCCAAATCCCTTGGCTCGCGGAGATTCCACAGCACCTTTCCCATCCACAGCATCACATTGTAATCGCGAAGCCCGCCCTGGCCGTCCTTTATGTTTGGCTCCAGCAGGCTTGTGGCATCGCCGAAGCGCTCGTGGCGGCCCTGGCTTGTGTCCTTCAGCCATGCCAGATATTTTGCTCCCTGGCGGCCAATAACCTTGTCGGCAAATTCCTCGCGTAGATTTGTGTAAAGAAGCGATGCCCCGCACACAAAGCGCGCATCCAAAAGGCTTGTCAAAACCTCAAAATCCTGGGACCCAAGGCGTATGCATTCCTTTATGGTGCGTGTGGCATAGCCCACATCAAGGCCTGCATCCCACAGGGGATAAACAATTTCCTGCACAAGGCTCAAAGCCTGGTCTGGTATCTTCTTTTCAAAAAGGAGCAGAAGATCCACATCCGAATGAACGCAATGCTCCCTTCGGCCATAGCCCCCAAGGGCAACCACTGCATAAGGGTTTTTGTCCAGCCTCATGCTTGGCCCAACCTTGGAAAGGGCAAAGGAGTCCCGGAAATACTCGTCAAGGGCCTGGGTGTAGGCAGTAAGAAAACCTGTTCCAGTTTCCTTGAGAGCGGCCTCCACAATTTCGGAACGCCTCTTTTTGAGCGCCTCGATGGGGCTGGCCAAAGTTATTTCCGGCATATGGTGCATTGCAAAACCCTTTCCTCAATTCGCTGCCCAAAGTAAAGCAAGGCCTGTGCCAAAAGGGATATTTATTTTTATTCAGTTATATCAGGATATTATTTAATACTCTGATTTTGGGCCGCAAAAAACAAAAATACAAAAATGTATTTTTATGGCGATAAAACTACAAAAATGTATTTTTGCTCAATTGCTGGCACAAAATCAAATTGAGTAAAGCAAGGGGGGAAGAAGCCGCCGGGATGGCGGGATGGCATCAATGGATTATGCCGTCATTACAAGCTATTAGCGCAAAGGCAAAAACCCTGCGGGGCAAAAGCCTGAAAAGCATAACAACCACGAAAAACACGAACCACACCAAAACAACAAGGGTAAAGCCAAAAATTGAGGTCTGACAGCCCAGCCGGATTACCTTGCCTCTTGTGCTGAAAGCACACTGGCAACAGGTTGCCAGTGCCACCCGGCGGATTTGCGTAGCCCAACAAAAGCCAGATGCCGGGCAGCACAGGCATTAAGGGGAAAAACAGAAACTTGAACCACGAAAAACACGAAACTCACGAAAGAAAACAGGGGCAAAGCCAAAAATTGAGGCCTGACAGCCCAGCCGGATTACCTTGCCTCTTGTGCTGAAAGCACACTGGCAACAGGTTGCCAGTGCCACCCGGCCCCCTGGGGCTGCCGCTGTTCTGCTTTGAATCCATGCACGGCCTTGTTTTAAAAAGGATAATGGCCATTTTTATTCTGGATACCCGCATTCGCGGGTATGACGGCTTTTTTGCCGCTTATGTCTTTTTTCGTGCTTTTCGCGGTGGAAAATTTCCTTTTCTCCTTTACCCACAAGCGCACAGGGCGGTTCCAGGGACAGGAGAGCAAGGCGCGCGAGCTTTGTATCGAGGGAGTGTACAGTTGGTACATGACCGAGATACAAAGCGAAGCGCAACGCAGCTATCGTCTCCCTGGGGCCGCCCCTATTTATAACAAGGTGAAACGCTGTCAAACGGTGTCCCTGCCATATAATCCGCAATAGCCCTGTCATAAGCTGCCGTATGGGCAAAGGCCTTGCGCGCCAAGCGGTAGCGCGTCCTCAGACTTGTGCTGCCGCTGTTTGCCGAAAGATCGCTTACAATGGCGGGATAATCAGCAGGGTCCACCACGCTTGCCACCCGCAGAAAGTTTTTGGCCGAAGCCCTTATCATGCAGGGGCCGCCAATGTCTATCTGGCCCCGCGCCTGCTCCGGGGTTACGCCGGGGCGGCTTATGGTCTCTGAAAAGGGGTAGAGATTGACCACAACCATGTCAATGGCAACCGCACCCGTGCGCTCCAGGTCCTTCTGGTGGGCCTCATTGTAGGTTTCGGTGAGAAGTCCCAGATAAATCTTGAAATCCAGGGTCTTGACCAGGCCTCCCTGGGTTTCGGGCTGACCCGTGTAGTCGGATACCTGAATCAGGGTATCCCTTGCGCCTTCCCCCAGAATTTTGCCGATGTGACCAAAAGTTCCGCCCGTGGAAAAAATCTTCACCCCCGGACAGGCCTTGCAAAGGGCAGGCACAAAGCCCTCCAGGCCGCTCTTGTCGGAAACGCTTATCAGGACATGGCGCACCAGAACAGGGTCATCCACCTTATCCACAACATTGACAGACATTTTTGCCTCCTTTTTATTGGGAAGAAAACAAATGCAGAACATTTGGGTTAAATGCAAAACCTCTTTTGCGCAGAAAACACTTTTTCGCTCCAGAGTTTTCTGCCTTAAAATGCCTTACCTCTTTTATGGCTCAAAAAGTTACAATTTTGTATTATCGGCCAAAAATAGGTATTTTTTAAGCCGTACTTATTTTTTATCCAGAAACTCGGCAAACCAGGCACTGGCCCTGCCCAAAAATATCTTCTGGTGGGCAGGGTTGCTCATGGGGTGATCGCCCTCTTCAAAGATTATCAGCTTTTTTGGCTCAAAGGCAATTTCATAAAGCTCCATTGCCTGGCTCACAGGCACGACCTTGTCCTTGTTGCCGTGGATTATGAGAAGCGGGCCGGGGCTTAAGCCTTCTTTAGGCAGGGACAGGGCTGCCATCTCCTCAAAAAAGGCTTTGGACAGTTTTTTGCCCTCCGGCAAAGCCTTCATTGTGCTGCCAAGAATATTCCCGTCCACCGGGGCCGCGTACAGAACCAGGGCATCCACAGGATTTTTAAGGGCGTGCAGGAGAGCCACAGAGCCGCCGAAACTGCTGCCAAAAAGGCCAAGCCCAGGCCCGAAAAGATTCATCTGGCGCAAGGCCTTAATGGCTGCGGCAAGATCCCGCATCCGGCCACTCAAGCTTGTGTCCTTTTCAAAGTCCCCCTGGGAGTCTCCGCAGCCCCGGTGGTCAAAGCAGAAATAGGCCAGGCCCTTTTGGGGCAGGATATTGCCAAGGGCCTGCTGCTTGGGGGAGGAGCGATCCGCAAAAAGCCCGTGGCAGCCCACCACAAGGTTGGGCGCATTGTTTGGAGGCATGAACAGGTCGCCTGCAAGGGTCAGGCCGTCCGACTCAAATGAAATTGTCTGCGCTTGCATCTTAAGGCTCCAGAGGTTAAGGCTTAAACGGAAAGTGCTGGCTCGTTTTGCCAAGCATATACCAGAAAAATTGACCCATACCAAACAGGTATTGAAAAGACATGGGCATCAAGCGCGGCCAGGAAATTGAGCTGTTCATTGAAAAAAGCGCCCTTGGGGCAATGGGCGTATGCCGGGTGGACGGCATGGCTGTTTTTGTGGAGGGCGCAATCCCCGGCGACAAGGTGCTGGCCCGCATTGCCCGCAAAAAGAAAAGCTGGGCGCTTGGCCGTGTGCTTGAGATAATATCCCCCTCACCGGACAGGGTGGAGGCCCCCTGCCCTTTTTCCGGCCATTGCGGGGGCTGCAAGTGGCAGTTTTTGCGCTATGATAGGCAGATTCAGTACAAGCGCGACCATGTGGCGGAATCGCTTGCCCACATTGCCGGAATTGCCGATGTTTTGGTTTTGCCCACCCTTGCCTCGCCCAGAATTTTTGGCTACCGCAACAAAATGGAATTCTCCTGCTCGGACCGGCGCTGGCTTTTGCCAAGCGAGATGGGGACAGATGCCGCCAACACCGGCTTTGCCTGCGGGCTTCATGTTCCGGGCACATTCGATAAGGTTCTGGACATGGATGCCTGCCTGCTCCAGCCGGAACCGGGCAACAGCCTTCTGGTCTACATAAAGATGCTCATGCGCCAATCGGATCTGCCTGCCTTCGGGCTTAAAAGCCACCAGGGTTTCTGGCGTTTTGTGGTGCTTCGCAACTCCTGCGCCCTTGGCCAGTGGATGGTCAACCTTGTCTCGTCCTGGGATGAGGCGGAAAAGCTTGGCCCAATCGCCCAAAAAATCCGCGAACGGTTCCCTGAAGTTGTATCTGTTGTGAACAACATAACAGACCGCAAATCCGCGGTGGCTGTGGGAGACAGGGAGGTTCTGCTTTCCGGCAGCAGCTTCATCAATGAGCGTATGGGGCCTTTTAACTTTTCAATTTCTGCCAATTCCTTTTTCCAGACCAACACCCTTGGGGCAACAAACCTGTACAATGTTGTGAAGGACTTTGCAGGGCTTTGCGGCAATGAGATTGTTCTGGATCTTTACTGCGGAACAGGAACAATAGCCCTTTGGCTGGCAGACCAGGCAAAAAGCGTTGTCGGCATTGAAATAAACCCATTTGCTGTGGCAGATGCCCAAAAGAACGCCGAATATGCGGGGGTGGAAAATTGCCGGTTTATAATCGGCGATATTCCCCAGGCCCAGGAGCTTGAAGAAAAGCCGGATCTGATTGTCACCGACCCGCCCAGAACAGGAATGCAGGAAAACGCCCTGACCTGGCTCGCCCAATCAGGGGTAAGGCGGGTAATCTATGTTTCCTGCAACCCGGCCACCCTGTCCAGGGACCTGGCCCTGCTTGCCCCCCAATACAGCCCTGTCAAGGTTCAGCCGGTGGATATGTTTCCCCACACCCCGCACATTGAAGCTGTTGCCCTGCTGGAAAAAAAATGACGCCGGAAAAAGCTCTGCTGCCGGGATAGCCAAGCAGTATGCGCTGTTCCAACATACCTGCCCGTCTGCCCGGTTTTTACTGCCGACCATTGCAAGGGCCGGAAATAATGATTATAATGCAGTCATGAAGGCAAAATTTTATGGCGGTTGCCCTTAAGCTTCGGGGGAAGGCTTGAGCGGCTGTCCAGACTTTCCTTTTTAATTTCAGGAGGTTTTATGGAAGAGCGGGAAACCGGGATGGTGAAGTGGTTTCACGATGCAGGGGGTTATGGAACCATAGCGCGCGAAAACGGAGAGGAGATTTTTGTGCATTACCGCTCCATAGCAGGGGCCGGATACCGCACCCTGCGGGAGGGCCAGAAGGTGGAGTTTGCAGTTATTTCCGGGGAAAAGGGTCACGAGGCCCACGATGTGATTTTGCTGTGACCAGCCCCTTGCCGCCCCTGCCCCTGTCGCGCTGCCCCTGGGCCACAACAGACCCCCTTTATATTGACTACCACGATAATGAATGGGGCTTTGCCCTGCACGATGATGTGCGCCTTTTTGAGCTTCTGGTGCTGGAGGGTGCCCAGGCTGGCTTGAGCTGGCTTACCGTGCTGAAAAAAAGGCCCTTTTACCGGCAGCTTTTTGCCGGGTTCGACCCGGCTGCGGTGGCTGGTTTCGACCCGGAAAAAGTGGAGGAGCTTCTGAAAAATCCGGGCATTATCCGCAACCGAAAAAAAATTGAAGCTGCAATACAAAACGCCCGCGCCTTTTTAAAGGTGCAGGAAAGTGTTGGCAGCTTTGACGACTATTTGTGGGGCTTTGTGGACGGAAAGCCGGTGCAAAACGCCTGGAAGGATATGTCCCAGGTTCCGGCCAGCACAAAAACTTCGGAAAAACTCTCAAAAGACCTTAAAAAGCGCGGCTTTGCCTTTGTGGGGCCGACAATCTGCTATGCCTATATGCAATCTGCTGGCCTTGTCAACGACCACCTTGTTTCCTGCTTCTGCCACGCAAAGCTTTCAGCCTGAAAGGGCCTGGATGGCGCTGCCGACTGTGGGCACAATTTTAAAAACCCGGTCCAGCCTTGTAAGTGAAAACACGCTCAAAACCTGGGGCCTTAAATTGCAGAGGTAAAGCTCGGAGGCCCCTCCCAGAACCTTGAGCACGGAAACCAGCGCCCCAAGGGCTGTGGAGTCCAAAAACTCCACATGGGAAAGATCCACAACAAAGGCACCCTTTGCCCTTTGGGCATAGGTTGCCAGGGTTTCCTTCAAGTCCTGAGCAACAGATGCATCCAGGGCCTGCTCCTTTATGGTGAGTATGCTCACCCCTGAAGTGATGCTGTTTTCATATCGCATGACTGCCTATTCTCCGTTCAAGCCTGTTACAGGCGCTATTTTCCATATTTGAGAGGCATATTCTTTTATGGTGCGGTCGCTGGAAAACCAGCCCATGCGGGCCACATTGCAGATTGCCTTGTTCGCCCAGCCCTCTTGGTCTGCATAATCGGCCCTTGCCCGCCTGCGGGTTTTGCAGTAGGAGGCAAAATCCGCCAGATGCAGGTAAGGGTCGTTTTCATTGTAAAGATAATGCCAGGCCCATTCAAGAAGGCCCGGCTCGCCGGGGCAGAATCGGTCGCTTTTCAAGGCATCCATAACCCTGGCAAGCTCCGGGTTTTGGTCTGAAATCTCCCTTGGCCGGTAGGTCTTTTGGGCGCACATATCCGCCACCTGCTGCGCATCCAGGCCGAATATATACAGGTTCTCCCCGCCGACTTTCTCCTCAATTTCTATGTTGGCTCCATCCAAAGTGCCTATGGTGAGCGCTCCGTTGGCCGCAAACTTCATGTTGCCTGTGCCTGAAGCCTCGTACCCGGCTGTGGAAATCTGCTCCGAAAGATCTGCCGCAGCCACAAGCCCCTCTGCTATGGACACCCTAAAATCCGGCACAAAGCCAACCCTTATGGCTCCGCGGGTTCGCTTGTCGTTGTTTATAACATCGGCCATGCAGTGAATCATCTTTATTATTTTTTTGGCTGTTGTGTAGCCGGGCGCGGCCTTGCCTGCAAAAAGCGCCACAAAGGGCGAGGCAGGGTACTCTCCGTCCTCCACAAGGGCCAGGTAGTCGGCCATTATGCCCAGGATATTGAGCAACTGGCGCTTGTATTCGTGTATTCTTTTTGCCTGGATGTCAAAAATTGCATCCGGGTCCGCCTTTATCATGGCCTTGTCTTGCAGCAGGGGCAGAATCTTCACCTTGTTGCCGCGCTTCACCTTCAAAAAGTCCTCAACAAAGGCTGCATCCTGGGCAAGGGGCAAAATGGCCGAGATCTTCTCCATGTCTGCCAGAAAATCCAGCCCGATGTGCTGCTCCAAAAGGGCGGTGAGGCCCGGATTTGCCTTTTGCAGCCAGCGGCGGGGGGTTATGCCGTTTGTCTTGGCATTAAACTTGTCGGGCCACATGTCAAAAAAGTCGGGCAGAAGCCTTGTTTTTATAAGCTCCGTGTGAAGGGCGGAAACGCCGTTGACGCTGTGGGAGCCTACAATGGCAAGGTTTGCCATGCGAACCTGCTTGTCATTGCCTTCCTCGAATATGGAAAGGCGGGCCAGGCGCTGCAGGTCATCGGGATACAGGGTGATGGCCTCTTCCAGAAAGCGGCGGTTGATTTCTTCTATTATCTGCATATGCCGGGGCAAAAGGTGAGCCAAAAGGCCTGCGGACCAGGTTTCCAAAGCTTCGGGCAAGAGGGTGTGATTGGTGTATGCAAAGGTGTTCTTTGTTATGTCCCAGGCAGGCTCCCAGTCCATCCACTGCTCATCCACAAGAATGCGCATAAGCTCGGTAATGGCAAGCGATGGATGGGTGTCATTGAGCTGGATGGCGTTTTTTTCGGCAAAGTCGCTTATGTCGTCATAAGAATCCAGGTGGTTGCGCACAATGTCCCTGAGGGCGCAGGCCACAAGAAAATACTCCTGGGTCAGGCGCAGCTCTTTTCCTGACTGAATGGAATCGCTGGGATAGAGGATCTTGGAGATTTTTTCCGTGTCTATTTTCTGCTCCATTGCAGCAAAGTAATCGCCCTGATTGAATACCTTTATGTCAAAGTCCTTGGAGGGCTGGGCCGTGAAAAGGCGCAGATAGTTGACTGTGTGCCCGCCGTGGCCGCAGGAGGGGATGTCGTAGGGAACGCCTATGACCACCTGCCAGTCCATCCAAGAGGGGTTGTAGCCCTCCCATCGGTCTTTGAAATGCTCAATCCTGCCGTACAGGGGCACAAGCACCGCCCGGTCCAGCCGCTGCATCTGGAGAGGGGCGGCGGTCAAGGCCCACTGGTCGGGCTTTTCAATCTGGTAGCCGTTGCGTATTTCCTGGCGGAACAGCCCGTAATCGTAATGAATGCCATATCCGTAGCCAGGCATATTGAGGGTGGCCAAAGACTCCAGAAAGCAGGCGGCAAGCCTGCCCAGACCACCGTTGCCCAAAGCCGGGTCCGCCTCCTGGGCTTCCACATCATTCAAGTTCACGCCAAAGGCCTTAACCGCCTCCTCGCAGGCCTGACGGATGCCCAAAGCAAGCATATTTCTGCCCAGGGAGGGGCCTATCAGAAACTCCAGGGAAAGATAGGAAAGGCGTTTTGCCCTGGCCTCGCGAAAGCGGGCGCGGGTTGCCAGCATCCTGTCCATGAGCCTGTCGCGCATACAGTAGGCCAGGGCAGCGTAGATGTCGCCTATGGAGGCTTCATCCGGGGTTTTGCCCAGGGAGTAGCGCAGATGGTTTAAAATCTGCCTTTTTATATCCTGGGGGCTGTTTTCAAACCTGATGGCTGTATCTTCCATTGTCCCCTGCTGGGCAAAAGGTTATTAACAATTGCAGGCCAAAGGCCGCAAAACAACACTACCCAAAAATTGCCTTCGCAACAAGGGCAAAACCGGCTAAAACGCCAATAACAGCCTGGAGGGTGTCCCGGCACAGCCCGGACATTAAGGAAAAAACAGCAAGTTGAACCACAAGCGCACAGGGCGGTTCCAAGGAGCCACTTTTCTTTCCGCCACAAACGCACGGGGCGGTTCCAGGGAAAGAGTTTTTCCTTTCAAGCAACGGCGTACAGGGCGGGTCCAGAAAGTTGTGGGCAAGGCTTGCGGGGGTGCGCCGGGACGAGGTGTACTTGTTGTACATTGAGTCCCGGCGCACTCCCGCGTAACGCAGCCCACGACTTTCTGGGAGCGCCCTAGTAAAAAAGCGCCCTTATTTGACCTGCCCCAGGGCAACCCCCACTAATAACGCTATTTTCAAGGCAAAATAAAAGGTTGTCCTGCCTTCAGGGCGCAAATCTGCTGCTTTGCGGGCATCTTTTTGCATTCTTTGTTTTACAAGGCGGGCCGCCCCGTGCTTTTTAAACTGCAAGCCTGCGCCAAGACCCTGGTAAAAGGCCCTTTTGAGCAAGGCCTTTTTTGTCCAGGCC
>JAGVAW010000309.1 GCA_020060085.1 Desulfobacterales bacterium
ATGGCCGTGATAGCACCCGTCAAACTTGATGATAATGTCCCGGTCCGTGGCTGCCCGCGCCAATCGAATGGCGCTCATGGTGGCCTCGGTGCCGGAGTTGACCATGCGAACCATTTCAACCGAAGGCACGGACTGCACGACCAGCTCTGCAAGCCGGACCTCGGCTTTGGTGGGAGCGCCAAAGGACAATCCCTTTGCAATTGCCTCCTGCACAGCCCCCATGACAGAGGGATGACGGTGCCCCAGGATAAGAGGCCCCCAGGAGCCGACAAAATCCACAAGGGTATTTCCATCCACATCCCTTACAGTTGCGCCCTGACCCTGGTCAATGAATCGGGGACTTGCCCCCACCTGGGCGCAGGCCCGCACCGGGCTGTTGACGCCGCCGGGAATAAGGGCCAATGCCTGGGCATACAAGGCTCTTGATTTTTCCTCTGCCATGAAAAATTCCTTTCTTTAAAAAAAGGTCAAACGGCTGGCAAACTAACAGATTTTTTGCAGAAGGGTCAAGAAAAGGCGTTATGAAATGTAAAAATAAGGACAGGCGCAAGCACGAGGCAGTTTAAAAAGGAAGATGCTGCAAAGGGGTATGGCTTTTCTCAAAAGGATTTTTCCAAAGCTTTCGGCCATTCTATGGGTTGTCAAAATTGGCGTCAGATGCGGATGCTGGTGATAAAGCCTGCCTTTGGCTCCCAGACAAGGCACAGGTTATGGGCAAGTGCGCCGCAGGTGACTATGCAGGGCGTGAGGGGGGCTGCGTCCAGGGCCTGATCCTGGGGCGGAATCAGGCTGGCAAGGGTCGGGCGGGTTTTGCCCCCTTCCAGGTGGGCCACAAGAGGGCTGTGGCTGTGGCCCCGAAAAAGGAATTGAGCCGGTTTGCCCGAAAGGTAGGCAAGCATCTGGGGCGGCTCCATGCTGCGGGCAAGGGCAGAAAGCCCCATGCGGCCCACATAGGGCAGGGAATGCACAAAAACCGCCTTTTGATAGAGCAGGCGGCAGGGCAGGTTTTTGAGCCATTGAACGGTCTGTTCGCTCACCGGCCCGCCGGGGCGGCCGTCATGGGAGGCAACAATCTGGTGATCATTGTTGCCCTTTACCGTGAACACCTTGTTTTTGCAAAGAATGTCCACGCAGGCATCCGCAGTTTCAGGCCGTGCGGAATCCACCACATCCCCTAGATGAACCAAAAGGCTGCAACCTAACTCCAAAAGCCTTTCCACCCCTCTGCGCAAAACCTTTGGCTCGCCGTGGCTGTCAGCCATCACGCCAACTTTGGCTGGAGCTTTGCCCTCAACTTCAATTTTTGCAGTCTCGCACAAAAAAGCCATTTGCAAACACCAGGAAAAAAGACAAAGACAGATAAAAAAACAAAAAAGCCTGAAAATATTTGTGGGGAAAACTTTTTTTTGGAAAAAAAGTTTTCCCCACACCCCTTTCAAAAAAACTTAAAATATTAAGAAAATTATAATGGTTAAAACAGCCGACTGCAACTAGTGAACGCCCTTTTTGTTTTGGGGCTGCTGGCTGCTGCGCCTTGGAACGCCCTTTTCTGTCAGCTTGCTCAAAACTTCTATATGGCAAATAACTATCTGAAATAATAACTTGAAGTTTTTTGAAGGGGGGTGCAGGGGGGGAACTTTTTTTCAAAAAAGTTCCCCCCCTGCAAATCCATTGCAGACAACTTGTTTTTACAGGCCCATGAAGCCGGCTGCGATGCGTTTCATGATTTCGTTTGTGCCGGCAAATATGGGCATGACGCGCACATCTCTGAATCCGCGGGCAAGGCCGAAGGCTTCCAGGTAGCCCGGATCGCCCACGATGTCCATTGCTCTGTCAACGGTGCGTTTGGCCAGATCGGTTGTCCAGTATTTGGCCATGGAGACTTCCACCACAACGGCTTTCTTTTCCATGTGGTCGGCGATTAGCTTATCCACAAACACGCGGCCAAGCTTGGCCTCGGTTGCCATTTCCACAAGGGCAAACTGGGTACCCTGGTTTTTGGATATGGGCTTGCCGCTTGGCTCCTTTGTGTTTTTGCAGTATTCGATGACCTTTTCCACCACCTGTTCGGCAGCGCAGACTGCGCCTATGGCGCATACAAGGCGCTCCTGCTGGAGCTTTTCCATGAGGATGATGAATCCGCCGCCAAGCTGGCCAAGAAGGTTTGCCTTGGGAATGCGGCATTTGGAGAAGAAAAGCTCGGCTGTGTCCTGGCTGTGCCAGCCCATTTTTTCCAGGTGCTTGCCCCGGCCAAAGCCCGGCGTGCCGTCTTCCACTATGAACATGCTAATGGCCTGGTAGGGATTATCAGCCCTGGGGTCGCGGGCGGCCACCACCACCAGCCCGCAGTTTATGCCGTTGCTGATGAAGGTCTTTGTGCCGTTTATAATGTAATGGTCGCCGTCTTCCTCAAAGATTGTTGTCATGGAGGCAAGGTCCGAGCCGTGGTCCGGCTCTGTCATGGCAACCGCGCTTATGCACTCGCCCGAAGTGCATTTGGGGATGTACTTTTTCTTCTGCTCAAGTGTGCCGAAGGTTTCGATATAGGGGACCACTATGTCGCTGTGCAGGGATGCGGTGAGGCCGGTGAATCCCGTGCGCGATGTTTCCTCGCACACAATGACCGAATAAAGGAAGTCCTTGCCGTGGCCGCCGAACTCCTTTGCCTGGGCTGTGCAGAGAAAACCGGCTTCGCCCATCTTGCGCCAGACCTCTTTTGGAACAATGTGATCCTTTTCCCACTGGGGAATGAAGGGATTGACCTCCTTTGCCAGAAATGCGCGCAGGTCTTCCCGGAACTTCTTGTGGTCATCAGTATAATTGAGAATGTCCATTGCCTTCTCCCATACTTTTTGGGCCGCTTGCGCCAGCCTGTTTTTCAGCCCGTGTTGGTGTTGATGGCAAAATTGTGAAGTCTGCCGCCCTGCTCTTCAAAGCTTATGGAGCGGTACTGCGCCCAGACCCTTTCATCCATACTGGTGTATATGGCCGCTGTCTGGCCGGGGGCGAGTTTTATGCCTCCAGGCGGATAAACAGCGGTTATTGTCAAAGGCTTCGGGCCGTTATCCAGCACAAAGCGGCTTGTTACGACAATAGTTTCCGTGCCGCTGTTATGCAGGTGTATTTCCAGGTTTTGATCCGGCAGGGCGCAGCATTTGAAGGCTATCACCTCTTCCATGCTGGTATTCATGAAGATTGATATGCCAAGCATGTCGGCCAGCGCCCGGTAGCAGGGGGCCTTGGAAAACCCAAAGCCCCCTGCCGCCTTGTTTTGTCGAATACCAGTGCCCTGTTACATCAGGCGTCCAGCTTGCCCACAATGGAGATTGCGCACACATTCATGAACGGGAAGCCGCCCAGGTTGTGGGTAAGGCCCAGCTTGGGGTCTTTGAGCTGGCGCTCGCCGGCCTTGCCCTGGCGCTGGAGGTACATTTCATAGAGCATCCGCAGGCCCGATGCGCCGATGGGGTGGCCAAAGCACTTGAGGCCGCCGTCAATCTGGCAGGGCAGTCCGCCGTCAGCATCGTAAAAGCCGCTCAAGATGTCATCAATGGCCTTGCCGCGCGGGGATATGTGCAAATCCTCGTAGGTGACAAGCTCTGTGATGGAGAAGCAGTCGTGAACCTCCATCATGGAGATTTCCTCGCGGGGATTTGTTATGCCCGCTTCTGCATAAGCCCGCTTGCTGCAAATGCTGGTGGTGACAAAGTGGTCGCCGTCCCAGTCATCAAAGGCCATTTCCGAGCCGCTGGAAAGGGCAAGCTGAAGCGCCTTGACCGAGATGATGTCCTTTTTGCCAAGCTTCTTTGCGATTTCCGGCGTGGTGACAATGGCGCAGGCCGAGCCGTCCGAAACGCCGCAGCAGTCAAACAGCCCCAGCGGATGGGCAATGATGGGGGACGCCTTTATCTGGTCCTTGCTCACAACCTTGCGAAGGTGGGCCTTGGGATTCTTGGCCCCGTTTGCATGGCTCTTGGCCGAGATGTGGCTCATGGCGTCCTTTATCTGGGCATCGCTTCTCTTGTACTTGGCACCGTATGCCGAAGCAAGCTGGGCAAATGAGCCGGGGGCCGTGAGGTTGGGCCACCACTGCCAGGGCAGGGTGCCGCCGTTGGACCCAGGGTTGGGCAGGCCGCCGTAACCCGTATCCTTGAGCTTTTCCAGGCCCTGGGCAAGACAGATGTCGTAAGCGCCCGAAGCCACGGCATAGACCGCCCCTCTGAAAGCTTCCGTGCCCGTGGCGCAATAGTTTTCCGTGCGCGTGACCGGAATGTTGGGAAGCCGCAGGCTTGTTGAAAGCGGCAGGCCGCTCTTGCCGACATTTATCTCCTCCAGGCAGGTGCCAAACCATGCAGCCTGGATGTCCTTCTTTTCGATTCCAGCGTCAGCGACAGCTTCCTCAAAAGCTTCAACGAGGAGTTCCTCGCCGCCCACATCCCAGCGCTCGCCGAAACGGGTGCAGCCCATACCGATGATCGCTACCTTGTCTCTGATTCCTGTGGCCATGGTGGATACCTCCTCCTATTTGGGTGGTTCGAAAACCTTTTCGATTATCTGGGTTTTCATGACATCGCCCTTGATGACAAGCTTGCCGGATGTGAAGGCTGTCATGGGGTTGAGCTTGCCGGTGAACATATTCATGCAGTCTTCGTCGCTAAGCTGCAAGGTGGCCGTGGGCTTCTCGTGCTGGCCCTTTTCCACCTTGCAGGCGGAATCCTTTATGACCACAAACCAGTCTCCGCCGCCGGGGCCGGAGATGTTGTACTGGAACACAACATCCACGCCTGCTGCGGCATCGGGCTTGAAGTGGGCGGGCATTGCATCAAAGATGGGAGCCACATTCGCACCGCCTCCGCCACCTCCGCCTGCTGCCGGGGCTGCGGCCTTGGGCTTGTCCTCTTTGGGGGCCTTGGGTGTGGCCAGATCCATCAGGGCTGCTGTGGCGTCATTTAGCTCCTTGCCGCCATCCAGGTCGTTGATGTCTGCCCAACTGTCTGCAATGTCCTCAATTGACGGCGGGTTGGCCGGGTCGCCAAGCTGCACACCCGGGCCGGTTACAAAGGCTGCGCGGTTGAAATAGCCCATGCCTGCGTTGTAGATGTGGCCCGTGGCCTTGCAGTCCTCGCTGGCAAGATAAAGCACAAGGGGTGACACAAATTCGGGCTTCATCTTGGCAAAGATGTCCGGCGGCATTATGTCTTCGGTGAGGCGGGATGCCGCGATGGGGGCCAGAGTGTTGACCTTGATGTTGTATTTGTTGCCCTCAAGCTTCAAGGTGTTCATCAGTCCCACAAGGGCCATCTTGGCTGCCGAGTAGTTGGTCTGGCCAAAGTTGCCGTAAAGGCCTGCTGCCGAGCTTGTCATTATGATGCGGCCAAAGCCCTTTTCGCGCATTATCTCAAAAGCGGGCTTGGTTACAAAATATGCGCCGTTCAAATGCACATCCAGAACAGCCTTCCAGTTTTCAGGCTCCATTTTAAGGAAGCTCTTGTCCCGTAGGATGCCCGCATTGTTGATGAGAATGTCAACTGTGCCGAAAGTGTCCAGGGCGGTCTTTATGATGTTCTCGCCGCCCTGCTTGGTGGCCACATTGTCGTAATTGGCAACCGCCTCGCCGCCAAGGGCCTTGATCTCATCCACAACCTTCTGAGCCGGGGTTGCATCGCCGCCGCCGGAGCCATCCCGCGAGCCGCCAAGGTCGTTGACCACCACCTTGCAGCCCCGCTTGGCAAGCTCAAGGGCATAGACGCGGCCAAGACCGCCGCCAGCACCCGTGATGACCGCCACGCGGCCATCAAAGCGAATTTTGGCAAGCTCTGCCATTTTGGGGCGGTCGGGCGTGGCCTTCCAGAAGTAGTTGGTAAATCCCCGCTCCTTGTCAACATAGCGGCGGCGGAACATCATCTTCATGGGCAGGCCCACCTTCAGCTCCTCGTGGTCGCAGTCCGTGAAGTCGCACATATAGCGGCCACCGCCCTCAAACTGGATGAGGCCGTACTTGTTGGGCGGGTCAACGGACACGGAGAGCAGGTCGCCCGTGAAGGTCTTGATATAGCTTGTGCGGTGGGAGAACTCGTAGTCCTCCTGGCTGTGATGAGCGCCGCAGTCAGGATTAACGCAGATATCCTGCCTGGGGAACTGGGGCGTGCCGCACTCTTTGCACTTGCCGCCCACAAGGCCCAAAATCATCTTGCGCTTGCGCCACAGGGTGGACATGGCTGTCTGGGTGGGAGCCTCGGCCCGTATGCCCATTTCCGGGGTGATGAGCTGGCGCCACACCAGAAACTTGTTATAGTTGTCAATAATCTTCTTGCTTGCAATGCAGCCTGCAAAGCCGTTACGGGGGGCAAGCTTCAAAATTTCTTCTGTTACCTTGAAGGCCATTGCATCGCAGCCCTGGCCAAAGGCGGCCATAACGATGATGTCGCCGGGCTTGGCATCTTCCAGGGCGGATATGAACATGATAAGGCTGTGGGCGGTTCCGCATTCGCCGCAGACCTCGTGCTTGTTGTCCACCATCTGGTCCGGCTTTGCGCCGATTGCCTTGGCAATGCCCTTGTACTCTGCCTTGAAGATGCAGGGGAAGGCGAACTTGGAAACATCTTTGGCCGAAAGATTGAGTTTCTTCAAAAGGCCGTTTATGGCTTCAGGATAAATCTTGGAATACCCTTCATCCCTTGCCCAACGCTCTTCCCACACATAGTCAAAGCGGTTCAGGCCGCCCCGGTAGTGATCCACAAAGTCGTAGGTCACGGTGTGGGAGCCTAGATACTCGGCAATGACATTCTCCTTGCCAAGGCTCAAAGCGCCAGCGCCGTCCCCGTACCACATTTCATAGAAGTATGCGGGCCGGGTCTCGCGCTTGTCTGCTGCTGCAACCAGCACATTGCTGCGCTCGCCGCTGGCCACTGCGTTTATGCCTGCAAGAACCGCACTTGCCCCGGCCCTTATGGACCCGGTGAAGTCGGCGGAGATTATCTCATCCTTGAGGTTCAAGGCAGCCTTTATGATGCCCGCATTCTGGCGGTCTGCATAAGGGAAGGTGGTGGACGCAAAGTAAGCGCCGTCCAGCTTGTTTTTGTCCATGCCCTTCAAGCAGTCCTGGGCTGCGGAAACGCCCATTGTGAGCGAGTCCTCATCCCAGTAGCACATGGAGCGCTCGCCCTGGGCCACAACCATGATTGCCGGGGCGAACCAGCCCATGGCCTGGAAGATGGACATGCGGTCCAACCTCATCCGGGGGATGTATGCGCCGTATGATGTGATGCCTACCATGTTCTTTCTCCTTTTTATGAATAATGGTCGGATATCTCAAGCCGACAGCCTTGCCGTCGGCTTTGTATTCCCTTTCCGGTTTACTCTTTGAAAAGCTTCTCAATGAGCTGGGACTTCATGAGGTCCCCGGAAATTTTGAGTTTGCCCGATGTGTAGGCGTTCATGGGCGTAATCTGCTTTTTCATCATTGCCATGAAATCCGGGGCAGCCATGTCTATGGTGGTGGTGGGCTTTTCGTGCTGGCCCTTGGCAACCTTGCAGGTCTGATCCTTGACAATGGCATACCAGCTTCCGCCGCCGGAGCCGGAAATGTTGTACTGGAATACAACATCCACGCCTGCTGCGGCTTCCGGCACAAAGTGGGCTTCCATCTCGTTAAAGAAATCTCCCACCGAAGGGCCTGCATCTGCTGCAGCCGCTGCCTGGGGAGGCGGAGCGGAAAAGGCCATGAGAGCATCCCCCACCTGGGCGTTCAACTCCCAGTATTCCTTGCCCGGAGCAAGTTTTTCCACCTTGGCAAGATTGGCCTTGATGTCATCGGGTTCAGGGAATTCGCCCTGGCTGGTGAGCACAACGCCAGGCCCGGTTACAAGGGCGGCCCGGTTGAAGAAGCCCATGCCCGCGTTGTAAATGCGGCCCGACTCCTGGCACTGATCGGAGCAAAGATACAGAACCAGCGGCGCAACAAATGCCGGGCTGGATTTTTCAAAGAGATCGGGCGGCAGAACATCCTCGGTGAGGCGGGAGGCGGCTAAAGGTGCCACCGTGTTTGCCTTGATGTTGTACTTGCCGCCTTCCAGCTTGATGGTGTTCATCATGCCCACAAGGCCCATTTTGGCTGCCGAGTAGTTGGTCTGGCCGAAGTTGCCGTAAATGCCTGCTGCCGAGGTGGTCATCACAATGCGGCCAAAACCGTTTTCCTTCATTATTGCAAAGGCTGGCTTGGTGACATTGTATGCGCCGTTCAAATGCACACCCAAAACCGCCTGCCAGTTTTCAGGCTCCATCTTTATAAAGCTCTTGTCGCGCAGAATGCCCGCGTTGTTGATGAGGATGTCAACCTTGCCGAAATTGTCCACGGCAGTCTTGACGATGTTTGCGCCGCCTTCGACTGTGGCCACATTGTCGTAGTTGGCAACCGCCTCGCCGCCAAAGGCCTTTATTTCATCCACAACCTTTTGGGCTGGAGTGGCATCGCCGCCGCCGGAGCCGTCCCGCGAGCCGCCAAGGTCGTTTACCACCACCTTGCAGCCGCGCTTGGCAAGCTCAAGGGCATAGGCCCTGCCAAGGCCGCCGCCTGCACCCGTGACAATGGCAACACGGCCGTTATAAAGGACTTCCGGCTCCATCTCCACAGGGGTATCGCCATACACAAAAAGGCCCTGGTCAATGACCGTATCGTTGGTCTGGGTGTTGACAACGCGCCATACAGCCTCGCCGTCTGCTGTTTTCCAGATGAGGATTTTGATGGGCTGGCCCGGATACAGGGTTTTGGAAAAGCGGCACTTGAAGCGCCTGACCTTTTCCGGCTGACCCGGACAAAGGCTTGAAATGCAGGCCCGGCAGGCAAAGCCCAAAGTGCAAAGGCCGTGCATGATGGGCATTTCAAAGCCGGACATCTTGGCAAATTCCGGGTCAACATGAAGCTGGAAGATGTCGCCCGAAAGCCGGTAAACCAGAGGCTGGTTTTTGCTGGGCTGCTCCTCCACCACAAAGTCCGGCTCCCTTTCGGGGATTTCCACAGGCTTCTTGGGTGGCGCTTCGCCGCCGAACCCGCCGTCCTTGCGGCCAAACAGGGTCATTATGTTGGTGAAGAGCTTCTTGCCCTTGGCATCGCGGGTAACGCCCTTGCCGATGATAAGAGCGCCCTTTTTCTCGCCAAGGTCATAATAATTGGTGATGCGGCCTGTTGTGACGAACTTGCCTTCCGTGGGAATGGGATTGTGAAAAATCAGCTCCTGCTCTCCGTGGAGAAGCCCTGCAAGATTCACATTGGATTCTGCTCCCACATGGCTCAAGAAGTCGAAAATCGCGGCAATGGAAAAGCTGGGAATGACCTTGAGGTCCTTCTCATAGACATAATCCAGCTCGTCAAATCCGGCACCAACGCCTAAAGCGTACAGCACTACATCCCGCCAGGTGTACTCCTTTGTGATGGGCCCGATTTTCTTGCCTATTGCTTCCTTTTTCAGCGCCATCGTTTGTCCTCCTTTAATTCGGGTGTGATACAAAACACGGCATCGAATATTATTTTACAACTGTAAAACAAGGGCTTCATGCCCGGCCTTTTCATGCCCTTTGGCACCCAAAGGGCGGTCATGGATAATCCCTAAAAGCTTCTGTTCCATTGGTTTTTCCGCCCGCAGGCCCATGCCAAGGCCAAAGGCGTTTTTCTTATGGTCTCACGCTCTTTTGGGGGCGGCTCCATTATGCACAAAGGCCGGAATTATAAGAAACTTAAGCGTTTCCTTTACCCCCTTCACATACTCTTTTTCATCCATATCCAGCATTGTAAGAAAGAAGTTCTGGCCTGAAACAAAGTTGTGAATCGCATTCATCACGGCAAGCATCTTCATTTTTGCGTCCGGCTGAAGCTGCTTTTTATCGGAAACCAGCCCCATGCTGTGGGCGATATTGCCCATTATTTCAGGCACCCGAAAATCCAGCGGAGAGGCATGGCGGGTCTTGGCAAAATAGCGGAACAAGGTGAGATTGCTGATTTCGGGCCGCTCGAAAAGGTAATCGGTCATCATCTCCACGGCAATTTCCATGCGTTTTTCAAGGGCCAGGCCGTGGATGCGCTTTTCCACCTCCACAAGCTGCTCGCGCAGGTCCTCGTAGATGTCCAAAACCACTGCTTCGTAGAGATCGCCCTTTTCACCCCAATGATAATAGAGGGTGGAGATGTCTATGCCCACTTCCTGGGCTATCATGCGCGTGGTGGTGCCGTGGAAGCCGTACTGGCCGAAAATCCGGCGGGCGACTTCAAGGATGCGGCCCTTCATGGACGAGGGGTCCTTGCGGGCTTTTTCCAGAGCAGTAAGCGTGGCGGCCTCCATGCAGGATCTAAAAAAACAGGGTTTCCAAAAGGCGTTTCCCAAAGAATGTTTCCATCAAATGATGGAAAACTATGACGGCAACTTTTTTCCCTGTCAAGGATTTTTTCTTTCAGGCGTAAAAAAACGATGTGTTCAGGGCTTGTTCAGGTGCGTGGAAATCAGGTCTGCCATGCCTTTGGCATTATGGGGCTCAACCCAGCTTATGCCCGGCATGGCGGCAAACCATGTGAGCTGGCGCTTGGCAAAGCGCCGGGTGTCCCGCTGGGTCAAAGATATTGCCTCATCAAGGGATATTTCGCCTGCCACAAAGCGGGCCATCTGGCAATAGCCTATGGCCTGCATGGGCTTTAGCTGCGGCCCGTAACCTTTTTTTATAAGAGCGCGCACCTCGTCAGCAAGGCCCTCTTCAACCATTTGCTCAACTCTGCGGTTTATGCGCCCGTAAAGGGTCTGCCTGTCAAGTTTAAGGCAGAAGAAAAGCGCACTGTAACGGGGTTTGGCAAAGCCGTGCTCATCGCGCAACTCGGCAACTGGCCTGCCTGTAAGCTCGCATATTTCTATTGCCCGGAGAACGCGAAAGGAATCGTTGGCGTGAATTCTTTGTGCAGCCGCCGGATCAAGGGCGGCAAGCCGCTCGTGCATGGCTTTTGGGCCTTTTTGGGCAAGCTCTGCGCGCAGGCTCTCCCTTAAGGCTTTGTCCGAGCGGCCCTTTTTTATGAGGCCGTACAAAAGCGCCTTTATGTAAAGGCCCGTGCCGCCCACCACAAAGGCTTTTTTTCCATCTTTTGCCAGGTTTTGGATTATGGCCGAAGCATCCTCTGCAAAGCGGGCTGCATCATAAGGCTCGTCAGGGTTTAAAATGTCGATGAGGTGATGGCCAACCCGGTTGCGCTCTGCCATGCTCGGCTTGGCTGTGCCTATGTCCATGCCCCGGTAAACCGCAACAGCATCTGCCGAAATTATCTGGGCATCAAAGCGCTCCGCAAGCTCAAGAGCAAGGCCGGTTTTGCCTGCACCTGTGGGGCCGGCAATAATGACAATGGGAATCTGGGGAGAGCTTTCGGACATATTTAAATGGGTAGCTATCTGTTTTTTCTGCGACCTGTACCAATATGACGGTATTGGGGGCAGGGAATAGTTTTGCCGGGGAAGGCTTCAAGGCAAGAGGCCCTCCCCGGCAATTCTTTAAAGGTGCGGCCTTTGGCCGCGCAAGTTCAAAGCTACTCCACCTCCACATCAAACTTCACCGTGTAGCGGGCAAGCAGCTCCTGCACCTTCTGGGCAAGGGCCGCTGCATTGGCCTGGGGCGCAGCCTTTATGCGGATAAGGGCCTTTGTGCCGTGAACCTTGTCCTCGCCCACCGTTATTGTTACGGATTGGGCCATGTCACCCAAAGCAACAAGCTCCTGCTCGTATGCCCTGCGGGTGGCGTCCCATTTTAAAGCTGGTTTGAAGATTTTGCCAACAGGCGTGAGGGGAATCTGTGGGGTGATGATGATTTCCTTTGGCACGGCGGCCCGCTCGCCAATGTTGGCCTTGGCCCAGTCCATTATCTGCTCTGTTGTGAGGCCCGAATCCTGGGCAACCTCCACATAGGCAACCGGCACCTCGCCTGCATGGGGGTCCGGCCTGGGAACAGCGGCCACCATCTTGATGTTGGGCATACGGTAGATGGGTTCCTCAATGCTGGCCGGATCTATGTTGTGGCCGCCACGGATGATAAGCTCCTTTTTGCGGCCCGTGAGCCAGCAGTAGCCGTCAGAATCCAGGCGGCCAAGGTCTCCGGTGTTGAACCAGCCGTCCCCCACCCAGATGTTTTTGTTGTGGCGATCCTCCACATAGCCTTTAAAAATGTTGGGGCCTTTTATGCACACAGCACCAATCTCGCCCTGGGGCAAATCCTTTACATACTCGCCCTGGTCGTTCACCTGAACAATTTTTATGTTCTGGTAGGGCATTCTTATGCCCACAGAGCCCACCTTGCGCTCGCCGTCCTTGGGGTTTATGGACGAGGCCACAGCGCCTTCCGTAAGGCCGTAGCCTTCAAGAATTTTCATGCCCGTGTGGGCTTCAAAGCGTTTGAAAAGCTCCACAGACAAGGGCGCAGCCCCGCACACAACATAGCGCAGGCTGCTTATGTCCGCATTGCCCACAGGCATATCCAGCAGCACGGAAAGCACGGTGGGCACAGCCGAGAAAACCGCGGGGCGGTATTTTTCCACTATTTTGTAGAAGTTTTTCATTATGCCCGGCTCGCGGTAGCCCATGGGCGAGAGCAGCACAACATGGGCGCCTATGGAAAAGGGCGTAAGACCCGTCACTATGGTGCCGTTGCAGTGGAAAAGGGGCAGCCCGCACATCACCGTGTCGCCGGGCATCAGCCCGCCCATTACCATTATGTCCCATGCCATTATGCACTCGTTGTAATGGGTGCGTCTGGCAAGCTTGGGCGTGCCCGTGGTGCCGCCCGTGTGGTACAGGCTGGCAATGTCGTCCGGGCTTATTTTGCGCTCAAAGGCAAGCTTGTCTGCCGGGTACTGCTCAATCTTTTCGTCAAAGCTGTAAATGGCCTGGGCCGCATCTGTAGGCCCCATAACCCGCAGAATCGCCTTTAGGGTCGGAATTTCCTTGCGTATTAAATCAACCTTTTTCCATATTTCGGTTCCGGGCAAATCCCCCAAGCACACAAGCACCTTGGTTTTGGCTGCAATGCATATTTCCTTTATGGTGGCTGCCTCAAGCAGCGGATTGATGGGGTTTGCAATGCCTGCGGCCTCTGCCCCCCAAAGGGTGTAGTGGGTCTGGGGAATGCTTGGCAGAATGTAGGTGACCGTATCGCCAGGGCCAACACCCAGATCAGCAAACATATTGGCTGCCTGGCGGATTTTGCCGATGAGCTGCCTGTAGGTTATGGGAATAGGCGTCTGGTATGAATCCCCGTTCATAAGAAAGGACAGGGCAACTGCATCCGGGTTTATGGCCGCACCCTTTTCCAATAGCTCCATGGTGCTGTTTTCAGGCACCCGCTCTTTATAGGCAACCTTTTCAATTTGGGCTATATCAGCCACATTGCGGACGGGAAATTGCTTGACCTCCATCTGGCACTCTCCTTTGTTATAAATGCGTTTTCCTGGCCGGATAAATGCCCGGACAGGCAAATAACAAGCGCTTTTGTTAACTTATGAATGAAAGGGATTTTGGCACAGAAGCCAAGCGGATGCAAGCCAAAGGCTTTGGTCTGGCAGGAGGCGGGCAGATAGGGTTTTTATAGGGCTGAACTTTAACTTGCGCTCAAGCTGGCACAACCCAACTTGGAGCGTATTACCCTCTCAAGCACAAACGAACAGGGTGGCAGGGATCGAATGCCACAGGGCTGTTCCAGGTAAAGGAGCTTCCCTCCCTTAAGCACAAACGAACAGGGCGGTTCCAGGGAAAGGAGAGCAAGGCTTGCGGGGCTTTTCCGGGGCGAGGGTGTACTGCTGGTACATCGAGACCCGGCGATGCCCCGCATAACGCAGCTATCGTTTTCCTGGAACCGCCCCTGACTTTTACAGATCAACATATTCCAGTATTCGTTTTTTTACTTTCTCAAGATAGTCTTTCTGTGTCAGCCGCAGCGTAACCGCATTGTTGGGGCAGTAGCGCACGCAGCGGCCGCAGACCCGGCAGGCGTCCGAATGCACGGCCCGGCCGTTTTCAATGGTTATGGCCTTGAATATGCAGGTCTCGATGCAGGTTCCGCAGCCCTTGCAGGCGTCCGTCACTTCCACCACAGCCCCTTCAATGGGAACCATCATCTGATCCATCTGCGCTCCTGCATGGCGGTAATAGCCCATCATGCAGCAGCAGTGGCAGCAGAAGCACACGGACAGAAGCTGGTGGCGCTCCGGTGTGAGAAAGAGAAAGTTATCCACCCGCACCTTGCCTGCCATTGGCACAAGCCCGTTTTCCATGGCCTTTTCCACATGGGCATGGGCCTGCTCCTTGGTCACCCTGCGGCCTATTTTTTCGGGGATGTCGTTTGCAGACGGCCCCATGAAAAGGCAGCCTATGTCAATGGCGTGGTTCTCGCACTGCTGGGTGTTGCGGCACAAACAGCATTCCATGATCACATGGGTGTTTGCCAGGTCAATCAAATCATGGAGAATCTGGGGGGGCATGACCTCGTTTTCGGGCTGGCCCAGGGTTTGATCCACAGAAATTTTTATGGGCAGGTAGCTGCTCGAATTTCTTTCGGAGCGCACCCAGGGATGCAGCCTTTTCAAAACCGGAATCCTGCCAACATAGTAATTGAGTTCGACAAATTTCATGCCCGGCAGCATCAGCGGGCGGATTTTTACAAAGCGGGAGATGACGGCGTGTTTGACTTTTGTCCAGGCGCTCATGATTTACTCCTTACAAAATTGCTGCATTTGCGCTCATTTTCCCTTTGACCTGCCCTTGCGGGCGGCAAGGTAATCAAGAAAAGTTGCCTCGGATGTCCATTTGGGCTGCCAGCCTGTGGCCTTTTTAAATTTTTCCGAGCTTATGTGGATTGTATATTCGGAAAGGGAGAGCCAGCCCTGGCTCACCTTTTCAAGATGCAGGGCAAAGGCGATGTTGGCAATGGTCTTTAAAATCCGCGCAGGCAGGCGAACAAGGGTGACCCCTGCCTTGGCAAAAACCCAGCGGGTGGCAAGGGCATCTGCTGCGGCCACATTGTAAACGCCGGGGATGTCCTTTTTATATGCAAGGTAAAGGGCTGTTCCCAAATCCTCTTCGTGGATGAGCTGAATGTAAGGGTCCCTGCCGCTGATAAAAATTGAGGCCTTGCGGCTCCAGAAGTCTGAAAACATGTTGTTGATGTTGGGGCCAGCACAAAGGCCTGCCCGGAGTATGGTGAAAACAATTTCCGGGTGCCTTGCAAAAAACTCCTGGGCAAAGGCCTCCACCTGGGCCTTGCCGGAGGAATAATAGGAATCCGGGTTGGGATTCAAGGGCCTTTCCTCTGTGATGGAAAGGGGGTTTTCCCTGTGTGCGCCGTAGGCTGTGGCCGAGCTTGTGTAGATGACCTTTTTTACCTTGTTTTTAACGCAGGCATCAAAAACAGCTTTCGAGCCGTTTATGTTTATGTCGTTTGTCTGCTTTTTGTCGTGGCGCTCATCCACAACAAAGGCAAGGTGATAAACCGTGTGGCAGCCCTTTAAGACATCAGCAAGGCCCTTGTCGCGAACATCCATCTGCACAAACTTCAGCTTGGGGTAATCCGCCCGCTGGGGTGTTACATCAATGCCGATTATTTTTTCCACAGCCTCATCTGCTGCCAAGAGCGGCAGCATTGTGGAGGCAAAGTAGCTGTTTGCCCCTGTAACGGCGACTGTTATGCCCAAAGTCAACCTCCTTATATTTGGCGGGCCGCACCATTAAAGCGAGCGCCCGATTGGATTTTTGCGGCTCAAAAAGCACTTTAGGCATAGGGCGGGTTTTTTTACTCGCCTGCCGGGGTGCAAATTCGTGCTTCTACTTTTCCTCGTAGGCCTTTTCCAAAAGCTGGGTCTTTTTGGTTTCGCGGCTCAATGTGTTTGGCGCAAGCCAGGTTATTGCAGGCCTTATTTTGAGCAGCCTGTGCATTTTATCGGAAAGCTCCTTTTCCAGGCCCGGCAGCTCGCCTTTAGTAACACCCTGGGCATATTCCACCTTGAGCTTTAATGGCGGAACAACGCGCGGGGGCGGCTCGTCCAGCACAATTCGGAAATGGCCGGTGAGTTTTTCGGGCAGGCCGTGAATGACGCCCTCGATGGCAGCCGGATAAACAGGCACGCCCTTGACCTTTAGCATATCGTCCGAGCGGCCCACCACCTTGTAACGGAAACCTGTTGTTCCGCAGGGGCATGGCTCTGTGAAAACCTGATGGATGTCGCCTAAAGTGAAGCGCATATCAAACCAGACGGCTGTTTCAGGCTCTAGAGATGTTCCCACCATTATGCCCGTGGCCCCGTGGGTTATGGGCACAACCTCCTTTGTTTCAGGGTCAATAAGCTCGTAAAGGCACTTGTCGTCAGCAAGCCAGTGCATACCCTGGTAGATTGGGTGATCGCAGGAGCAGCCGTAACCTGCGCCTGCATCAAACACCTTTGCCCCATATTCGCTTTCCAGCCGCGAGCGCACTTCGGGAATGCCCGCGCCCGGCTCTGCGCCCAGAATGAGTATCTTTATGCCCAGGTTTTTTATGGGTATGCCCAGAACCTCCGGGCAGCGCTCGATAAGATGCAGGGCAAGGCTTGGGGTTCCGGTGAACACATTGGCCCCGAAAAGCTGCATGAACTGGAGGATTTTTTCGGTTCCGGCCTCGGCTCCTATGGGGATTATGGTTATTCCCGGAAAGTCCTGGTACCAGAGGATTTGGGGCGTGCCTGCCGCGTGCATGGAAAGGCCGAAGCACAGGGCGATTTTGTCGCCCGGACGCAGGCCCATGCGCCAGGCTGCCCTGCCCATAAGCTCTTTGCCGCCGTTTAAGGCCTTTTTGAAGTTGGGGTAGGGGGTGGGAATGCCCGTTGTGCCGGAAGTGGTGGTCAAAAGATAAAGATCATCCACCCGCGACTGGCCAAAAAGGTGGAGCATGAGCTTTTGCATATCCAGGCCCACCTTGCCGATGACCTCGCGGACTTCGGGCTGGCCTGCAACCGGAATGGCCTTGGAAAAATCCTCCAGACTTTTTATGTCTTTTGGCTTCACCCCGGCGGCGTCAAAGCGCTCCCTGTTAAAGGGCGTGTTTTCGTACTGCCATTCCAGGGCCTTTTGCAGCTTTGCCCATTGCAGATCCAGCATGGCCGGGGTGTTTAGCTTTGGCTCAATGTCCATATTCCAGTATTTCCGGTTATTGTCTTGCATCTTCCCCCTCCTTATTTGTTATGCCTTGTCAGCCAAGCCTTAAAATTGGCAGGAAAAGCTCCCCATCCCCCAAGGGAGGAGGCTGGCCTAATTTTTGAAAATATGCAGGGCCATGGCCGCTGCATCCACCCCCAATATGCCGCCGCCGTTGTGGGTCATGCCCACCTTTGGGTTTTTCACCTGGCGGGGGCCTGCCTCGCCGCGAAGCTGTAAAATAATTTCGTGAATCTGGCCCATGCCTGTTGCGCCTATGGGATGCCCCTTGGAGGCCAGGCCGCCGGAAGTGTTTGTGGGCATGGCTCCATCTGTTTCCATGACCCCGTTGTCTATCCAGGCCGGGGCCTTTTCTCCGGGGCATATTCCAAGTTCGATAAGGGTGATTATTTCCGAAGGGCTTGTGGCGTCATGCACCTCGATGAGCGAAAGCTCATCCGGGCCTATGCCCGCCATTGCAAAGGCCTTTGGCCCAAGGCGCTTGGTTAATGTGTCATCCAGGCCCGAAGAGGGCTTGCCCGAACCCACAACGCTTGCAGAAACCCAAACGGGCCTGTTGGTGAACTGGGCTGCCTTTTCCTTTGAGCAGAGAATGGCCGCAGCAGCTCCGTCCCCTATGGGCGAGCACATCATCCGGGTAAGGGGAAAGGCCACATCACCGCTGTTTAACACCTCCTCAAGGGTGACTTCCTTCTGGTACTGTGCATGGGGGTTGAGCGCGCCGTTCTTGTGGCTCTTCACCGCTATTTTGGCGAAATGCTCCTGGGTGAGATTATAGCGATCCATGTACTGCCTTGTGTAATAGGCGTACATATCCATGAATATGCTTTTTTTCTTGCCGGAATCCTTGGAGAGAATGCTTTCAGTTTTCTGCTGCTTTGCAAAATCCTCCAGAAATTTGGCCACCATCTCCACATCCACGGCGGTTCCAAGGGCCATGAAGGATTTCTGCTTGTTCTCATCGAAGAGCTTTTCAAAACCGCAGACAAGCACGCAGTCGTAAAGGCCCGCTGCCACGGCTGTCCAGGCAAGGTGAAAGGCGGTGGACGAGCTGGCACAGGCGTTTTCCACATTGTACATGGGAATTGCCTCTATGCCCATTGCCGAAAGGGTTACCTGCGCCCTTATCTGCTCCTGACCGGTCATTATGCCTGCTGCGGCGTTGCCCACATAAGCTGCGTCCAGGTCTGCTATCTTTGCTCCTGCGTGCTCCATTGCCGCGGTGACGGATTCACGCACAAGGTCCTTTATGCTTTTTTCCGGAAGTTTGCCAAAGCGGGTCATGCCCACCCCGACAACAGCAACATCGCGCATGGTGAAGGGTCCTTTCTGAAAAAAAATGGAGTTTCCCGGCAGTTTGACCGGGAGGTCAATTACTGTTTAAAAAAAATAGAAGCGCATAGTCAAGTCAAAAGCGAAAACGCCCTAAAAAACCTTTCATAACAGGGATTGTTCAATATTTTCCGGGCGGCCAGCTCTGCATTCTGCGGCTGCACCGATTATATAGTAAGTAGTTAGTTTAAGGCATCCGCCGCATCCGCGCATCAGCTTGCCCTGTCGTCAGGGCTTGGCTTTGCCATGCCAAAGGTGAAAAGCTCGTAAACCGCATTCTCGTAAGATTTTTTGGGTAGATTTTTTTTTGTTAAGATCAGGTGGTTGAGGCCTTCCATGCCCCCAATCATCATGGATGCGTAAACCATCGGGTTGATGGGGCGCAGCAGGCCTGTTTCCACTCCCTTTTCAATGTCGCGCTCCAAAGGAAGGCGGATGCTGGTAAAAATCTGCTCGCCCAGCTTTTTTAGCTTCTCGTCTTTTTCCGCCATTGCCTCCTTTGCAAGAGAAAGAATGGCGCAGAACTCGTCCAGCACAGGCAGTACCAGATCCCCGCGCATTTTAAGGCGGTTTAGGGGGTTTTTCTCCTCACGGATTTTTTCCCAGCCAACAGAAAAAAGCTCGGCAAATATGCGGGGGGCGCACTCCAAAAAAAGCTCCTTTTTGTCGGAAAAATAAAAATAAAAGGTGCCCTTGCCCACCTTCAGGCGCTGGGTGATGTCTGCAACCTTTGTGTTGGCAAAGCCCTTTTTCCGGAAAAGGCGGCAGCCTATTTCCAGAACCGCCTCGCGGGTTTTTTGCCCCTGGGCGCTTTTGGGCAGGGCCTTTTTGCTTTCTTGCAGCTTGTTGCCAAGCGATCTTGGCAGGGCGTCCTCCATATTTCCAAGCTGCTCCTTTATGGCAAAAAGAGGCGCGCCCTGCTGTTTGGCCTGGCTTATCATTTTGAGCCTGCGCAAATGGCTCTCATCATAATAAGCCATTGTCTGGCCGGTTTTTCTTGGGGGCGGCAGCAGGCCCTCCTTGAGATAAAAATGAATGGTGCGGCGGTTCACCCCGGAGAGTTCTTCAAGCTGGCTTATGCGATACCACCTGGCCGGATTGTCCATGCAAAAAAGACTCCTGTTGGAAGGGCCTGCACAATTTTGGCCCGGCAACAAAAGCCCCCGCGCTTTTGCAAAAAATTCCGGACCGTTTGCAGGCAGGAAATGCACCGCCTTTTGGCGTGTCACTATACATAATACTTTTGGTGCTTTTGGGCAAGATAAAAAATTGCCTCTATTTGAGCTAATTAAAAATATGCTTGATAATCAAGCTGATAAGTGCAAATTATAGAACTGATTCTAAAAAAGGTCAGCCCAAGAGGGAATATTTTTCATTTTTTGTTGACTCGCCATTCAATTGAGGTGTATTTCAAAAATAAGGGCGCGCCTTACAGGGCAAAGCCTTTGCAGACATCCCTCCTGAAAGGGCACAAGATGCTTATCCATAAAATAAAGGACTACAACTTTCCCCAGGCCAGGTTTGCACGGTTTGTCTTGAACCAGGAAATATGCACGGGCTGCGGCCGCTGTGTCACATCCTGCCCCATCCAGCTTCTGGAGATCAAAGACAAAAAGGCCCGCCCCAATGAACGGTACGATTATTTTAGGTGCATAACCTGCCAGAACTGCGTGGCCGTGTGCCCCTCCGGTGCGGTGAAAATTGAGGGGGATTACCGGGTTGACCAGGGCTTCTGGAAAAACGCCCACCTTTTTGAGGGCACAAAGACCCTGCCAAATCCTCTGGGCTTGGCCCAGAATACGCCTTTTGAGGAATATGCGGACAAGCTCACCGAAACCGAGCGCGTTATCCTGCGCCGGAGAAGCGTGCGCATGTACAAAAAAAAGAAGGTACCCCGCGAGCTTATTGCAAGGGTCATCGAGGCTGGCCGTTTTGCGCCGTCAGCAGGCAACAACCAGCCCTGGAAGTTTGTTGTGATTGATGATGCGGATTCCATTGCCCTTATCAACGAGCGCTGCAAAAAGGCCCTGAAAATTGTAACATGGCTTACCCTTCCCCATCCCTGGGGCAAGAAAAAGACCCCAGGCGACAAATCCGCGTCCTTGAAGGCATGGCAGCAGGCCCTCCTGCCCCTTCTTGTGACCCTTAAAACCGGCGAGGTGGAGCCCCGTGCGCGCGGGGGCATAAATGCAGCAGCGTCTGACCCGGATTACGACATATTCTTTGGCGCGCCCTGCCTTATCCTGCTTCTGGCAGACAAGCGGGGAATCGGCGATATTGACCTGGATCTAGGCATCTGCGGTCAGAACATGGTTCTTGCGGCCCATTCGCTGGGGCTTGGCACCTGCTATGTTTCCCTGGCCAAGGCTATTTCCTTTTATAAGGATCTCAAAAAGAGTCTGGATATAGAAGAGCCTTTCAGGATTATCACTTCGCTTACCCTGGGCTGGCCCAAAGGCAGAATTGACAACCCCGTGGCAAGGGAGAGGCCAAGAATTTCGTGGATTGACAAGCTTTAAAGCCTGTTTTTCATAACAGGTTTTATAAAGCTGTTGCCAAAAGGGCCTGCGCCTTTTGGCTTCAACCGGCTCGTGCATCTTAACAGCCGGATTGGCATTTTCAGCATAAAATCTCCGGCGCGTTTAATTCCAATGGCTTTGGGGAACCAACCGCCAGGCCAAAATACCTGTCCATGCCCTTTCTCTTTTGTGGTAAATTTTCTTGTTTGCCTTTGTTAAGGGTATGGACTTTCTTGTAAAATCCCGTTAATATCCACTTTTTGAAAAATTCTGGTACATTGCTGCACGAAAGTTTTATGGGCCTGTATAAAAGCTGGTTTCAATTTTTGAGAGACTACCCGGTTCAAAAACCGTCTTTGGGTGCGGCAAGCTTATCTTCAGGGCGCGATGGATCATTTTGAAAAAAAAGACAAACTGATGCGCAAAATGAAGCTTGCCCTGGTGGAGACCGTGGTGGCCCAGGACAACCCCACTGTGGAAACCCTGCACAAAACCCTGCTGGAAGAGTTCGGGGAAAGAGCATCCAAAGAGCTTGAAAACCATTTTCTGAAAAAGCTGTCGGAAAAACAGGCCCGGCACGACAAGCTGGCCAAATCTGTCGGCGAATCCGTTCTCGACCTTGTGCGCTCCGTGGTTAACGGCAACAACCCTTCCCTTGAAAAGCTTCAGGATGAGTTCAAAGCGAAAAGGGGGGAAGATGTCTCCCCTGTGCTGGAGGCCTTCTTCAAGGCCCAGATGCGCAAAAAGGCTGTGGTTACGGCTGGTGTCCGGGTGCCCACAGGTCAATCCAAGGTGGCCCTTCTGCGTCAGGTGGTGGCAGGCAAGGACCCATCCAGAGAGAAGCTTGACGAGGCCTTCTTCAGGGAGTTCGGAATAAAAACCCCGCCGGAGCTGCTGGCTGTTTTTGATCTGGAGCTGCTGAAGCTGGAAGCCTCCCAAAAAGGTCTTACCCTGCCCCAATTGCTGGTGCAACGCGCCAAATCCCAAGCCAAAACATCCTGACATCCCCAGGAGAGCATGGGTTGTTGCACCTGGCTTTGCAAAATTTCTCTTGCCTGGCTTGCTGCTCCAATGTAGGCTTTGCCTGTAAGACAAACCCCAATGCAAGGCTTTTTTATGCTTCAGATATGCGCGCTGGCCTCTGGAAGCAAGGGCAATGCCCTGTATGTGTCTGACGGAACGACCTCCATACTTCTTGATGCGGGATTTTCCGGAAAGGAGCTTGAAAGCCGCCTTTCCGTTCACGGCATAAACCCAAAAAGCATTGATGCGGTCATTGTCTCCCATGAGCATTCCGACCACATCAAAGGCGTGGGCATTCTTGCCCGGCGCTTTGGCCTTGCTGCAATCATCTCCCAAAAAACCTATTCGTGCTGCTCGGACTCTCTGGGCAGAATTGACAACCTGCGCCATTTTTCCGCGGGCAAGACATTTGCCGTGGGCAGCCTTAATGTTCATCCCTTTCCTACAAGCCACGATGCAGCAGACCCGGTGGGTTTCACCATTGAATCCGGGGGGGTGAAAATGGGCATTGCTACGGATCTGGGTGTGCCCACCGCTGCGGTTGCCCACCACCTTTCCGGCTGCTGCGCGCTTGTTGTTGAGGCCAATCACGATATCAAAATGCTTGAAGACGGCCCTTATCCCTGGCATCTCAAACAAAGGGTAAAGAGCCGACTTGGGCACCTTTCCAACGAGGCCTGCCGGGATCTTGTGGCCGGCCTTGTTCACAAAGGCCTTACTCATGTCATTCTGGGTCACCTTTCCGAAACCAACAACCGCCCGGAAACGGCCTTAAATGCAGTTGCCCCGGCGCTAAACGGTCATGGGGCCAAGCTTTTTGCCGCCCATCAGAGCCTTTGCGGGGATATGCTCACAATCTGCCTTTAGCCTCCCGACCCGTATCCGTACAAAGGCCGTTGCGGCAAACTATCAGGATGCGCTTTATGGAACCCTTTTTTGACAGCGATACAAAACATCAGGTTGAGCACGCCCTTTCCCATCTTACAAATCCGGTCAAACTGATTTTCTTTTCCAAAAGCCAGTCGTGCGCGGACTGTGCGCCCCAGGAGCAGCTTCTGCGCGAGTTTGCAGCCCTTTCCCCCAACCTTGCCTTAATTGTTCGCGACATTGAAAAGCACGCGGACACGGCAAAAAAGCTTAACATAGACAAAGCCCCTGCAACCGCTGTGGTTACGGACAAGGATTACGGGCTGCGCTTTTTTGGCCTGACAAGCGGTCACGAATTCCAGTCCCTGCTGGAAGCGGTCATCAGGGTTTCCACAGCCACGACCGGCCTGGACAAGGACTTGACGACCCTTGTAAGCCTTTTGGACGAGCCTTTGCATATCGAGGTTATGGTGACCCTGACCTGCCCCTACTGCCCCCAGATGGTTGGCATTGCCCAGCAGATGGCTATGGCAAACCCGCTCATCCGGGCAGACATGGTGGAGACAAGCGCCTTTCCTGAACTTGCCAAAAGCTACGGTGTTACCAGCGTGCCCCGCACGGCCATCAACCAGGTCCATTTTATTGACGGG
>JAGVAW010000003.1 GCA_020060085.1 Desulfobacterales bacterium
AAATGCAGGAATAATACAAGGTTTTTGGTCGGTTAATCCAAAACCTTTAGACAATGACCATAATAACATAAAACAAACACCAAAAAATGGGTTTATCAGAATGGATTCATGCGATGAATTGTTAATGAACCTAAAAAGTTTGTTTGCCGAAAAACGAGAGTTTTTTTCGAGTATGAAATCCAAAATGGAGCTGGGCAAACTTATTGAAATTGCGAATAAAGAAGATACTTATGAAAAAAAGGCTGAAAAATTCTTATCACTAATAAGGAGATGACATGAAAGAGGAAAGGGTTAAGACAAAAAGAGTTAGTACAGAAACAAGCTCTTTTGGTACTCCAGGCCGTGTAAATCATAATGCTGCCAAATTTTATAACAGCAGGCTTTATGAAGGTTTGGATTCTGAAAAGAAAATTAAATATATTGAAAATGAGATATCTGAAAATACTATAAATAAAATTTTTTGTAAATCTAGCGAGCGAATGGATGAATTGCCAGATAACAGTGTCCATTTAATGATTACATCACCACCCTATAATGCTTCAAAAGAATATGATACAAATTTAACTCTAAAAGAATATATGGATTTATTAAATTCAGTTTGGAGAGAAACATATCGGGTTTTGGTGCCCGGTGGAAGAGCCTGCATAAATATAGCAAACCTTGGTAGAAAACCCTATATTCCTCTTCATAGTTTTATTATTGAAGGTATGTTACAAATTGGATATCTGATGCGCGGTGAAATAATTTGGAATAAAGCTTCAAGCGCAAGCACATCAACTGCCTGGGGGAGTTGGTTGTCGCCAGCAAACCCTGTTTTGAGAGATATTCACGAATATATCTTGGTATTTTCTAAAGAAACTTTTTCAAGAAAAGGCGCTGGTAAAGAAGCAACCATAAAAAAAGAGGAGTTTTTGGAGTGGACCAAAAGCGTTTGGACTTTTCCAGCAGTCTCGGCAAAACAAATTGGACATCCTGCACCGTTCCCTGAAGAGCTTCCCCGACGACTTATTCAACTGTATAGTTTTAAAGATGATGTTATTTTAGACCCTTTTGCCGGAAGTGGCACCACTTGTCTCGCAGCAACTCTTTGCAATAGAAATTATGTTGGTTATGATGTTGACCCTGAATATATAACTCTCGCCAATAACAGAATATATAATACTATAGGCCAAATAAAATTGTTTGGTGAATAAAGCTGTGATGATTTGGAGTGTCATGGCTGGCTCCAAACAGGCCGCCCTTTTGTTTGGTGCCAAAGGCCATAGACGAGATATTTACTATTATTCAGATAAGTTAATAAATTATATGCGTTTTCGGAACTTTTTGGACAATTTTGGTCGCACAATCGCATCCGGTTCATGCCTCCCTCCAACCTTCAGCAGCGCAAATCCTTGACATACCCCTTAAAAGAGTCATATAGTATTCATAAAAGATTAAAAGGGGATATATATGACCAAATCAACCCAAGCTAAATTCAGCCTGCCACCTGATGTGGCAGAAACCATCTCCCGTTTGGGAGAAAACATCCGCATTGCCCGGAAGCGTCGGGCCATGACCCTGGATGACATGGCCTCGCGGATGTTTGTTACCCGGAAAACCCTGGCAAGGTTGGAAAACGGCGACCCCGGCGTGTCATTAGCCGTGATTTCGTCTGCCCTGTGGGTGTTGGGGCTGGACAAGGGCCTTAAGCATATTGCCAACCCGGAAGAGGACAAGGTGGGCATCCATAACCAAAAACAACGGCTTCCCCAGCGGGTCCACCCGAAGAAACCCAAATTGGACTTGGACTTTTAGGCCATGGCCGAAAAAAACATCACTGTCTTCATCTATCTGCCGGGAGAGACGGTCGCTGTGCCCGCCGGTATCTTCACCCATGATTCTCGTGCCGGAGTCGGGTCTTTTGTATATGGCCGGAAGTACCAGGAGCGGGCAAACGCCCTCCCGGTGGACCCTGTGGCTCTGCCTCTTGGGCCGGAGCCTCTGCCCGTGACTGCCAATCATGGCTTGTACGGGGCCTTTCGCGATGCTGCCCCGGACTACTGGGGAAGGCTGGTCATTGCGGCGGAAAGAAAGGTTCCGCCTGAAGCTCTTGGAGAAATGGATTTCCTGGTCTGTGCCAACGCCACCAGAGCAGGTAATTTGGACTTCCGGGAGACGCCCGACTCACCGGAACCGGCATTGGAGCCGCCCCATTTCAACCATCTGGCAGAACTTCTGGATGCTGCGTCTAAAATTGAGACCGGCAAAGAGGTTTCCCAACACCTTCTGCGCCTGCTGCGCCAGGGGAGCAGCGTGGGCGGGGCAAGGCCCAAGTGCACGGTGGAATGGGAGGATGCCCTTTGGATTGCCAAGTTCCCGGCAAAGGATGACACATTGAACATCCCGCGCGTAGAGTACGCTGCCATGACCCTGGCCGCAAAATGCGGCATCCGGGTTCCAACCATGCGCCTGCAATCGGTGGGGGGGAAAGCCGTGTTGCTGGTCCGCAGGTTCGAGCGGGAAAAGACCGGGAATGGCTGGTTGCGTACAGGCTTTTTCAGCTCCCTTTCCCTCATGCAATGGGATGAAATGGACCGCCTGGCCTGGGATTACGGAGCCATAGCAGACACTATGCGCCGCCATACAACAGTCAGGGACATCCAGGAATGGTTCCGCCGCATGGTCTTCAACATCCTGGTGCGCAACACGGACGACCACCCGCGCAACCACGGGTTCCTGCTCGATGCTTCCGGGATTAGACTTTCCCCGGCCTATGACATCGTGCCCTCCATCACCCGGCCCGGCGTGGGAGTTGACTTTTCACTGGCCATGTCCATTGGAGAGCAAGGCCGCACAGCGACATTGGAAAACGCCTTGACCCGCTCCGCCCGGTTCGGGTTGTCCAAGAATGAGGCCAAAGAGGAAGTGGAGAAGCTGGTTGGGATTGTAGGGACTTGGCGGGAACACTTCGCATCGGCTGGTTGCCCGGATTCGGAAATTCGGGCCTTGGAGCCTTCTTTTTTGTGCCTTGATATGGCAGTATAATTTTATGGCATGATGCTTCGTGCCATGTGAGCTTAACCGTTTGATCGCAACTTGGTATTAAAAAGCCTCGATAGCTGCCCTCCTCGCCTGCTCAATTTTTAGCTGCATGGCGCGCTGTTCAAGAAGCTCCTGGGAGGGTTTGCCTGTTGCGCGCAAGCTTTCCAGGTCAAAATCCCCCCGCGCAAAGGCCGGATTTGGGGCCATGCTCTTAACAACCCGTTCCTTTACAATGCGCCCGCCATAGATAAAAAGGATTCTTTTGGGGAAAAAGCCGGTTGGCTCGCGGCCTCTGCGGGTAAGGGCTGCCTCCCAGTCCTGATAGCGGAATTCCAGGCTCATGTCCGGCTGGCCCGGAACTTCCCTGGTTACAATCCATCGCAGAGGAAGAAAGCTCTCCTTGTCAATCCACAACTGGGGGCTGCTTTCATCAGGATACTGCGCGCCAATTACAAAGGCGGTTTTGCCCTCAAAACGACCGAGAGAGCGGACAGAGGTATCCACGCCTGCAAGTTTCAGGCGCCCAAGAAGCATATCCGCATCCCTGTAAAGCAAGGGTTTCTTGTAGAGGTCAAGAACGCCTTCAAACTCTGCAACAAGCTCATCTCCAAAAACTTTTGCCATGCCACCTTGCGTAAAAACAGCCTTGCGCCTCTGCCCGTCAACAAGACACTCCTCTGAAAAGGAGGAATTGAAGCGGTATTTTGTTTTGCATTCAACAGCAAAACAGCCTTCCGGCAAAGGGAGAGAGGCAGCACTTTCATTTTCAACAGGGGTAAGGGCCGCTGGTTCAAAGGCAGGCTCGCCGGCAGGCCCCTTTGCAGATAAAAGCAGTCTGCTGTCCAGAGCCTTCCCATCCGTTGCTGCAAAGCAGTCCAACACCTTTTCATCAAGTTCAAGGCCCTGGATTCTGCCCATTGCCTGGGTCGAAAGCTCAAGTATCTGGCCTGCCTCCATAACAAAGGCATGGGCAGCAGGGGCCCAACCCAGCAAAAGAGCAAGCAGGGCGCACGAAACCGCAAAAAACCCTTTATGAAGAAAATTTTTTTTCATGTCTTATCAATTGCAGAAAATACGCTTGTTGCGGGGGGAAATCTTTTTCCCCAAATCCCCCCGCAACTTATTTATTTTTCAGATTTTACGGCCCATATCCCATTAAAATATGTTCCCCGCAAAAGATGCGCCAATGCCTAGGCTTTCCTCAATGCGGATGAGCTGGTTGTACTTGGCCACCCTGTCTGTGCGGGAAAGGCTGCCGGTCTTTATCTGGAGAGCATTCACCGCAACGGCCAGATCTGCAATGAAGGTGTCCTCTGTTTCGCCGGAGCGGTGGGATATAATCGTCTGATAGCCAGACTCCTTTGCCATCTGGATTGTTTCCAGCGTTTCGGTGAGGGTGCCTATCTGGTTTAGCTTTATGAGAATGGCGTTTCCAATGCTGCGCTCTATTCCCTGGGCGAAAATTTCCGGGTTGGTGACAAAAATGTCATCGCCCACAAGCTGAACCCTGTCGTCAAGGCGCTCGGTGAGCTTCTCCCATCCGTCCCAGTCGTTTTCTGCAAGGCCGTCTTCAATGCTCACAATGGGGTAGCGGCCCACAAGCTCCTCGTAGTAGTCAATAAGCTGCTTGGCGGTAAGCTTTCTGTTTTCGCCTGCAAGAACATATTTTTTTGCCTTGTAGAATTCGGAGGCAGCCGCATCAATGGCAAGGGCAATGTCATCGCCCGGCCTGTAACCTGCCTCCTCTATGGCCCGCATTATGTAGGTGAAGGCCTGCTCGTTGGTATCCAGGTTGGGTGCAAAGCCGCCCTCATCGCCAACGCCTGTCACATGGCCGTCAGCAGCAAGCAGCTTCTTTAAAATATGAAAAACCTCTGCGCCCATGCGGATGGCCGTTACAATGGAATCCGCGCCCACAGGCATTATCATGAACTCCTGAATGTCCAGGCTGTTGGCTGCATGGCTTCCGCCGTTTATGATGTTCATCATGGGCAGGGGCAGAATGTTGCCTGCAATGCCGCCCAGGTAGCGGTAAAGGGGCAGGCCCAAAGCATCTGCCACGGCCCGCGCATTGGCCATGGAAACAGCCAGGATTGCGTTTGCCCCAAGCTCGGACTTGTTCTCCGTGCCGTCCAGCTCAAGCATGGTGGTGTCAATTGCCGCCTGGTCTGCGGCATCCATGCCCAAAATGGCCGGGCCTATGCGCTCCACAACATTCTGCACAGCCCTTTCCACAGACTTGCCGCCGTAGATTTTGGCATC
>JAGVAW010000011.1 GCA_020060085.1 Desulfobacterales bacterium
ATTTTCAAGGAGGCTAAAATGGCAGAGGAAAGCAAAACCGCAAAAAAAGCCCCGAAAACCAAAAAGGCCGCAGCCAAAAAAGCACCGGAAAAAACCGGCGATAACACTGCTACGCCCCAAAAGGCTCCGGCAAAAAAATCCTCTGCTGCTGAAACAAAATCGGCTGCAGCCAAAAAAGAGACCCAGGCTGCTCCAAAAAAGGCTGCTCCTGCAAAAAAGAAAGCTGCACCATCTAAAACGGAGGCTGCCCCTGCCCCAAAGAAAGCAGTGGTCGCCCAGCCCAAAAAAACAGCACCCAAAAAGAGCGTTAAGCCAGAGACCGCCAAAAATGTAAAAGCAGTCGGTGAGCAACCATCAGATTACTATGTGGTCCGCACCATCCAGAAAATTGCGGATAACGCCACAGCCACCATAAACGAGTACAACGAGAATCTGAAAAAAGCCATGGAGTCGGGCCTTGATTTCATGGAGGACATGGGCAAGGGAAGTATAGAAGCCTTGAACAGCTTTGTTGTGGATGGCAAGAACCTTGTGGCCAGGGTCCCCTTTCTTGAAAAACTGGTTTCCGAAGCTGAAGAAACCGGAAAGTCGGTTGCACAAAGCGTTAAAAGCAAGGTTGCTCCGCCTACACAGAAAGCCAAATTCATGGTAACCACCGTGGTGCTCAAGGCTTCAATGGATGTGGAGGGCTACATAAAGCAGTACAATGAGAAGTACCTGAAAAAAGGCATTGAATACGGTGCGGACCTTGTTGCGGATATAGGCAATGTGACCCGCATGACAGTTAGCAGCCTGACGGATTCGGGCAAGAAAATGGCTCAAAACCTTTCGGTGTTAGAGACAATTCAGGAATCCATTGATGCAGGTCTGCACTCTGTTTCCAGCAGGGTGAATCTGCCCAGCAAAAAGGATATTGACCGCTTGGCCGAAGCGGTTAAGGCCTTTAACAAGAAGTTGGAAGGCTTGTCCAAAAAGAAAAGCTAAAAAGACTAAATCCCCCGCCTGGGAAAGAGGCTTTTTGCATGGTGTTCCAAATTTGCGCATTGGCGCATATTTGGTGGAGTCTGACCCGGATTTTTTAATAAATCCGGGTCAGACCAGGCTCATAAAGGCCATTTTGATAAAACAAACTTCATAACACCTATCCGGGGCGGTTTTGACAGGCCCGTCAGGAAGGCAATATGCGCAGAATCAAAAAGTACTCCAACAGGAAACTTTACGACACCAAGGACAAGAAATACATATCCTTGCCCCGTGTTGCAGAGATTGTCGGCAGTGGCGAGCAGGTCTGCATTGTTGATAGCAAAACCGGCGAGGACCTTACCTCTGCCACCATAAGCCAGATTCTGGCCAGGGAAAACTCCGTTCCTCCCAATGTGTTGATGCAGCTTTTGCAAAAGGGCCAGGGAACTCTTGAGGGAACCATAAACTATGCCAAGAAATACGCATCCCTCGGTCAAAGCGCCTTTTCCCTTGCTGAAGGGGAGATTGACAAGCTCATCAGCAAAATGATCAAAAACAACGAGATTTCCGAAACCGAGGGCAGCCGCGTTAAAAAGGACCTTCTTGGCAGTGCGGGCAATCTCAAGTCCTGGCTTACCGAAAAAATTGATCTGAGAATAAACGAAGCGCTCTCCATAATGAGGCCGGCCACCAAGGAGCAGATTGACGAGCTTAAAAAGCAGAATGCTCTTTTGGAAAGCCGCATAAAAGACCTGGAAAAGCAGCTTGCTCTCCAGGGGCAGTCTGCCCGGAACAGCGGCAACTCCCTTGGCAAGGCTGCAACCAATTAAATCTTTTACAGGTTAAAATCTGACGCAAGGCCTGGCCGGCCATTCAGATGCGTCCAAACCGGCCTTGTTTTACATAAAAAAAGCCCCTGCTCTTTTTTCGAGCAGGGGCTTTTTGTGTGGAGCGTTTTTTTTGCAGGCAGGGCCATGTCAGCCCTAAAAGAATACGCTCCTTCTTACTTTTAACCGTTCATGGATGCAGCGCTGGATTGTATCGCGCACCTGGTTTGAGATTTTTGTCACCAGAAGCGACTCCTCGCTCCTTCGATACTTCATTTCAGGAATCTGAATTGGCTCTGCAAAATGAATGTACCATTTTGTAGGGAGAGGAATCATTCCAAGAGGACCGAGCCAGGGCCAGAAAGGAGTTATGGGAAAGTAGGGAATGCCCACAAGGGATGCAAGGGCCTTGAAGTTGAAGATATGGGGATAGATTTCCTCTGCCCCCACAACAGAAACCGGAATGATTGGTGCCCTGGCATTCATGGCCACCCGCACAAAACCGCCCCGCCCGAAACGGGCAAGCTGGTAGCGCCGCCGCCAGGGCTTGCCTATGCCCTTGACACCTTCAGGAAAAACGAGAGCAAGCTGGTCGTCTTTCAAGAGCCTTTCTGCATTTTCGGGGTTTGCCTGAACCTGGCCCATTTTGGACAGGAAAGGCGCAGTGAAGGGTATGCCGAAAAACAGGGAAAGGACAAGCGCCCTAACCAGCCTTGGCTCCGGGTGCTCCTCCTGAATGGCCATGATGACCATTGCGCCGTCAAAAGGCAAAACGCCGGAATGGTTTGCCACCAGAA
>JAGVAW010000115.1 GCA_020060085.1 Desulfobacterales bacterium
AGGCCTGCCGACATCCCCCTTCTGGCAGACTACTTTCTTGCCCGCTTTGCCCGCGAGATGCAGATGCCAAACCCCGGCCTCACAGCCAAGGCCCGCCGAGTGCTTGGAGGCTTTTCCTGGCCCGGCAATGTGCGCGAGCTTGCCAATACCCTTCAAAAGGCCCTCATATTTTCAAGGGGCCTTGCCATTGATGAAAATGCCATTGCCAAGGCCAGCGGCCATGATGAGGCCACAGCCCTGGCAGCGGATGAGGAAGCCGACCAGGGCGTGGAGGCCGCTGTCCGCGCCTTTGTGCGCAGCCGCCTTGCAGAAGGCCCAAACCCCGACCTCTTTGAGGAAATCAACGATTACTTTTGCGCCCTCATTCTTCAGGAAACCCTCAACGCAACTTCCGGAAACCGCACTCAGGCAGCAAAGCTTCTGGGGATGTCGCGGCCAACGCTGCTGGCTAAAATCGAAAAATACAAAATCAAGATGGAAACCACTGTGAAAAACAACTAATCCTGGGGCCACCCTGTTTTACGGTGCGTAAAATTCTCTGACACGCTTTTTTACCGCCCTGTCCATACCCTTGCCGCAATCTGCTGCAAAAAATACTTCAAATACAATGTGTTGTCTGAAAATTTGCCCCCCCTTTGGAGTCTGGCACGCCTTATGCGTAATGGAGTTGTCCAGCAGACACCTAAAAGCGCTGGAGGCGCCATGACAGGAAACGACACACAACGATACAAAAAACTGCGATTCAAAATACTGCTGAGTATGCTCCTTGTTCCGCTGCTGCCATATATTTTCGGCTCGGCAGTGGGTTTTGTGCTGGGCAGCCGCCACATACAAAGCTCTACCCTTGCTTCCATGAACCGCATTGTGGGCGACCACAGCCGCATGGTGGAGAGCTTTCTGGCCGAGCGCAGGGCGGACCTGGACTTTGTGGCCGACCACTTCGGGTTTGAGGTCTTGAGCGATTCTGCCACCCTTTCTGCTGTGTTTGAAAACTTGCAAAAGCACTCACCAGCCTTTGTGGATATGGGTGTTTTCGACCGCACGGGCCTGCATGTGGCCTACGAAGGCCCCTATGAGCTTGCAGGCAAAAACTATGCGGATGCCCCCTGGTTTCTGGAAGCCAAAAAAAAGGGGGTTTATATTTCCGATATTTTTCTTGGGGTCAGAAATGTTCCCCACTTTGTAATCGCCGTAACCCGGCCCCATGAAAATGGCTTCTGGATTTTAAGGGCCACCATAGATACCCAGATGTTTACAAAGGTGGTGGAGCAGATGCGCCTGGGCAAGACAGGCGAGGCTTACATCATCAACAAAAGCGGCGTTTTTCAGACCCAAAGGCGCTCCGGCGGCGAGCTTTTGGAGTCTGACACGGATGCCGAGGACCTGCTTTTTGCCCCTGCGGACAAAAACTGGGTGATCCGCAAGGACAAACAGGATGATCAGTACATCTACCTTTTCACCTGGATAAACAACGACCAGTGGCTGCTTGTGGCCCGGCAAGCTGTTGATGACGCCTTTGCAACCCTGTACAAGGCCCGCAACCTGGTGCTGCTCATCGCCTTATTGGGCGGCGGGCTGATTGCAGCCACCACCTTTTACACCACAAACCGCATCATCAACCGCATAAAGGAATCCGACCAGGAGCAGAAGCGCCTGAACCAGCAGCTTGTGATGGCAGGCAGGCTGGCGGAAATTGGAGAGATGTCTTCGGGCTTTGCACATGAAATCAACAACCCCCTGCAAATCATCCGGGCCGAGACTGCGCTTATGGACTCTGTTGTGCCGGGCATAAAAAAGGCCTGCGAGGGCAAGGCCCAGGAGGACATGGCCGACCTTTGCGATTCTCTTGCCCAGGTGCAGGTGCAGGTGGACCGCTGCGCCCAGATAACAAGCTCCATTTTGAAGTTCGCCCGCCAGAGGGATGCGGTGCCTGAAGTCATTGATCTGGGAGGCTTTGTTCCGGAGGTCCTTAACATGGTCTCCAAAAAGGCCGAGGTGGAGGGCATCACTCTGGAATCTTCCGAGCCGGGCCTGCCGGTGTGCGTGGAGGCGGATGCCTCCCAGCTTCAGCAGGTTTTGCTCAACCTGGTCAACAACGCCATGCACGCGGTCATCACGCGGCACGGCACATCCTCACGCCAGGGCCGCGTCAAGGTTGCCGTATCCCGAAGCGGAGGCGAAGCCCTTATCAGGGTCACGGACAACGGAAGCGGCATATCCCAGGAAAATCTCGATAAAATCTTCGTCCCATTTTATTCCACCAAGCCTGTGGGCCAGGGTACGGGCCTGGGCCTTTCCATCTGCTACGGCATTGTGGAGTCACTTGGCGGACATATTGAGGTGGAAAGCCAGATTAACAAACAGACGACATTCACTGTGCATCTACCGGCAGCATGAAAAAAGCCGGGAAACCCCTGTAAAGGGCGAACAGCCCCTTAAACAAAAGGAGGGCAAAAGAAAATGGAAAAAATGAAAATTCTGCTTGTTGATGACGAGGAGCGCTTTTTGCAGACCACCAAAAAGCTCCTTGAGAAAAAGGACATTGATGCCATGACCGCCACAAGCGGCGAGGCGGCTTTGGACATTTTGGACACCAGCATTGTCCATGTTGTGATTCTGGATGTGAAGATGCCCGGCATGGATGGCATTGAAACTCTGCGCCTCATCAAGAGCCGCCACCCCCTTGTGGAGGTCATCATGCTCACAGGCCACGCCACGGTGGAGTCTGCGGTGGACGGATTAAAATCCGGCGCAACCGACTATGTGATGAAGCCATGCGACATAAACGCCCTTATGGAAAAGGCCGCCGAAGCCTTTGAAAAGCGCAGAATCCTTGAGGAGAAAATCAACATGGCCTCGGCCAGGACCTTCATGAAGTCGCCCCGGAAAATTCTGGAGGAGGGTGAAAAATGAAAAAGGCCGTTTCCAACGCAAACACGGTTGCCGGCAAAAAGCCGGGAATAAAAGGGGCAGATGCCTTTCGTAACTCCTGCGGTATGGATGCACTTGGGCAAACCAGGGAAAAGAGCCGTTTTGTGAGTACCTACAATGTGATTTCGGAAAGGAAGTTCTTTTTCTGGGCTACGCTGGTCATCGCTGCTGTTCATTTTGGAGGCCGGTTGATCGGAATTTAGTCAAACAGACCGCGCCAGGCCCTGGAGCATATCCCCTTCTGCAACAGGAGAGATGCGCCTGCCCTTCCGGGCAAGAAGGCACTTGCGGCTGTTGGCATAAAGGAGAAAAAACGCATGGACAAATCAAAGCAAAAACCCACAGGGTATGATAAATTTGTCAACTGGAAGCTTTTTTCCATTCCTTTGGGCCTGTTGTTGCTGATGGTGTTCATCCCCACCCCCAAAAGCATGGTGGATGTGGGTGTGGAATACTCAATGGGCCCCCGCTATGTGCAGAGATTCTTTGCAGAAAAACTTTTTAACGGAGTCCCCGACGACCTTGCCCAGTGGCAGATGCTCACCATTCGAATAATGGAAAAGGGCGTGGAAAGCTCGTCATTTTCAATGGCCCCATTCCTCTCCCGCAATGTGCGATGGGCCGAGCGGGAGGGCATTCCGGCAACTGAAGCCCACCTCAAAAAAGCCCAGGAATACATAAAGACCAATTTCACGCCCGAAGAGTTCCAGGCGCTCATGGTCCAGGGCAAGGAGCTGCGCTCCACCACCCTTTCAATGGAAAAGCTCACGGAATCCGAGCAGGCCGCGGCCGAGAAAAAGGCTTTTCAGCTCAAGGTTGCGGTTGGCATAGTGCTCTTTGTGGTGCTTTGCTTCTTCACCGAGGCCATCCCTCTGCCCATCGTGGCTTTCTGTGTCGGCATAATCGCCCTGCTTTCAGGCATTGTGGACAGGCACAGCGTGGCAGGGATGTACTGGTCAGACGCCACTTGGTTTATCATGGGCAGTTTGATGTTCGCTGCGGCCTTTGTAAAAACCGGGGTGGACAGGCGCATCGCCATGATGATGTTCGGCAAGCTCAAAAACCCCAGCCTGCGGGTTGTCACCCTTGTTTTTATTGTGATAATCGCGCCGCTGACAATGGTGATGAGCGACCATGCCCTGGCCGCCATGTTTCTGCCCATAGGCATACTGCTCTACACCACAGCTTCGGCCAACAAGGAAGGCGGCGACCCGGAGCTTGCCAAGATGCTGATGATAACAATCTGCATGGCCGCCAACCTGGGCGGCTCCCTGGCTCCTTCTGGAGCAGCCAGAAACCTTATCATGATGGGTTATGCCGAGGACATGTTCGGCATAACAATAGGTTTCGGCCAGTGGATGATCTACTGCGTGCCGTTTTTGCTCTTCTTCATCCCCCTTACATGGTTTGCCATAAACTGGCGCTTCAAGCCTCAGACCACAAACCTTTCCGAGGGCCTTGCCATAGTCAAGGAAGACATTGCCCGCAGGGGCGACAAGTGGACAAAGGAGCAGATAATCTCAATCATCATCTTTGCGGTAACGCTTTTCACCTGGGTCACGGAAAGCAACCTCATGGTGAAAATCCTGGGCGTGCGTTTGGGCATAGGCGTTTTCGCGGTCATGGGGGCAATCGCCTACATACTGGCGGGCGTTGTGAACTGGCGCGACTACCAGACCCGCGTTGACTGGGGGGTTGTGTGGCTCTATGCCGGGGCAATCATATTCGGCAGAATACTTGTTACCACGGGCGCAGCCTACTGGATAGCCAGCACCATAGTCAGCTACACAAGCCTCATCGGGCTTGGCAGCGGGCTGGGCCTTCTTTTGTCGAGCAACATCATAACAGGCATCATGACCCAGCTCATGGCAGACGGCCCGGCCTGCGCTGCGGTGGGCCCTGTCACCCTGGCAATGGCAGGCATAGTGCATCCCGGCACCACCATGGTGCCCTTCATGGCAATGGCCACTTCCATAGCCTCATCCTTTGCCTACTGCCTGGTCATCGGCACGCCGCCAAACGCCATTGTTTATTCTTCAGGATACCTCACAAGCAAAGACTTTCTGCGGGTGGGCGTAATCTTATGGTTCACCAACATGGCAGTGCTTCTTTTCATGGCAAGCACATACTGGAGAATACTCGGCTGGCCCGGACTGGAGAGCTTCTAATAACCCGGCGCAGGCTTAAAAACGCCTGACGCGAATAAAGCAGGAGGACGGTTATGGAAAAATCAATCAAGGTGCTCATTGTGGATGATGAGCAGCAGTTTCGGGCCACCACAAAAAAGATTCTGGACAAACGGGGTTTTGACACCCTGGTGGCCGAAAACGGCATGGACGCCATAAAAATGATGTCCCAAAAGCCTGATGTGGTCATTCTGGATATCAAAATGCCGGAGATGGACGGGCTGACCGCCCTGGACAAGATAAAGGATATCTCCCCGGACACGCCTGTCATCATGCTCACGGGCCACGGCGGGCCCCAGTCCGCACAGGCTGCAAGGGAGAGCAAGGCCTTCGACTTTCTGGCAAAGCCCTGCTCCATGGATCTTTTGGCTGTCAAAATCCGCGATGCTTATGCCATGTGCCGCAACAGGGGTGCGCGTACGGAGCCGATTGTGGGGGAAGTGATGGTGCCCATCACGGTTTACTCCACCCTTTCCGAGGACGCCACCGCCGCCGAGGCTGCAAGCCTGTTGAAGCACAGCTTTGCGGCCCCGGAATCAACGGCCCAGCTCACGGATCCGGGGCACCTGTCTCTGCTGGTTCTGGACAAGGCCGGCAAAATGCAGGGAATGCTCACCATCGAGGACCTGCTGACGGCGCTGCTGCCACCTTATCTTTCCGCGCCCAAGCCTTCGCTTGCGGATTCCATTGTGTATTCCCCCATGTTCTGGAAGGGGGTTTTCACCCTCCAGGCGGCAAGCCTTTCAAAAATCCCCATAAGGGAAATAATGTCGCCGCCCCCCCAGGCCATTGAGTACGATGCAAACCTCATGGAGGCGGTGTGGATGATAACCCAGAACAAATCCCGCTGGCTGGCGGTTATGAAAAAGGGCGAGCTTGCCGGAGTGTTGCGGGAGCGCGACCTGCTGTTCGCACTTGAGCGGGCACAGGCAAAGAGCAGTTGCTAGCAGGGGCGGTGTAACAGCAGAAAAAAATATGGGAGGAAGTTCTTTGTTGTAAAAAGGGCTTCCTCCCAAGTCTGTTGGATTATGATAACAGGCTGTTATGATGCACAATGACAAAAAAGGCTTTACATGCCGGTAAATTTTCTGACACCCGCACCTTAAACCGATATGGAGAGGTTTGGGCCAAAGGGCCTCAAGCGGCCCTTGACGCTGCCATATCCGTGGTCAGGGGTGGACAGCCTTTGAATGCTGGTACGCATTTTGCTGTTCAAATCAGGCAAGGCCGAACGGCAAAAAGGCCCACGGTCAGCAACAGGACAGGCAAGGCATCTTAAGGGTGCAGTCATGGAAAACAAAAAGCCTCTTTTGATAATCGCCGAAAGAAACTCCAATGTGGCCAGCCTGCTGGCCCGAGTCTTTGAGGAGAACGGGTGGCAGGCCGCTGTTGCCGGAAACGGCAGGGACGCCTGGCGGCTGTGCAGGGGGGATGTTGCGCCCAGGCTTCTGGTACTTGACGAGGAGATAGAAAACCCCGGATGCGCGGCGCTTCTGGAAAAAATCCGCCTTTTCAGGCCGGAGATCCCCGTCATCCTCCATGTTTTTTCCGGTTCCGGCGTAAATGAAAGGCTTCGCGCCCTGGCTGCAAAGGTTGTGGAAAAAAGTCCTGACATAGGCATGTTGCTCCGGGCATCAAACCGCCTGGGAATGAAAAATTTTTCAGCCTCTCAAATCGGGGCGGACATGACAGATAACGGTTTCTCATAGGTTTATAAACAATAACAGCAAACAGGGAGGTTTTTCGGGATCTAAAAACAGCACCTGCACACGAAACAGATCAGACTCGCCGGAAAACAGGCCTCCACATAAGCGGTCGGCCAAAATCCGGTGCAGTTCGTTTAAGGGTTTTTAACTTCCACCAACCTGGAGAGAGTGCCATGCTGCTCAAAAACAAATTCGTTCAGCTTGCCATAGCCTTGCTGATAGGCATCATCATTTTGCTTATTCCCAGGCCGGAGGGCACGCGCTTTGAAATAAAGGGCGACCCGGCCCAGAAGCTTGCCGCTGCCGTGGCAGACAAGTTTGTTGTGGCAGAGCAGGCCACGGAAAAAAGCGGATACATTCTTGAAGTGAAAGACAAAGGCGCCCTGACCAAGCCTGGCATCCTTCTCTCCAACACGGCAGAGGACATGGGCCTGGAGAAAAAGGTGAGCGTCAACTATGTTGACGGCCTTTCCCCAAAGGGCAAGCGATTTCTGGTTATTCTGGCGGTGTTGATCTTCCTCTTTGTATTCGAGCCCATACCCCTGGAGATAACGGCCATCTGCATAGGAGTTGCTTTGGCCGGGCTTGGCATAATGGATGTGCGGGAGGCCTGGGCGCCATATATGCACCCGGTGGTGGTCTTTATAATGTGCTGCCTGATTTTCGCCATAGCCATGCAGAAGGCGGGAATAACAAACCGCCTTGGCCGCTTTGTGGTCAAAAAGGCAGGCACTTCCGTCACCCGATTTACCTTCTTTCTTTGCATCGCCCTGGGCTACGCCTCCAGCCTCATGCATGACGCCGCCGCGGTTTCCATAGGCCTTGTCACCATGATTCCGCTGATGAAGGCCGCGGGCATAAAGCCTTTCTCAAAAACAGGCATATTCATGACCATTGCCCTGCCATTCGCCTGCTCTGCCGGCGGCATGGGAACCCTTGTGGGCGGCGGGCGAAACATGGTGGCCGCGGCTTTTTTGTACGAGTTCACGGGCATTGAGCTCACTTTTTTCGACTGGATAAAGTACGCCATGCCAGGTGCCATCATCACCGTGCCTTTGGCGGTTTTTGTTGTGTGGCTGGTTTTCAGGCCGGATCCCACAATCAAACTGCCCTCATTTGATGAGGAAATAGGCCCCTGGACAAAGCAGGAGATAGTCACCTCCGTAATACTGGGCCTTGTGTTTTTGGCCTGGCTCACCAAGGGCATACATGGCGTTGACTACTCCATTTCCGGGATGCTTGCCGTTACAGCCCTTGTGCTGGCTAATATCCTCAAGTGGGACGACATCCACGAAAACCTGGAATGGGGCACAGCCCTGTTCATCTTCGGCGGCGGCATCTCTCTGGGCCTTGGCATGGGGCTTTCGGGCGCTGCAAC
>JAGVAW010000002.1 GCA_020060085.1 Desulfobacterales bacterium
CCTCACCTGCGGGCTTTGCTACGACCGCTGCCCCTCGGCAGTGAACTTCCCCGAATTCATAAGGGATGTGCGCAGCGCCCTTTTGCCGGAAGGCGTTTTGGGCCACGAGGCCCACGGCGGCTTCTTCCGCTCCCTCTCCCGCACAATGACCTGCCCGGAACTGCCCATCCGCCACTGGGACTGGCTGCCCGAAGGCCTCTCCACAGACCCGGCAAGCCCTGTGCTATTCTTTGGCGGCTGCGCCCCTTACTTTGACATCTTCTTCACGCATCTGACCGGCCTGGACACCAAAAAAATCCTCACAGACAGCATAAGGCTCTTGAATTTCTTCGATATCTCTCCATCCCTTCTGGATGCGGAGCGCTGCTGCGGGCATGATCTGCTCTGGAGCGGTGACAGGGAAAACTTCTTGAAACTTGCCCGCCTCAATGTGGATGCCATCCATAAAATGGGCGTAAAAGAGGTGGTGCTGGCCTGCCCGGAGGGAGTCCGCACCCTTTCAAAGGATTATCCGGCCAACGGAATTGAAATCAACTTTGAAGTGACCCACATACTCGATTTTGTGGAGCGCGAGGTTGACAAGGGCGCAGTCAGTTTCACAAAACCATCAGGAAGGCTCACATTTCAAGACTCCTGCCGCCTTTCCCGGCACCTGGGCCGGGCTGCCACCCCCAGAAAACTGCTGGCCCGCCTGGGAGCAGACTTTGAGGAAATGACAGATCGCGGGGCCGGGGCCATCTGCTGCGGCAACTGCGCATGGATGGGCTGCGATGCCTACAGCAAGGCCCTCCAGGTGAAAAGGCTGCGCCAGGCCAGGGCCACAGGCGCAAAAACCCTGGTAACAGCCTGCCCCAAATGCCAGATTCACCTGCGCTGCGCAGGCAAAGACCCCTTTGTGGGGGATGAAATAGCAATGGAGACGGTTGACCTGGTTAGTATATTAGCCGACTCCATCAAATGGACCTAACCTGGCGGCCCCAGGAAAACGAGGGCTGCGTTGCGCTTCGCTCGGAATTTCGGTCACATACTTTGAGTATGCTCCCTCATTCCTCGCTTGCGCGCCTTGCCCTCGTTTCCCTGGAGCCGCCAGGAGGGGAAGATAGGGGCTGCGTTGCACATCGCATCAAGGCTTGGTCATGTACTTATAGTACACTCCCTCGCCTTTCGCTCGTGCGCCTTGCCCACAGCGCCCTGGAGCCGCCAGGAGAATTAAATGGCGTGGGCTGCGTTGCGCTTCGCTCGGAATTTTAAGTCACATACTTTGAGTATGCTCCCTCATTCCTCGCTTGCGCGCCTTGCCCTCGTTTCCCTGGGCGCTGGTGGTTGAGGCGGGATTGCACCGGGTAGCCCAACAAAACAACATCCCGGATGGCGGGGCGGCACTGGGTGGCCCGACAAAACAGGGAGGGTTGAGAGCATTCCGGCATTAATGGCGTATCAACATGAGGTTTTTCTATGGAAGCACATCGTTTTGTTGACCAGGCAGCGCAGGACAAGGCTCCCCGCATAGGGGTCTATGTTTGCCGCTGCGGGCACAACATCGGCAAAACCGTTGACTGCAAGGCTGTGGCAGATGCTGCGGCCCTGCTGCCGGGCGTGGCCCTGGCAAAGGAAATGGGCTATGCCTGCTCCGAGCCGGGGCAGCACGAAATAAAGGAGGACATTGCAAGCCTGGGCCTTGACCGGGTTGTGGTGGCCTCATGCTCGCCGCGCCTGCACGAGCCTACCTTTCGCAGAATGCTCCAGGATGCGGGGCTTAACCCCTATCTTCTGGAAATGGCAAACCTGCGGGAGCAATGCTCCTGGGTGCACGGGGATGATCCTGTCGGGGCAACGGAAAAGTCCCTGGATCTGGTGAAAATGGCCGTGGCCCGCGTGTCTTTACTTGAGCCTCTTTATCCCCAGAGCCTGCCCGTCACCCGCAGGGTCATGGTTCTTGGCGGCGGTGTTGCAGGCATTCAGGCATCTCTGGACCTGGCTGACAACGGCTTTGAGGTGGTCCTTGTGGAAAAAAGGCCTTCCATCGGCGGCATTATGGCCCAGTTGGACAAGACCTTTCCCACAATGGACTGCTCCATCTGAATACTGGGGCCGAAAATGACGGATGCCGGTCGGCATCCCCGGATAAAGCTCCACACGCTAAGTGAAGTCACCAACATTGCAGGTCATGTGGGGGACTTTTCAGTCACCATCAAAAAGAAGGCCCGCTATGTCATAGAGGGCCAATGCACTGCCTGCGGCGAATGCTCCAAGGTCTGCCCCGTGGTGCGCCCGGATGAGTTCAACCTGGGCCTGTCATCCAGAAAGGCCATCTACTCGCCCTTTCCCCAGGCCGTGCCTTCATCCTATGTGGTCAACATCAGCGAATGCCTGGGCCATAACCCGGTGGTCTGCTCAAAATGCGTGGATGTATGCGACAAAAAGTGCATAGACTTTCATATGTCCGACCAGCAGATAACCGAAAAGGTGGGGGCTGTCATCGTGGCCACGGGCCTTACCCCCTACGACCCCACAGAGCAGGACGAATACGGCTACACCCGCTTTGAAAATGTGCTCACAAGCATGGAGCTTGAAAGGCTCATCAACGCAGGCGGCCCCACAAAGGGCGAGGTGGTTCGCATCACAGACCGCAAAACCCCCAGGTCTGTGGGCTTTGTCCAGTGTGTTGGGTCCCGCAATGCCCGTAAAGGCGGAGACTGGTGCTCAAACATCTGCTGCATGAACACGGTTAAAAGCACCCTCATGCTAAAAGAGCACTACCCGGACATGGATGTTAAGGTCTTTTACATGGATATAAGGGCATTCGGAAAAGGCTTTGAAGAGCTTTACCGCAGAAGCCGCAGGGCAGGGACCCGCTACATCCGCGGCCTGCCCGGAACCGTGGAGGAGCTGCCCGACAAGTCGCTCAAGGTTTCCGTTGAAAACACGGCCACCGGCAAACTGGAAACCCACGAGCTTGATATGCTCATCCTTTCCGTTGGCTTAAAGCCTTCGCCGGATGCCAAGAAAATCCAGGAGATGCTCACCCTTCAGCTTACGCCGGACGGCTTCTTTCTTGAGGCCCACCCCAAACTGATGCCCGTGGATGCTGCCACGCGCGGCGTCTTTTATGCCGGTTGCGCAGAAGGCCCCAAGGACATCAAGGAATCAGTGACCCAGGCATCTGCCGCTGCTGTGCGCGCGCTTCGCCTTTTGGGTTCGGGCCAGATATCAACCGAACCCATAACAAGCGAGATAATCGCCCACCATTGCACATCCTGCGGCCTGTGCGCCAGGGTTTGCCCCTACAACGCCATAACCGTTGACACAAAAAAGAAAACCCCTGCCGTGGTCAACACCGCCTCCTGCGCGGGTTGCGGAACCTGCGCGCCCGAATGCCGCTTTGGCGCAATTGTGATGAACCACTACACAGACAGGCAGATAACCGACCAGGTGGATGCCCTGCTTGAAAAAGCCCCGCAGAGCAAGATTTTAGCCTTTGCCTGCAACTGGTGCTCTTACGCAGGGGCAGACTTTGCCGGTGTATCCCGGCTCTCGTATCCGCCAAATGTGCGCCTCATCCGCACCATGTGCTCCGGCAGGGTGGACGAAAAGTTCGTGTGGCAGGGCTTTGCCAAAGGCGCGCCCGTTGTGCTTGTTTCCGGCTGCCACATCGGCGACTGCCACTACATTGACGCCAACCACTGGACAGTAAAGCGCGTGGAGCGGATGCACAAAAAGATGGAGAAAATGGGCATCCGCAAGGAGCGCCTCCAGCTCCATTGGGTAAGCGCGGCAGAGGGCGTTCGCTTTGCCAAAATAATGAAGGATATGGAGGCCCTGCGCCAGGCCGTTACAGAAGAGGAAATCGCCCAGACCAGGACAATCCTGAAAGAAAATATAAAGGGCCTTGAAGAGTAGAGAGTAGGGGCGGCCCCAGGAAAACGATAGCTGCGTTGCGCTTCGCCGTGCAGGAACTCGATGTACAACAAGTACACCTCGTTCCTGCCCGGC
>JAGVAW010000187.1 GCA_020060085.1 Desulfobacterales bacterium
CACGCACAAAATTATGGCCGGATGCATTCCGCAACGGTAAAGGCTGCAAACCCTGTCCCAAACGGCATCCACATTTTTTTGGGCAAGGCCCACCGAGCGGGGGTCCACCTCTTTTTCAGGATCAAAGCTGATTACCGAATCAAGGTCTTTGGGCACCCTTATGCAGCGCAAAGGCGTGTATTGGCGTGCAAGGGCCTTGGCCGAAGCCAGTGCGCCGACAAAGGCGGCAGAGCCTGCAATGCTTTTCGGAGAGGGCATTAAGGACATGGTTCCCCCGTATGCAAAAATAAATGGCTTCAGGCGCTGGTTTTAATGCAGCCCGGTCTGCAACAAAACAGGCAAAAGATGGCTTTGGGCCGATCTCTATTTGCGCCTTTAAAGAATCCCCGGTGAAGTAAATGGCTGCCTCTGCCTTTGGCCAAAAAGTCTGCCGGAACCCTGCAATGCCCTTCCATAAAAGGAAAAAGGGCTACAATTCTTTCCCCCGAATAAAGAGGCGGCCATCAGGCAATGCGGCTCTTTATCAGGTTAAGGGTGCTAAAGCAACACCGGAGAGATTTTTGTTGGTGTGGGGCGCTGACAGATAAAAAATGAGAGCACATTCATTTTTTAGGGCAGCTTTTTACCGGGGCGCGGAGGACAAAGTGCAGGAGAGTGAAGTCCTTTTTCCGCAAATTGGCCCCAGGCAGGGCAAAGCCCCTTTGTGTAAGACGAATTGGCCCTTTCAATCCCCTTGCCGCGCTGCCCTGCCAGCTCCGGGGCATGGAGTTTGAGGCGCTTTGGGCTTGACATAAAGACGCACCTTGGTTTAGATGAATGGTTCTTCATTTTTTCCGGCAACCGGCCGGAGACATACGGGTAACTGCCAAGGCGCGCAAAAAAAAGCGCCCCAAGATTGGAACCCCTCATCAAAACCTGTAAAGGAGGTTTATATGGCAAGACGCATCCAGAAGGCAGCCGTTTTAGGCTCTGGCGTCATGGGTGGAGGCATCGCCGCCCTGCTCGCCAGCGCGGGAGTCGAGGTGCTCCTGCTGGACATCGTTCCTTTTGATCTGACAGAGGAGCAGAAAAAAGACCCCAAGGCCAGAAATCGCATAGTCAAGGCAGGATTTGACGGCACGGTGAAGTCAAGGCCAGCACTTTTCATGCTTCCCAAAACTGATTCAAAGCGCGTTTCCATCGGCAACTTTGAGGATGACTGGGACAAGCTGGCTGACTGCGACTGGATTGTGGAGGTTGTTGTCGAAAACCTCAAGATCAAGCAGAGCGTCATGGAGCGTATCGAGAAGGTTAGAAAACCCGGCTCCATCATCAGCACCAACACATCTGGCATTCCGCTCAAGTCCATCAGCGAAGGCCGCACGGAAGACTTCAAAAAACATTTTCTTGGCACACACTTTTTTAACCCCGTGCGCTACATGAAGCTGCTGGAAATTATCCCGGGCGCAGAGACCAGCCAGGAAATTCTCGATTTTGTGGCTGATTACGGCGAGCGCATCCTGGGCAAGGGCATTGTGTGGGCAAAGGACACCCCCAACTTCATCGGCAACCGCATCGGTGTGCAGGGCATGGTTCAGGCCATGCAGCTCATGGTGGAGATGGGCCTTTCCATTCCTGAAGTGGATGCCCTTTTCGGGCCTGTCATGGGCCGTCCCAAGACAGCCATGTTCAAGACCGCCGACCTTGTGGGCCTGGACACCCTTGGCCATGTTGCCAAGAACACCTATGATCTGGTGACCGAGGACGAAGCCCGCGACACCTTTGTTATTCCCGACTTTGTGAGCGCGATGATCGAGAAGAAGCTCCTTGGCAACAAGACCAAGCAGGGCTTCTACAAAAAGGATCTCACCCCGGAGTGGAAGACTGTCCGCAAGGTCATCAACCCCCAGACGGGCGAGTACGAGGAATACGGCAAGGCCGATTTCCCCTGCCTTGAAGCTGCCAAGAAGGCAAAGGACCTGGCAGGCAAAATGCAGGCCGTGGTTTACGGCGATGACAAGGGCGCAAAGTTTGCCTGGCGGGTTATTGCAAACGGCCTCATCTATGCTGCCAACCGTATCCCCGAAATTTCCGACACCATCATTGAAATAGACAATGCCATGAAGTGGGGCTACAATTTTACCATGGGCCCCTTTGAGGCATGGGATGCAATCGGCGTTGAAAAGTCTGTTACTCAAATGGAGGCTGATGGCCTGGCGGTTCCCGAAAAAATCAAGAAAATGCTTTCCGCGGGCAACAAGAGCTTCTACAAGAGCGAAAACGGCAAGGACTACTTCTTTGACTTTGCCTCCGGCGAGTACAAGCTCATCTCCATCAGCCCCTCCATTATCAGCCTGCGCAGCCTCAAGGGCATGGGCAAGGTGGTCAAGGAAAACGCTTCAGCTTCCCTTATCGACATCGGTGACGGCGTTTTCTGTGTGGAGTTCCACACAAAGATGAACGCCATCAACCGCGAGCTGGTTGAAGGCATGGCTGAAGGCCTTGACTATGTGGCGCAAAACGGCGTGGGCATGGTCATCGGAAACCAGGCTCCTGGCTTTCCCGGCGCATTTTCCGCTGGCGGCGATTTGGCCTATATGCTGGGTCTTGCCAAGGAAGGCAAGTTCTCAGAGATTGATGCTTTTTTGCTCACAGCCCAGACCGGCCTGCAAAAGGCCCGTTATGCTCCCTTCCCGGTGGTTGCGGCCCCCTTTGGCATGACGCTTGGCGGCGGCTGCGAAGTCTGCCTGGGCGCAGACCGCATTGTGGCCCACAGCGAGCTTTTCATGGGCCTTGTTGAAATTGGCGTTGGCCTTCTGCCTGCCGGTGGCGGCTGCACCAATCTGTGGAAAAAGTTCATCAGCTCGGTGCCCGGCCCGGTCAAAATCACAAGCCTGGCAGATTTCTTCCTGCCGGTATTCATGGCAATTGCAACAGCCAAGTTCTCCAACAGCGCGGCAGAAGCAAGGGCCAACGGCTTTTTGGATGCTTCCGACCGCATCCATTTCAACCGCGATTACCTTATCGGCGAAGCCAAAAAGGAAGTCCTCCACATGGTGCAGGGCGGCTATGCCCCCCCCATCAAGGAGAAAATCCAGGTTCTGGGCCAGGCTGCCCAGGGCATGGCCGAGGCCGAGCTTTATAATATGCAGAGCGGCGGATATGTGTCCGAGCATGACGCATTTCTGGCAAAGCGCATTGCCTTTGTCATCGGCGGCGGAGACACAAGGGACGGCGGATTCATTTCCGAGGACGCCATGTTGAAGCTTGAGCGCGAAGCCTTTGTGGACTTCTTCAAGACCGAAAAGACAATGGCCCGCGTGGAGCACATGCTTAAAACCGGCAAGCCGCTTCGTAACTAAAGGACAGGCATCCACCTAAAAGGAGGACGAGTATATGAGAGACGCATACATTGTTACAGCAATCCGGACCCCTGGCTGCCGGAGAAACAAAGGCGCCCTGGCCGACACCCGGCCCGAGGCCCTTCTTTCCTTCATCCTTGACAAGGCTGTCAGCATGACAAATGGCCTTGCGAAAAAGGATGTGGAAGACATCATGGTGGGCTGCTCCTTCCCTGAAGCGGAGCAGGGCCTTAATGTGGGCCGCATCTGCTCACAGATTGCGGGCTTTCCCAAGGAGACCACCGGCGCAACCGTAAACCGCTTCTGCGCTTCAGGTCTTGAGGCAATCGTGGAAGCCTCCATGCGCGTCATGGTTGGCTTTTCGGAATGCACTATCGGTGCAGGTCTGGAGTCCATGACCTTTGTGCCCATGGGCGGCAACCTGCCCAGGCCCTATCCTGACTGGACGAAAAACCATCCTGATATGTATGTCTCAATGGGCATCACGGCAGAGAATGTGGCCACCCGCTACAATGTCTCCCGCCAGGATCAGGACGAGTTTGCCTATCAGTCACACATGAAGGCAGCCGTAGCCCGCGACAACGGCAAGTTCATCGAAGTTATTCCCACGCCTGCCACAAAGTTTGTGGAGCAGGCGGACGGAACCTTCAAAAAAGAAACCTTCATCCAGAGCGTTGATGACGGCATCCGTGATACCACAACCATTGAAGGTCTTGCCTCCCTGCGCCCGGTATTTTCGGCAACCGGCTCGGTCACGGCAGGCAACTCCTCCCAGACCACGGACGGAGCCGCAGCATCAATCATCATGAGCGGCGACATGGTGAAAAAGCTGGGCGTAAAGCCCCTTGCAAGGCTTGTGAGCTACGCCACCGTGGGCTGCGAGCCGGATGAGATGGGCATCGGCCCTGCCCTTGCCATTCCCAAAGCTCTGGCAAAAGCAGGCCTCAAGGTTGAGGACATAGGCCTTTACGAAATAAACGAGGCCTTTGCCTCCCAGGCTCTTTACTGCATGAGGGAGCTTGGCCTGGACAAGCCCGGCCAGGTGGAGAAGATCAATATCCACGGCGGCGCAATCGCCCTTGGTCATCCACTGGGATGCACGGGTGCCAAGCTTGCCGCAACCCTGCTCAACAACATGCGCACCAAGGGCGTTAAGTACGGTGTGGAGTCCATGTGCATAGGCGGCGGCATGGGCGCGGCAGCGGTGTTCGAGCTGGTGGAATAAGAAAAAACCGTTTTTTGGGCAAGGCCGGGCCTTTTTTTGTGGGGTCCGGCCTTTTGCCCCAAAAGGCGCATGGTTTGTGTTTAGCCCTTTGCAGACAGTTTCCCAAAACCTTGGGGGGCGGGCAAGGGGCGGCGCGGCCAAAAAAATGTGGGCAGAACGCCTGCCTTTGCCAGAGGGCGGGCTTTTGCACAAGGTGACTTTCCCCCTTTGAGTCACCTTTATAAAGGGCCGTCCGGGGCGCCGGGCGGCCCGCTTTTTTTGCTTGACACATGATACATTTGTTCTATAAGCTATAGGACAAATGTACTGTGGCTTGGCCGGCCACGGGGCCTGGGGCTTAAATAATCCGGAATTTTTGCCCCACAAAAATTTGGACGAGGCTGTCATGGATCAGGTGATTTTGCTTTTCAATCTGCACCGGGCGTGGATTCTTCCCGTGCTTTTAAGCGGCTCCCTTTACCTTTTGGCTTTGCAGGTAAAGGCGCTTATGGCAAAAGATTCAACAGAGGAAGGCTTTAACCGACACAATGCGGGCAGATGAGGGCCTGTTTTCAGGCTCCTTGTCAAAAGGCCCAGGCAGGCAGGGTTTAAAAAGCGGCTCTGTTTTTTGTGCCTTGCGGCCCTTAAAATCTGCTGGCTGCC
>JAGVAW010000049.1 GCA_020060085.1 Desulfobacterales bacterium
ATAATGTCATTTTAGGGTTTTGCTTAAAAATACGGTCTTTGAAGCAAAAGTTGTTTAAACAGCAAAGGAGAAGAGCGTCTGATGAGCCAATCCCCCCAAAAAACCGGGCAGGCCCCTGCCCCCCTGGCCCAGCGCATGAGGCCCAAAAGCCTGGACGAGGTGCTTGGCCAGGAGGCTGTGGCAGGCCCGGCGGGAATTTTGCGGCGGGCTGTGGAGGCAGATAAAATCTTCAGCCTCATTTTCTGGGGGCCGCCAGGGTGCGGCAAAACCACCCTGGCCCGCATACTTGCAAGCTCCACAAGTGCGGATTTTGTGGAGTTTTCCGCCGTGTCATCCGGGGTCAAGCAGATTCGCGAAGTGGTGGAAAAGGCAAAAATCACCCAGGAGGCAGGCGGAAAAACCCTTCTCTTTGTGGATGAAATCCACCGCTTCAACAAGGCCCAGCAGGACGGCTTTCTGCCCCATGTGGAAAGCGGGCTGATCACGCTCATCGGCGCAACAACGGAAAACCCCTCCTTTGAGGTGAATGCGCCGCTGCTCTCCCGCTGCCGGGTGGTTGTTTTAAACCCCCTTTCACAAAAGGACATGGAAACCCTGCTTGCCCGCGCGGTGGCCGATGCTGACAGGGGGCTTGGCGCTTTGAATGTGGAGGCTGACAGCCAGGCCCTGGAATACCTTGCCGCAGCCGTGGACGGGGACGCAAGAAGGGCGCTTAACGCCCTTGAGGTGGCGGTTTTTCTGGCAAAGCCCGATGAAAACGGGAAAATATCTGTAACAAAGGAAGATATTGTAAGCGCCCTGCAAAAGAAAAGCCTGATCTACGACAAGGCAGGCGAGGAGCATTACAACCTTATTTCCGCCCTGCACAAAAGCCTGCGGGACAGCGACCCGGACGGAGCGCTCTACTGGCTTGGCCGTATGCTGGCTGCCGGAGAGGACCCCCTGTACCTTGCAAGGCGCATGATCCGCTTTGCCAGCGAGGACATAGGCAATGCCGAGCCTCACGCGCTGACCCTTGCCATGAGCGCAATGCAGGCCTACCATTTTTTGGGCAGCCCCGAAGGCGAGCTTGCCCTGTTTCAGTGCGCTGCCTACCTTGCAACCGCGCCCAAAAGCAACGCTGCCTATCTGGCCCAAAAGGCCGTGGAAAAGGAGATAGCAAAAAGCGGGACCCTGCCTGTTCCCCTGCACATCCGCAACGCCCCCACAAAGCTCATGAAGGAGCTTGGCTACGGAAAAGACTACCAGTACGCCCACGACTCAAAGGACGCCATTGTGGCCCAGGAGCATCTGCCCGAAAAAATATCCGGCAAAACCTTTTATTTCCCCACAAGCCGGGGCTTTGAAAAAACAATAGGACAGCGTTTGGAACGATGGAAAGAGTTCAAACGCCAGCAGAAGAAGTAAAGGGCGGGTCCAGGAAAACGATAGCTGTGTTGCGCTTCGCATCGGAATTTCGGTCATGTACCATTTGTACACTCCCTCATTCCTCGCTCGCGCGCCTTGCTATCGCTTCCCTGGAACCGCCCCATACGCTTGTGGTTGAAAAGAAAAAACTGCTCCCCGGCTCGCGCGACAAAGCTCTCCTTTCCCTGGAACCGCCCTTTGCGTTTGTGGGGGAAAGAAAAACAACACCAAAGCCCACGCACCACCTGGGGCCGCCCTGTGCGCTTGTGGTTGAAGGGAAAGCAACCCAGGCCGTCATTCCCGCGTATGCGGGAATCCAGAATAAAATTGGGCTTTTGTCCTTATTGTCAAAGGCCATCCGATTGAAAAAAGCCCTTGCCCATTGAAACAGAGCCAAAGCCTTCGACAGCGCTCTGCATGGATTCAAAGCAGAACAGCGGCAGGGGTTTCGACCGCGCTCTTGGGCCTTAAATGACGGCTATCTTACTCCATTGATTGCAACTTGGTATTAAAGCCCCTTCTTCTCGAAAAAGTAAAAAAGGCCTATCACCGCAACCCAGATTACAGGGATGACAATCCAGGGCGAAAGGCCCAAAGTTTCGGGCAGGCCTATTTTGCCAAAGTCCTTCCATGCGAGGACGGTCTTTTTGAAGAAGGGGTAAAGCTCTGCGTGGAGGGCTGCTCCGGCAACCATGCCCGCAATGGCAAAAAGGGCGTTGTAGCGGCCTTCGCCAACAGCCCCCATGGATGTGCCAGGGCAAAAGCCCATTATGGCCCACCCTGCGCCAAAAAGCGCTCCGCCCACCAGAATTGCCCCCATATTCATGGGCTTGTGGCTCAGGGAGATTATATCAAGCCCTGCCAGGGCGTAGATGCCCACAGATCCCACAAGTATGGCCGAAAGCATGAACTTGAACACGGTCATGTCAATAAGCAGCAGTGCCCCCACCTGCTTTTCAAAGCGTATGACCCGACCCTTTTGCATAAGAAAGCCAAGCAGTATGCCCGTAACAAGGCCTAGCCAGAGCTGGGTTGTCATAATAACCTCCTTTTGTAAATAAGCCTTGCCACCACAATGCCCACGGCAAAGAACATGAAAAGGGCCACAAAGGCGCTTATGGAAAGCTGCATCATGCCGCTCAATCCGTGCCCGCTGGGGCAGCCGTCTGCAAGGCGCGCGCCCACCATTGCCACAATTCCGCCGGCAAAGGCCCCTATTGCCCGCAAGCCCAGAGAGGAACCAAACCTCTCCCTCCAGATGGGCGGAATGCCCTCCAGCTTAAAGCTTTTGTCTGTAAGGGAGCTTATAAGCGCCCCAAAAAAGATGCCAAGCACAAGCATGAACTGCCAGTCCACGCTGATTCTGGTTTTGGCAAAGTATTCGTTTGCCGCAACGCGCTCCGGCACCACAACCTGCTCTGCAAAGCCGGCAGCCCGCACAAATGTTGTGGAAGCGCCTATGAAATTGCTTTTGTCAAGCAGCACAACGCTTGCATAAACAGAAGCAATGGCCAGAAGTCCCACCAATGCCCCGGCAAAATAAGGGTTCCATCCATTGTCTTTGGTTTTGAGCTTCATTTTGGGATTCTCCTTTCTTTGCAGCAGACAGCAAGGTTTTTAAGGAAAACACCCGGTTTTTCTATATGGATTTGGCTGCAGTTGAAAACTTGTCATTAAGAGAAAGGGTAAGCTGTGCAGCTTCTTCAAGGATGGCGGCAGCCTCTTCCATGCCTTCCTCCCTGGCAATGGCCGCCCATTTGCGGTAGTTCTCGGCATGATCCACATTGTGGGAAAGCCAGTGCTCCAGAAGCTTTTTGAGCTTTTCCTTGTTTTCCATCTGCGCGGAGCCTGCGTGGCCGTGGGAATGGGAATGATGATGCTCGTGGTGGGTCATGGGAAGGCCTCCTTTGTAGGGGGTTAGTGGCGTTTGAGTGCAATTGCATACTTCAAACAGGGTATTTTTAACCTGTCTGGCAATTTTTGGCAACTGCCTTTGGCGAATTGCAAAGGGCAAATAAGGCACAGGCTGTTGCATAAATGCCGCCTCCATGATTATACTGAAAAAAATCCCTCCAGGTTGCAGCCGGGTCTTGCCGCAGTCCGACCCGGAATTGTCATAAGGGATTCTTTTCTTTTTGGGGGGCAGGCTGCATGAAATAAGGAGAACCAGCCATGAGTCAGAAAATGGTCATCCTAAATGCCCAGGAAGTTGAGCAGAGCATCGGGCGCATTGCCCAGAGCATCATGCAAAAGCACAGGGGAGATGACTCCCTTGCCCTTGTGGGCATATGGACAAGGGGCGTTTACCTGGCCCGGCGGCTGGCAAAGGTTCTGGAGGCTGCCGGAAGCCCGTCCTTTCCCTGCGGGGCAATGGACATAACCCTTTACCGGGACGA
>JAGVAW010000219.1 GCA_020060085.1 Desulfobacterales bacterium
AAGGACATGGCCAAGCAGAAGTTTGAGCGTAAGAAGCCCCATGTTAATGTGGGGACCATCGGACACATCGACCACGGCAAGACGACCCTTACGGCTGCAATCACCAAGCAGCTTGCCACCAAGGGCGGAGCGACTTTCGTTCCCTTTGATCAGATTGACAAGGCTCCTGAAGAGAAGGCCCGCGGCATCACAATAGCCACGGCCCATGTGGAGTACGAGTCTGCCAAACGCCATTACGCCCATGTGGACTGCCCCGGCCACGCGGACTACATCAAGAACATGATCACCGGCGCAGCCCAGATGGACGGCGCAATTCTGGTGGTCGGCGCAGATGACGGCCCCATGCCCCAGACCCGTGAGCACATTCTGCTTGCCCGTCAGGTTGGCGTGCCCTATATAGTGGTGTTCTTGAACAAGTGCGACATGGTGGATGACGAGGAACTCATCGAGCTTGTTGAGCTTGAGCTTCGGGAGCTTCTGGACAAGTACGATTTCCCCGGAGACGACACCCCCATCATCCGCGGCAGCGCATTGCGCGCGCTTGAGGCAGACAGCCCGGATGACGAGGCAGCCAAGTGCATATTCGAGCTTGTGGATGCCCTGGACAGTTTCATTCCCGAACCCCAGCGCGACATAGACAAGCCCTTCCTCATGCCTGTGGAGGATGTGTTTTCCATTTCCGGTCGCGGCACCGTTGTAACGGGCCGTGTGGAGCGGGGCATCATCCGTATTAGCGAGGAAGTGGAGATAGTTGGCATCCGTCCCACCGTAAAGACGGTGTGCACGGGCGTTGAGATGTTCCGCAAGATTCTGGACGAGGGCCGCGCTGGCGACAATGTGGGCGTTCTTCTGCGGGGCACCAAGCGGGACGATGTGGAGCGCGGTCAGGTTCTGGCTCATGTCAAGACCATAACCCCCCACACCCGTTTCAAGGCCGAGGTGTATGTTTTGAGCAAGGAGGAAGGTGGCCGTCACACGCCGTTTTTCACTGGGTACCGTCCGCAGTTTTACTTCCGTACAACGGATGTTACCGGAATTGTGACGCTTCCTGAAGGCGTTGAGATGGTCATGCCCGGAGACAATGTTGCCGTGAGCGTTGACCTTATCACGCCCATTGCCATGGAAAAGGAGCTGCGCTTTGCCATTCGCGAAGGCGGCCGCACAGTGGGCGCGGGTGTCGTGTCCGAAATCATTGAGTAAACAGCCTTGCCGCAATAAGGATACGATGTCATGCTGATGAACGAAAAAATACGCATTCGCCTAAAGGCCTATGACCACAAGCTTCTGGATCAGGCCGCCACCGACATCGTGGACACCGCGAAGAATACGGGCGCCAAGGTGGTGGGACCCATTCCGTTGCCAACGCGGATCAATAAGTTCTGCGTGTTGCGGTCGCCCCACATAGATAAAAAGTCCAGGGAGCAGTTCGAGGTCCGCACACACAAAAGGCTTCTGGATATTTTAGAGCCCACCCAACAGACGGTGGATGCCCTTATGAAGCTGGATTTGAGTCCTGGCGTGGATGTTGAGATAAAGGTGTGATTGAACCCCGGCAGACCAGGCTTTGTGCCGCTGCCGGAAAACAAGACAGGGAAACAGAGGCCGCATTTGCCTTTGTTAAAGTAACCAATCTTCATTAGCAAGCTGTAAGAACCTTGTTTGGATGCCTTTTTGGGGCAGACAAAAGGGAAATTATGGCTTTTGAATGCGGAAAACCGCAGCAGGATACAGGGCCATGAGCAAGGGAATGTTGGGCAAAAAACTGGGAATGTCGGGGGTTTTCTCTGCAGAGGGACACCACATTCCTGTTACAGTGCTGGAGGTTGGGCCCTGCGTGGTGACCCAGGTAAAGACAAAGGCAACAGATGGCTATGATGCCGTGCAGCTTGGATTTGCCCCGAAAAAATCCGGGCGGGTCAACAAGCCGCTTGGCGGCCACTTTGCAAAAAGCGGGGGCCAGGCCTTTTATTTTCTGCGGGAATTTGGCGTTGAAAACCCCCAGGATTTTGAAGTAGGCCAGACCATTACCGCAGATCTTTTCACTGTGGGTGAGCATGTGGATGTTGCAGGAATGACCAAGGGCCGGGGGTTTGCAGGCGCCATAAAGCGCCACGGCTTCCACGGCGGACGCATGACCCACGGCGGTATGTCCAAACGCAGGGTGGGATCCATCGGCACATCCGCCACGCCTTCCAAGGTGCTCAAAGGCAAAAAGATGCCCGGCCATTACGGGAATGTCCGCCAGACAACCAGAAACCTGGAAATTGTTGATGTCCGCCCGGAGCAGAACCTGATATTGCTCAAGGGAGCGGTTCCAGGGGCTGCACGGGGAGTGGTGGAAGTCCGCAAGCTCAAGTTCAAGAAGGGCAAAAAATAAAAAGCAAGGGCGCTTCGCGCGGGGTGCGCCATAAAGGCGGCCCCGTGTTGTGTGTCTTGGCAAGGCATTCAGGGAAAAAAATCATGGCATTGGTCAGTGTTCTCAATAAAATCGGCGAGCCCATAACCGAGATTGATCTGCGGGATGACATTTTCGCAGTGGAAATCAATCCCGGTGTGCTCCATGAGGTGGTGGTGATGCAGCTTGCCCGCCGCCGCAGTGGAACGGCCTGTGTTAAAAACCGTTCAGATGTAAGCTATTCCGGCGTCAAGATGTACCGCCAGAAAGGAACGGGGCGCGCCCGGCGAGGCGACCGCAAGAGTCCCCTTCTAAAAGGCGGCGGTGTCATCTTCGGGCCCCATCCGCGCTCCTACGACTACTCGGTGCCCAAAAAAGTCCGCAGGCTGGCGCTTAAAATGGCCTTGTCCTCCAAACTGGCGGAAAACACCTTGAAAGTTCTGGATGATCTTGCCCTTGAGCGGAAAAAGACCAAGGACATGGCCCAGATATTAGACGCCTTGGGGTTGAAAAAAGTGCTTTTCATAACAGGCGATCACATTGAAAACGCCGTGTTTTCAGCACGCAACATCCCCGGTGTCAAAGTGCTGCCGGTGGCGGGCTTAAATGTTTACGACATTCTCAAGCACGACCATCTGGTGCTGGAGAGTGCTGCCGTGGAAGGCGTCTATGGGAGGTTGGGTTAATGAACGCGCACCATATAATACTACGGCCCCTTGTGACGGAAAAAAGCACCCTTCAAAAGGAAGACAGCAATCAGCTTTCTTTTGAAGTGGCCAAAACCGCCAACAAGGTGGAAATTGCCCGCGCCGTGGAAAGCCTGTTCAAGGTCAAAGTGGCTGATGTCAGGACCATGCGCGTAACCGGCAAGAATAAGCGCCGGGGCAGGGTTTTGGGCAAGCGGCGCGACTGGAAAAAAGCAATCGTAAGGCTTGCGCCAGGAGCCCGAATAGAATTTTTTGAGGGCGTGTAAGTCCAGCAGGAGGCGACCCAATGGCGGTCAGAAAATCAAAACCAACTTCTCCGGGTCGGCGCTTTGCAGAATTTGCCGACAAAACGGGGATTACGCAAAAGAAACCGGAAAAGAGCCTGCTAAAGCCCCTTCGTAAAACAGGGGGCCGCAACGCGAACGGGCATATCACCTGCCGTCATCGCGGCGGAGGCAGCCGCAGGCATTATCGTATCATTGACTTCAAGCGGGACAAGGCTGGTATTCCGGCAAAGGTTGCGGCAATCGAATACGATCCCAACCGTTCTGCGCGCATAGCCCTGCTCCACTATGCAGACGGCGAAAAGCGCTACATCCTCTGCCCCAACCGGCTGGATGTGGGCGAGGTGGTGATGTCAGGGCCTGAA
>JAGVAW010000009.1 GCA_020060085.1 Desulfobacterales bacterium
CGTTTACTGCGTGGACTACCAGGGTATCTAATCCTGTTTGCTACCCACGCCTTCGCGCCTCAGCGTCAGTATTGGTCCAGGAAGTCGCCTTCGCCACCGATGTTCCTCCTGATATCTACGAATTTCACCTCTACACCAGGAATTCCACTTCCCTCTCCCATACTCAAGCCACCCAGTATCAAACGCACTTCCGGGGTTAAGCCCCGGGCTTTCACATCTGACTTAAGCGGCCGCCTACGCGCCCTTTACGCCCAATAATTCCGAATAACGCTTGCACCCTCCGTATTACCGCGGCTGCTGGCACGGAGTTAGCCGGTGCTTTCTTTGGTGGTACGGTCAGGGGACTGCCCTATTTGAACAGTCCTGGTTCTTCCCACCAGACAGAGCTTTACGACCCAAAGGCCTTCATCACTCACGCGGCGTTGCTGCGTCAGGGTTTCCCCCATTGCGCAATATTCCTCACTGCTGCCTCCCGTAGGAGTCTGGACCGTGTGTCAGTTCCAGTGTGGCTGATCATCCTCTCAGACCAGCTAACCATCGTAGCCTTGGTGAGCCGTTACCTCACCAACTAGCTAATGGTACGCGGGCTCCTCCCCAGACAGTAGCTTACATGTAGAGGCCACCTTTGATCCCAAAAACCGAAGTTAAAAGGATGTTATCCGGTATTAGCACCTCTTTCGTGGTGTTATCCCGAATCCAGGGGTAGATTACCCACGCGTTACTCACCCGTGCGCCACTTTACTATCCTGTGCAAGCACAGGAGTTCTCGTACGACTTGCATGTGTTAGGCACGCCGCAAGCGTTCATTCTGAGCCAGGATCAAACTCTCCAATTACACCTATTCATCCCTTTGCAGGGACTCTTTTCTTTCAAGGGCCCAGTTTCTGCTTGTTTCTATCGCTATTTAGTTTTCAAAGATCAGGCCCCCGCGCTTGTCAAATCCTCGCGGGGCAAGTTTTATATTATGCACAACCAAACCATGTTTGTCAAGGCTTTTTGATGGGCTCACCGCCCCAAAACAGCCCTTATTTCATGGGTACTTCTTTTCGCCACAAAAAACGCGGCGTTTCCGCCGCAACAGGCGCTTTCTAATCTGTCAGGCGCATACTGTCAAGCTTTTTTTGCGCCTTTTATTTCTGCCTTATGTTTTTCTCTTTTGTGTCCGCAACCGAAACCACCGTTCAACTTCCGTTTACGCGAGAGGTTTCAGAACCCCGGTCACAAGCGGCGTTTATGCCACAGCATTATTGGTCTTGTCAACGAAAATTTTACTTTGCTCTCATTTTCTATAAACTATTATAAGTCTGAATCAGGCCCGGTCAAGGGTGATGCGGTGATAGCGCTTCTTTCCGGCCCGCAGGACCAATGACCCATCCTGAAAATGCTCAAGCATAACAGGCGAATCAAAGGATTCCAGCCGCTGACCGTTGATGTAGCCCCCGCCCTGCTCAAGCAGCCTTCTGGTCGCGCCCTTGGACCCTGCCAGACCTGCCAGGAAAAAAAGCTCGAACGCAGGAAGGCCCTTTTCAAACAGGCTTGCATCCAGTGCTGTGGCTGGGGTGGACTCGCCTGCTGCCTCCTGGTCATCTGGAATATTGTCCGACCCATCCCGTGGCGCGGAGGAGCTTGGCAGAAGCCCTTTTGGAACAGGCCTTGCCCCGAACATCCTGACAGCCGCCTCCCATGCGGCCATAGCCTCGCCTTCTCCGTGGGCCAGCCTGGTGGCTTCGTAGGCCAGAACCGTCTTGGCTGCATTGAGGTCAGCGCCTGTAAGGTCTGCCACCTGACGAATCTCCTCCATGGGAAGAAGGGTGAAAAGCGCCAGGAAGCGCCCCACATCCGCATCGTGGGTGTTTATCCAGAACTGGTAGTAGTCATAAGGAGAGGTCCTTTCCGGATCAAGCCACACAGCCCCGGCAGCGGTTTTACCCATTTTGGCCCCGGAAGCGGTTGTGATAAGCGGAAAGGTGATGCCAAAAACCTGCTCGCCGCATTCCCTGCGGACCAGATCCACACCGGACACAATGTTGCCCCACTGATCTGCACCACCCATCTGCAACCTGCACCCGTACTCCTTATTAAGGTGCACAAAGTCGTAGGACTGAAGGCACATATAGTTGAACTCTATAAAGGAGAGGCCCTCGTCAGATTCCAGCCTCAACCTGTAAGACTCGGCCTTTATCATGCGGTTGACCGAAAAATGCCGACCGTAATCGCGAAGAAATTCAATGTAGTTGAGCTTGCACAGCCAGTCTGCATTGTTGACCATGATGGCCTTGCCAGGACCCAGAAAGCGGTCAAGCTGTCCCCTTATGCCTTCAACATTTTCCTTAACCGTTTCCAGGGTAAGGATTTTGCGCATCTCGGTCTTGCCGGAAGGATCTCCCACAAGGCCTGTGCCGCCACCCACAAGTGCTATGGGCCTGTGCCCTGCCCTTTGCATATGCACAAGGCTCATGATGGGAACAAGTGAACCCACATGAAGGCTGTTGGCCGTGGGGTCAAACCCGATGTAGCCTGTGACCACCTGGCTTTTAAGCAAATCGCCAAGCTCCTCCTCATGGGTCACATTGTCCACAAATCCGCGCTCTTTTAATATGGCAAAAAGATTTTCCGGCATTTTATTCAACCCCTTAAAAGCAGCTACAGCCCGCAAAACGGGCCTGTTGAAAAATCTATTTTTGCGGGGAGAGACTTTTTTATAAAGAGGTTCTCTCCACACCCAACTTCAAAAAAACTTTATATATTTTAAGTTGTTATGCAACAAAATGGGACAAAATGCCGCCATGAAACCAAGGGTTATGAAAAACTTTGCTAGCTTTATTCTAGCTGGAAACCTGTTTTCATCAGGATTGTGGAATCCCCCTTGAATCGCATAGCTATCGGTTATTATA
>JAGVAW010000131.1 GCA_020060085.1 Desulfobacterales bacterium
AGGCGGCACTTGACATTCCAGAACTTCTCAAAGCCGATGTCAGCAGCAAAGCCAGACTCGGTGACATGGTAATCGAACAGCTTGAGGCCAACGCGGTCGGCGATGATGGAGCTCTGGCCCACGGCGATGTTGGCAAAGGGGCCTGCATGAACAAAGCAGGGCTGGTACTCTGCGGTGCTCATGAGGGTGGGGTTGATGGTGTTGCGCATCCATGCGGTCATTGCGCCGCCCACTTCCAGGTCGCCAGTGGTTACGGGCTTGCCGGTCTTGTCGAAAGCCACGGTGATTTCGTCCATGCGCTTTCTCAAGTCTGCAAGGTCCGTAACAATGGAGAGCATTGCCATAAGCTCGGAGCTCACCGCGATACCGAACTTGGACTGCATGACATAGCCGTCCGTGCGTCCGCCAAGGCCGATGATGATGTTGCGAAGGGCCTGGGCGCAGTAGTCAATGATCCAGCCCATTTCAACGCGGGTGGGGTCAATATCAAGGCGGCGGATGCCCGAAAGCCTCTGGAGCTGCTCATCTGTGTAGTTGCGCTCGTGCTGCATACGGGCGGTAAGCGCCACCATGCCCAGGTTGTGGGCGTTCATGATGTCGTTGATGTCGCCGGTAAGGCCAAGGGAAAACTCGGTCATGGGGATGAGCAGGGAGTTGCCGCCGCCTGCTGCCGTGCCCTTGACATTCATGGTGGGGCCGCCGGAAGGCTGACGCAGTGCGCCGCCCACATTGACGCCGCGCTTGCCAAGGCCTTCCATCAGACCGCAGGAAGTGGTGCTCTTGCCTTCTCCCAGGGGGGTGGGGGTGATGGCGGTGACTTCAATGTATTTTCCATCCGGCTTATCGGCAAGACGGTTGATGAGCTTTAAAAAGTCGATCTTTGCAAGCCGGCCCATTGCCAGCATTTCGTCCTTTTCAAGGCCCAGCTTTTCGCGCCATTCTTCAGGGGTGGGCATGTTCTTTTCAGCGGCCTCGGAAATTTCCCAGTCGGCCATTTTGGTCGCATCGTACGCCATAAGTCTTTCCTCCTTTGGTTTGTTAATACACATGAAAAGCCCGGACAAAAATTGCTGCCCGGACCGTTTTCCGGTCATTCGTCCGGTGGGTCGCAATATAATCCCATTCTCATAGCATGGGTTTTTTTGTTTTTCAACAAATCTCGACAATGCGCTCAATATATATTCGGTCATGTAAAATCAGGGTGTTGAAGAACAAAGCAGGCTTTCTCGGACATAATCCGCCTTGAGATGCATTGCACTCTGTGCTATGGCAAGCCCGTGTTTTTTAATGAAAGGAATCAAATTATATGGCAGCCATTGTTACAAGATTTCCGCCAAGCCCCACCGGCGCCCTGCACCTTGGCGGCGCGCGCACGGCCCTTTTCAACTGGCTTTACGCCCGCCGCATGGGAGGGCGCTTCATTTTCCGGCTTGAGGATACGGATGTCGAGCGCTCAAAGCAGGAATACACGGACTCCATAATCGAGGCCATGAAATGGCTGGGCGTGGACTGGGACGATGGACCTTTCTACCAGTCAAAGCGCACGGAAATTTATCTTTCCTTTATTGAAAAGCTGGTGCAGACAGGCAAGGCCTATTACTGCACCTGCTCGCAGCAGACCTTGGAGGAGAAGCGGGAACAGGCCCTGAAAACAGGCGGCAAGCCCAAGTATGACGGCCTTTGCCGGGAAAAGGGCCTGCCAAAAACAGCCGATGCTGTTGTGCGCCTTAAAACCCCCCTTGCCGGAAAGGTGGTTTTCGACGATGCGGTCAAGGGTACGGTGGCCTTTTCCAATGAGGAGCTGGATGATCTTGTCATCTGTCGGAGTGATGGCACGCCCACCTATCATCTGGCGGTTGTGGTGGATGACATAACAATGGGCGTCAACACCGTTATACGGGGGGATGACCACTTGAGCAACACCCCGCGCCAGATTCACATCTACCAGGCCCTTGGCGAGCCTCTGCCCCTTTACGCCCATGTGCCAATGGTGCTTGGCCCGGACAAAAAGCGCCTTTCCAAACGGCACGGTGCACGCAGTGTGCTGGAATACAGGGATATGGGCATCCTGCCCCAGGCCCTTATCAATTTTCTGGTGCGTTTAGGCTGGTCATGTGGTGATCAGGAATTTTTCACGGCAAATGAGCTGAAAGAAAAATTCAACCTTGAAAGCATAGGCCGCTCTGCCGGCGTTTTCGACCCCCAGAAGCTGTTGGATATTAACGGCGACCATATCCGCGCTGCAAAGGTTGAGGATCTGCTTGACGGTTTCAGAACCTTTGCGTCAAAACAGGGCCTTGCAACAAAGGATGACACCTTTGACCTTGCTGTGATTGAAACGCTGAAAATCCGCGCCAAAACCCTTGAGGAGATGGCCCAAAAGGCGGCCTTTTACTATACAGACAAGGTTGATTACGAGCAAAAGGCCTCAGAAAAGTTTTTGACCCCCCAGAACCGGCCCGTTCTGGAGGCCGTGGTTGAGGCCCTTGACGGGCTGGATGTGTCTGACCTGAAGGCCCAGGAAGCCGCCTTTGAAAAGGTGATGGAAAAGACAGGGCTTGGCTTTGGCAAAATAGCCCAGCCCGTAAGGGTGGCCCTCACCGGGTCCACGGCCAGCCCAGGGCTTTTTGAGATGATAGCTGTTCTTGGGGGGGAGACAACCATAAGGCGCATAAATGACACCATAGGGCAGATAAAAGCTTAACAAATACTCAAAAGAAGGCGCACAAAAGGGGCTTACGCCATGCCCAAAGAGCTTACACATTGGGTGATTGCAAAAAAAGCTCTGGACAGGCTTGAGCCTGGCCCTGTCAAACAGGCCCTTTTGGGCCACTTTCCCACATTTCTTCTGGGAGCCACGGCCCCGGACACCCCCATGTACGCGCTTCTGGATTCGGAGCGCTATGCAAAGGTTGCCAGAAGGCTGCACGGGAGCGAAGGGGAGGACACCTTTGACCCTCCGGCCAGGGTCCTGCGCCAATTCAGGGGCATGGATGCCGCCGCCTTTGCTTTAGGCGTTGTGAGCCATGTGATGACAGACGCCATCTTCCACCCCTGGATAATGTATTATTCAGGGGGATGCCATGACCCGGAAGATTCCGTGCGCCATCACAACCTTTTCCGGCACAGGCTGCTGGAATCCTGGCTGGATCTTCACTATGCAAGGCAAAACCCAGCCCTTGCTGGTTTTCATCACCGCAGGCTTTTCCGGGGGGGCAGTGCCTCCTTGGGCCGCACGGCTTCTTTTTTCTCCGTACTCTTTGGTGGAGAAAAACGGCCCGAAGCAGGCGTCAATGCCGCCATTTACTGCCACAGCCTTTTTCACTGGGCCTTCACCAAGGGCTGGATAGGCTTTGTGGCCCGTGGCGCAGGCCGCTTTCTGGGCAAGGGGCCGCTTGCTTATGTGCCCCTCTTTCACCCAGGAAGCGGCCAGCCTGGGGCGCAGCTTTTTTCCAGCCCCATAAACTACCGCCACCCGGTAACCGGACGCGCCAGAGCAACGGATCTTGCTGCCCTGGAAGGCCGGGCCTCTGCTGTGACCGCCCGAATCTTCGCCCAGGCACAGAGCCATCTGGAAAAGGGCAGCCTACCGGAGCTTTTCGAGCGGTTCAAAGGCCCATCCCTTGAAAGCGGCCTTGTGGGACGGGACTGCAACTCCCTTGTTTTTTCCGACACAAAGGCAGACCTGGATGAAATAATTTTCAGCATGGAAAAATAAAATTAAGGCGATTGTCCTTAAACCGGCAGGGCCAATCTCCCCACTTTAATCGTTTGATTCAATAGCAAAACAATACATTATTGCAGGATAGAGACTTGTTTACAAAAAGCCACCTTGGTTTTTTCAGGTGGTTTTTTCAGGTGGCCCGCAACCTCATATTGAAATATAATATTTTGAATAAATTTGAAGTTTTTTGAAGAGGGGTGCGGGGAGAAACTTTTTTCCAAAAAAGTTTCTCCCCGCAAAAAGCTTTGGTTTTGCAGGTTGTTTTATGTTTTGTGAAAAACTAAACCGCTTCCAGAACAAGCGCGGCAGACAGCGCGCCGCCAGCGCACACGCCAAGCAGGGCTGTCTGCTGGCTGCCCAGGGCAAGCTCGTTTGCCATTGTGAGGATCATCCTTGCACCGGTTGCAGCAAAGGGGTGCCCAAGTGCAACAGAGCCGCCGTGAATGTTTATCTGCTCCGGGTCTCGCTTCATCACAGCCTTGTCAAGGCCAAGGCGCTCCCTTGCAAAGGCATCTGAATTAAGCGCCTTGAGCACGCAAAGCACCTGGGCTGCAAAGGCCTCGTGGATATCCACTATGTCCACATCATCGCCTGTCATGCCTGCCTTTGCCAGGGCGCGCGGCATTGATATGGCCGGGCCGATGAGAAGCTGATCCCAGGGGTCAACTGCGTCATAGCTCCAGCTTTTGAATGCTGCGAGGGGCTTAAATCCAAGGGCCTTGGCCTTTTCCTCGCTCATGAGAAGAAGGGCTGCACCCCCGTCTGTAAGAGAGGACGAGTTGCCAGCCGTGAGGGTTCCGCCCTGGGCAAATGCGGGTTTCAGCTTGGCAAGCTTTTCAAGGGTTGTGTCCCCCCGCACGATGTTGTCCGTATAAACGGTCTCGCCGTCCGGGGTTTCCACCGGAATGACCTCCTGGGCAAAGCGGCCGCTGGAAATGGCCTGGGCTGCCCGAAGGTGGCTCTGGAGGGCAAAGGCGTCCTGGGCCTCGCGGGAGATCTCGTTTCTGGCAGCCATCTTTTCAGCAGATTCGCCCATAAGCTCGCCTGTTGTGCGCTCCCTTATGCTGGGCCTGCCAGGAACAATGTCATCCTTCCTCAACTTGGTCAAAAGCTTGAGATAGTCGCTGGGTGTGGATTTTGCGCTCATCACAACAGGGGCTGCCTTGTGGACAAGGGTTGGCGGCATACGGACTTCCACGCCGCTTGTGGAATCGCTTCCGCCTGCGATTATGACATCCGCATCGCCTCTTTCAATCATTGAAGCGGCAAGGGTGGCGGAAAGAATGCTCGTGGTACAGGCCCGTACCACCGTGTAGGACTCCACCTCCATGGGCAGGTCGGCATCAAACACAATTTCACGGCCTATGTTCACAGCCACACCGCCGGGAAGAATGGTGCCGCCCCAGACCACGGACTCGATTTCCTTTAAAGGCAGGGGGAATTTTTCAATGAGGCCCTTTACCGCCTTTGTGCCCAGATCAATGGTGTTAAGCCGGGTGAAGGGGCCAAAGGCCCGGATAAATGGGGTGCGAACGCCGCCCACGATAACGGCGCGCCTGCCTGTTCCTGCTGCGCTTTTTTTGGCTGCCATGTTTTTAAATGCTCCTTTTTGAATATTATTGCCGGTTTTTTTACGCTCCGATAAAATTCTGGCCGCAGATGCGGATTGCCTCGCCGGTGATGCCCGATGCCTGGGGTGTTGAAAGAAAGGTCACCACCTGGGCCACATCTTCGGGAAGCCCGCCCTGGCCCAGGCTGCAAAGCCTGCGGCCTGCCTCCCTTGTGGCAAGCGGAATGGCGGCTGTCATGCGGGTTTCAATAAAGCCAGGGGCCACGGCGTTTATGCAGATGCCTTTTTTGGATAGGCTCGGCGCAAGAGCCTTTACCATGCCGATGATACCGGCCTTGGATGTGGCGTAGTTGGTCTGGCCTGGGTTGCCTGCAATGCCTGCAATGGAGGAAAGACAGACAATTCTTGCATCAGCAGGCATAAGGGGAAGCAGGCTGTCAGTTGTTTCCATGACAGCCATCAGATTTATGGTCATGGCCATGTCCCAGCGCTGCTCATCCATGTTCACCAGCATCTTGTCGCGGGTAACACCTGCGTTGTGGATAAGGGCATCAAGCTTCTTGCCGTGCTTTGCCACATGGTCCGCCATGACCTTGGCTGCGTCCTTGTCTGTTATATCCAGATGCAGGGCAGAGCCTTTTAACTGCCGGGCAAGCTCTGCTGTTGCCTTCTCCTCGGCAGGCCGGTCCATGCAGATGACCCTTGCCCCTTCCAGAGCAAGCCTTATGGCTATCTGCCTGCCAATGCCCTGGGCCGCACCGGTTACAAGGACGCTTTTGCCGTCAAGGGAGCGGGTGTTGGAAAAAGCCTGGGGAGCAGCCACCGCACCTGAAATGCGGACAGGCTGACCGGAGACATAGGCAGAGGCATGGGAAAGGAAAAAGCGCGCCACGGGAATAAGGCGATCCTCTGCGCCCTCCTCCACATACAATAGTGTTGCAGTTGCGCCTTTTTTGCCTATTTCCTTGCCAACCGAGCGCATAAAGCCTTCCACCGCACGGGAGGCCACGGCTGCGCCCAAATCCTTTGCTCCGTCAAAAGGCCGGGCGCAGATGAGCACGCGCCCGCTGCTGGCAAGGCTGCGCAGCCGGGCATTGTAAAAGGCATACATGGCCTTCAAATCTTCCGGGCCTTGTGCGTTGGTTACATCAAAAACCATTCCGTGGGGCTTGTAGCCTGTTGGCTTGGCATCCGCCTCAACGCTTTTTGCAATGCGGCCCCAGGCGGTTGCGCTGTCCTGATAATGGGCGAACTGGCTGCCAGAACCGCTCGCATAAACAGTTGCGCCTGCGCTGAAAAGGGCCTTGGCAAGAAAGGGGGCCAGGGCGGCCTTGGGCAGGTGGCCAACATCCACGGCAAGCCCGGCAAGGGGCTGCTCCGGCCAGGGGCCTGTTATGCGCTTTAAGTTTTCGGGCAGAGGCAGGGGCAGATTGAGCTTTTTGACTGCGTTTCTGGCTGCCGGGTTCTTGGAAAGTTCCAACAGATAATCAGGCATGGCTTTTCTCCCTTTTTATTTTGAAACAGGTGTGAATTCACCCATAAGATAAGGCGTGGCATTGCGGGCCGGGGCTGTGTAAACCCTGTTTTTATCATCCACGAAAACATAGGCCGTTGCCGGAAGCACAAGCGGCGATAAAAACCTGCACGAAAAGCTTTTCATCTGAAAGGGCCGCCCACCCCAAAGAGTGCTGTTAACAGCCTCAATGGTGCGGGCCATGGTGGAAAACCCGTGGTTTATGGTGTTTTTAAACCCGGCCATGCGTGCATACCAGGCAATCCAGTGTATGGGGTTGAAATCCCCCGTGAGCATGGCAAAGTCCCGGCCTATGTTGGCACCAAGGCGCAGGCAGCCTATTTCCCTGGCATCTTCGGGCACGACAGGCCTTTCGCTTTTACCCTTTTTGCCGCCCTTTTTGGGGATGATGGCCCAGGTCGTGCAGGTTAAGGCATTGGGCGCGCTTTTTGTGCCGGTTGTCAGGCTCTGCTCAAAGAGAACTTTTGAATCGGTTTCCTCCACGCTGTTGAGCCGGGCTGTCACCTCAAGGGCCTCGTTTATGGGTATTGGCCTGTTGACCGTGTAGCTTGCCCCGCCGTTTAACACCTTTTTCATGTCATAGGGCATTCCCAGAAGGGTTTTGGTCATCAGGGCAAAGCCCCATTGCGGAAAAAGATGGGGCGGCAAAGTTTTGCCGTAGGCTGCCGGACTTGCGCCCACATGACGCAGGTAATCGGCCACCAGTTCCGCCGGGCGCGGCGGCAGGGTGGCGCTGACCTGGTTTGTCTGGGGCCTAGCCCCCTTTTGGGGGCGGCTTGCTGCAATGCGTGCAAAGGCCCCTATAACCGGCAACTGGTGTCTTATGTATAAAGGTGAAACGCTCATAAATGACCTTCCCCCTTGTTGAGTTCGCAAACAGCCCCGCCTGCTCCAAAATCCACGCCAAAGCCTGCAAACAAAAAAACTGTCTCCACGCCTGATTCGGCCTTGGCTAACCACCCCAGACCCTATAGACTGACATGTCAGTCTAATTTTCTACCATGCCTTTTCTACCCTGTCAAGAACAAGTGAAACAAAAATGCGGGTTTTTGATTTATTCAGGCTAGCAATTAAGGGAAGAATCCACACCAAAAGTCGGCCCAATGGAGCCGTGGGCTTTGCCGTGGGCTTTGCCGTGGTTTGCCGTGGTTTTGTTTTTCCTTGACCACCAGCGTACAGGGCGGTTCCAGGTAAAGGAGAGCAAAGCGTTTTCCCACTCTAACCACATACGCACGGGGCAGTAGCAAGGCGTTTTCCCACTCTAACCACATACGCACGGGGCGATTCCAAGGAGGCGTGGGCTTTTTCTTCTCACCCCCAAGCAAGGGGGGCGGGTCCAGTTGCGCCGTGTGCTTTGTCGCGCTTTGCCATGGTTTTGTTTTTCTTTGACCACCAGTGTACAGGGCGATTCCAGGGCGCTTTGGGCAAGGCAAACCCCAGAAGCCCTGGCGGCCCCAGGGAGCCGTGGGCAAGGCGCACAAGCGAGGAATGAGGGAGTGTACATCAAGTACATGACC
>JAGVAW010000209.1 GCA_020060085.1 Desulfobacterales bacterium
CAGCAGATTTTGCGGATAGGAAACCGCCTTTTCACGGTTTTTATCGGAGATTCGCGCCTTTCCCAGATAGTGTTTTACGAGGCCCTGGGAGTTGACCGGCAGCTTGACGAAAAGATGGATGCCGTGATGCGCCTGATGGAGGCAGCCATTGAGCAGTATCTTGAAAACGGCATGAGCAAGGGCTTTCTGCGGGCGGATCTGGACAGGGTTACAACTGCCAAGGCGGTCAATGCCATGATTTTTGGCGGGGCCAAGGATGTGATGGACGCAAAGGACAAAAGGGCACGCAGTATAATGTGGAACGAGGTGGTTGCCCGCCTCATGCTCGAAGGAATGGCCGCAAGGCCTCCAGGTAATGCTCCATAAACTTTGAACACACCTATAAAAAGCAGGCGAAGTTTTTTTGCCGTCAAACAGGCTGCATCAATAAACGCACGAAACCAAAAGGGAGGAAAAACTCATGGTACAGGTGGATGTTTTCTGGTCCTATGCTCTGGGGGCAAGCTTTGCCTCTGCGGCTGCCCGCCAGTTGAGAAAGACGGACAAGCCCTTTGAAAGCAAGTTCTTTTCCTACACAATGGTTTTTCTTGCCTGCATCTTCGGGCCTTCGGGCATCTATCTTTTGTGGCAGTTCCCCCACTGGGAGACAATGCAGGTGGCCTCAACATGGGGAGACCTGCCTGCCTGGCTTGTGGTTGTCTTTTCTGTCACCAACATCACCCAGGGTATTCTGGGCTTTTTCGTGAGCTATCTCTTTATCCGCAAAGGCCGCTTTTACGCTGCGCACCTCCAGGTGTTTATTGGCTACTTTTTCATGTTCTTCATTCTTATTTATGGATGGGACGGCTCCGGCTGGCAGCGCTTTCTCTACGACCCAACGGTCAATAACGGAGTTTTGTGGACGCCTGGAACCCACATGGGCCTGGACTTTATTACCAGCAATGTTGCACTCACCCTTTACGGCATGGGTGTTATCCTTGTCCCGGCCCTTGTAATACCAATGGTGCGCTGGATTCGCATGGGCGCATACATTGACCCTGATGTGCGGCATCAGGATGTTCCTGCCCCCATCAGCCTTGCAATCTTCATAGGCATTGCCATTTTCTGCGTTAATCTTGGCAGCGCCGGGGCTGCGGCCATCCTCTGCTGGCTTGTGGGCAAGGTAACAGGCGTTGGAATTGGCATTATTGTGGGCCTGCCTCTATTTCTGGCTTTAGCCTGGTTCTTGCTGCTGCGGGAAAATATGCCCGGCTACAAGGTTTACAGGCGCATATTCATTCAGGAGCCGGTAAAATAGCCCAAGAGCAGGCCTTGCCGGAAAGGGAAACCCCATGAACAGCACCCAAAAGGCGGCCCTGTTAAGGCCACTGGCAATTCTGGCAGCCGCCAATCTTGCTGTTGGAGGCCTCATGCACTGGATGGGGCTTGTGAGTTTTCGGGCGGACAACCTGGTCATGGAATGGTGGTATTATGCCATATTCCTTGCCGCAGGCATTCTTTATCCGGCTGGCGCGGCTCTCATGCTTTTAGACAAAAAGGCCGGCTACCTCATCGGGGTGGCCGGCCCTGTCATCGGCGGGGCGCTCATCCTTGTTGGATTTCTTTTTCCGGCAACCGGCTTTCTTGTGCTCATTCCCGGAACCCTTGACCAAAACATCACCCTTATAGGCTTTATAACCCTTGTGACAGAGCCTGTTGCGGTTTTCCTGGCCGGATTTTGCCTTTTTCACCTTCATTTAAAACCCTTGCAGGTGAGGCCATGACCCAAAAACCTGCCCAGGAAAGCCATGTGGCCGTGGTGCAGGATTTGGAGGAAAATCCTGCCAAAGACAAGTATGCCCTGTTGGAGGAGGTGCTTGAAAAAGGGCGTTTTTTTGAGGTGCTGGAAGAAAAGCGCAGGGAAAAGGGAAAGGGAAAAGAGGACTTTTTTGTTGTTGTGAAGTCCAACATTTCCATGATGCTGCGGCGCTCGGATGTGGGTGTCTATACAGACCCCTTTCTGGTCATCCATCTTCTGCGCCTTCTTGTTGCCAGGGGCTACACAAATCTTGCTGTGGTGGAAAGCCAGAACCTTTATGGCAACTGGTTTTTAAACCGCAGTGTGCCAAGCGTTGCGGCCCGCTGCGGCTATTTGGGTTATGCCCCCGCCCAAGAGGGCAAGGCGACTTCGCCTGCGCAAATACGGGTGACCGGAGGCGGGGCAGATGCCCTTGTGCCGCTGGTTGACCTGACTGACGAGCCTGTATGCGTGGATTTTGGCGGCAAGGCCGGTTGCGCCCAGGTGGGCAAAACCTGGGTGGAGGCGGATTTTCGCATAAGCTTTGCCAAGATGAAGACCCACTTTTATTCCTACTACACCCTGGCAATAAAAAACATTTACGGCTGCCTGCCCCTTCAGGACAAGGTGAGCCATTACCACTGCAAACGGCTTGTGGGCCTGTGGACAGCCCATTGCATAAAGGCCCTGCCTGTAGATTATGCTGTTGTGGACGGCTATACCGCAGCAGACGGCATTCTTGGTGTTAAAATAAAGGCTGTCTGCAACAGGCCCCACACCCTCATTGCCGGAAACGACCTCTTGGCTGTTGACCATTTCGGCGCAAAGCTCATGGGCATAAAGCCGGAAAAAAGCATCCTCTACCGGCATCTTGCACAAATATCCCCGCCAAAGCCCTACCGCGTGGAAGGGGCTGCAAGGCCCCTAAAGGCATGGCGCAACACCCTGTATATCCTTGTGTGGTTCTGCCAGGTTATTGAAACATCCGCCTGGCTCATGACCTATTCGGGTTCTCTTGCCACCGGCGGTTATGATTTGTGCTTTCCCCACAAGAGCACAAACAGGGGGCTTTTTAAGAAGCTGCTTTTTTATGTCACCCTTCCCGTTAATATTCTGCTGGATATGGGCTATCTGAAATTGCGATTCCGCCAATGGCTCTTTGTCCGCAGGCTGAAAAGAGAAAAGGAAGTTGCGCCCATCTTCAGTCAGCATCCTTTTTTGGCCGGAGAGCTTGGCTCCCTGGACAGTTCCGACATTTCAAGGCTTGCAAGCATACTTTTGACCACAAAAATAAAGGAGCCTGTGGATTTTTCCGGCCATTATCTTATCGTGAACCAGAAACCCATTGCCTTTGAAGCAGGCCTTTCCACAGCAAACATTGCAGCAACAACAATAATAAATTACTGCCTGGAACAGGGAATAGAGCCAAAAGGCCTGGGAGAACAGCTTGTTGCCCTACAACGCAACAACCCTTCCCTGTTTGGCCAGGGCCGCCCCTGGTGCCATGGTGGATAGGGCGGTTCCAGGAAGCCGTGGGCTGCGTTACGCTCGTTTGGAAAGGGACTCGATGTACCAACTGTACACCTTCGCCCTTTCCAAACTCGCAAGCCTTGCCCACGGCTCCCTGGAACCGCCCTTTTATATTAGGGCGGCCCCAGGCGGTGGAGGGGCGGCCCCAGGCGGACGGCTGCTGCGTTGCACTTCGCATCGGAATTTCGGTCACATACTTTGAGTATGCTCCCTCATTCCTCGCTCGCGCGCCTTGCCCACGGCTCCCTGGAACCGCCCTGTGCGGTGGTGGAAGGGCAGCTATAGGAAAACTTTTAGCGGCGTTGCACTTCGCCGTACAGGGGACTCGACATACTTGGAGTATGCCTTCGCCCCTGTCCGGCTCGTGCGCCTTGCTATCCACTCCCTGGACCCGCCCTTTTGTATTAGGGCGGCCCCAGGCGGACGGCTGCTGTGTTGCACTTCGCTCGCAATTTCGGTCATGTACCTTGGGTACACTCCCTCATTGCTCACAAAGTGCGCCTTGCATCCGCCTCGCCTGGAACCGCCCTGTTCG
>JAGVAW010000079.1 GCA_020060085.1 Desulfobacterales bacterium
CGGCACCATCGCCCAGGTTCAGAAATCCGCCGCCAGTGCAAGCAAAGACGAGATTCTTGAAAAGGCAAGCCAGTATCAGATTGCCGCTTCAGCCATGCGCGGGGCCGAGGGCTTCATAGCAAGGGCACAGGAGCTTTTTGATCTCAAAAAGCAGGCTCATGCGGTCTATAATTCCGGCTCCATTGATCCATCCGGCCAGGCTGGCCGGCACTTTCTTGCTGCCTACGGCATTACCGAGGAAAACGCCGCCGCCCTTGAAGCCCTTGTGGGGTCTCTCACAACGCCGGAGACAATCGAGGCCCACCTTTTTTCCACCAGCATAAATTCAAAGACATACAGCTATGACGCCTATCGCAGCCTGCCCCGCCCCCTTGAGGACCTTGCAGGCATAAAGCAGCGCTACGGGGCGGCAGACAGCGCTGCTGCAAACGCCTACAACGCCTACGAAGCCATCCATAAGCAGTACAACGATAACTTTGCGGCAATGGAAAGCTCCCTTGCATCCATGCGCAGCCAGGTGATGAATGTGGCCCCCGGCCTTGTGCGGCTTCTTTACACGGAATCCGTGATGAAAGAGGCGACAAACCCCTTCTACCTGGAATGGACCGAGCGCCAGGTTTACAACTGGCATCCGCCCGACCCCCAGGCCCTGCCAGCCGGGTGGCCCACGGCAGGCCCTCTTTTTGCCCGTATTGAAAACGCCACAAGGGCCTACAACGCCAAGGTGGGCCCCTACAAGCACGCAATGGCGGACGGTTTTCCCGAAAGGGCCGCCAAAATTGACGAAATCACCCGGCAGGCCCAGGCCCTTGCCGCTTCCACAAGCATCGGCTCGGTTGCAGGCTTCCAGGCCGCCATGAGCAACCTGCGCGCAAAGGTGGCCGAAATCTACGACCCGCTCACACAGGCAGGCGTGGTGAACCACCGCATGGAGATTTTCTATGCCTATAACCGCTTCAATTACGCAATGGGCGAAGCCTCTTCGCGAATGGGCTATCTCATGCAGCGCGACAGCGTTATGGAGCAGTTCAAAAGGCTTGTGGAAAACGCTGGGCGCATAATCAGCCAGAGCGCATCAGCCGCAAATTTAGACCTGGCCCAGAATGCTCTTGCAGACCTGCGAAACGGGCTTGCCCCAACCTCTGCCCTCTTGTCCTTTGTTGCAAAAAACGAACCGGGCGCCCAGGCCCTTGCCCAGGAGGGAAGGGAGATGGCGGCAAAGGTGCTCGACTACATAAACGCGGCAAAACAGGCTGCCACCCAGGCCATTGTGGGCCAGGTGCAGGCTTTTTACGCTGCCTTTGCCAAAACCTACCAGCAGCGCAACTCCGGCGCGGTTGCGAATCTCATGGACAAGGGCTGGTCTGGGCCGGACGGGACCGATCTGGTGGATGTGGAGGAAATGCTGGAAAACTCCTTTGTGGTTTTCGACAAGGTGGAATACAGAATCGAAAACCTCTCTGTGACCCCCAACCCGGACGGAACGGCATCAGCCACATACAATGTCATCATCATAGGCAGTATTCTGAACCAGGACCTTGTGCACGAGGAAAGGTCAACAGTGAGCGATGTGCTTGCAAAAAGCGGTAATCAGTGGAAGATAGTACGAACCACGAGCGGCCGCTTCTGGAAGTAGAGGGGCTTTGTCAGATAAACGCTGGCTGCGTTACGCTCGCCGGGCAAGGGACTTGATGTACTAACAGTACACCTGCGCCCTTGCCCGGCTCGCAAGCCTTGCCAGCCTTTATCTGGCAAAGCCCGGCACGGCGTACAAGCCAAAGCCTACGGCCATTTGGACAAAGCCCTGGAGGTAAAGGGCGCTCACAGGAAAAGGAGGGAGGCGATGCTTTCGGGGCATGGATCTCCAAGAGTATCTTAAATGTGAATCGGATTTGTCCAATTCACGCTGAACCAAAACAGGAGAATTCGATATGGAATCGCTAAAAGTTCATTTATTCAAAAATAGCTTTAATCCATTTTTAGAACTGCTGCGTGATCATAATCTGCAATATAGTATGGTCGAGCAAAAAGCAGGGGTCCCTATGGCAGGCCCCATGGATGTGCTTGTATTTTTATAAGAATCAAGTCCATACCTGACTCTTGGATATGTGATTCGTGAATATCTGAAGTACAGACATAGCCGAAAGGTAACAATTACAACCAAAGATAATACTATTATTCATGCAGAAGGCTTAACAGCCAAAGATTTGGAAAAAATCTTACAACATTCAAAGTCGCTTACTGTAATTGAAACAGAAAAAAACGCAGTAGATCCCTAGGCTGGGATAGCAAAACGCCCCAGGCCCTCATTCCCGCGCAGGCTTTGAATCCAGCATAAAGTTGGGTTGTTAGCCTTATTGGTACAGGGCCAAAGCCTTCAAGAGCGCTCTTCATGGATTCCGGCAGGCCGGGTGGGGTTGGGCCTGTTCCCTGGCTGGTCGTGTTTCCGGCATTTCCTCCCTTTGCATCTGCTCCCACAGCCTTTTTGCACGCAGGCAGAAGGCCTCCAGCTTGGCGTTGATGAGCTGGGGGAAGGGCGAGCCATCGCTTTCCACAGCCAAAAAGGGCCGCTGGGTATAGGGGGTCTGGCTTGGGGCAAGGCGGATTTTTTCAGGAAGCGAATCCGGCCTGCTCATGGCAGGGGTGAGGACGGATTCCGCAAGCCTGTTGGGCATGCAGCCAAAAGGCCCGATTGCAATGGCCCCGCAGCTTGTCCGCCCTGTTTCCAGAAGGGCGCTTCCCACCGTGAGTATGGCCTCTCCCGCAAGATGGGGGCTTATGTGCCGCGCGCCTGCTTCAAGAATCCCATCCAGATCCACAGGGTGGCCACAAATGAGGCCGGAGTGGGCCAGGAGCGATTTTATGGCAAGCTCGTCCTCCTCCAGAAAGCGGTAGGGCATAAGAAGCTCAGCAAGCTTTTCCTGGTCAAGCCCAAATTCGGCAAGGCTTTGCCTCATGAGCGAGCGCACATAGTAAATCCACTCTATAACCGGCGCACAAGCCACGGCAAAGCCTTCCTCTGCCAGCCTCTCGGTTATGTTTCTGCGGCTTAGGGCATCCCTCCGCACAAAAATCTCGCCAATCAGGCTTATGACAGGAACCTTGTGGGCAGGCTGTTTCAGGGCGATCTTTGCCATATCCTCCCCGGCCTGGGCAAGGCAGGGGAAAAGCCCTTCCTGGCCGGGTTTTTCCAGGCATGCCAAAATCTTTTCCCAGCAGTCGCCAAAGACCTGCATGGCAAGATCGGGTTTTTGGGCATTTGCCAGAAGCATGGAGCGGATGTCCTCCATCACATCCGTTGCCACGGCCCCGCGCCACACGGTTTTCAGGGCCTTGCGGCCTATTCCCTGATAGGTGTTGTCCGCAGATGGCGACCACAGGGCCAGATCCGGTATTTCCAGGCGGCTGATGAGATCTTCAAGATAAACGCTGTACTGGCCGAAGCGGCAGGGGCCTGAAGCCGTGGGCATGAAATAGACCACCTTTTCACCGGGCCTCCGGTTTTTTACATAGTTGATAAGGGCTCCTGTGGTGAGGATGAGCGGCAGGCATTCCTTGCATGAGGCGTGTGCCCGCCCGATTTTCAGGATGGCCTCATCTGCAGGGGGATGCACAACAGCATTGAGGCCCATTCCCCGGAAAGCAGCGGCAAGCGCCTGGCTTGAAAAATGGCCCATGGATGGAAAAAGCACGGTCACTTCTTTGCTTTCAAGTGGGATTTTGCCATTGCCAGGGCTTTGAAAAACCAGCCTGTTGTCTGAAACCTCAAGGGATGCAGCGGCAAAGCTGGAAGTCCTCACCAACAGGGTCTTTTTTGCCTCAAGATTTCTGTAGGCAGCCACCACATCCAAAAAGGCCTCGATTCGGGTTTCAATGCCTGCGTCTGCTGTGTGGCTGTCAAGCTCCAGGGTGAGGGAGGGTTTCCGGCCCATGACTCCCCTGAAATAGGTGAGCAGAAAGCTGTCCGGGCCGCAGGAGAAATTGCTTATGTAAAGGCCGAAAAGCTGGGGGTTGTCCTTCACCAGGCTGGCAGCCCTCATTATGCGCTGGCCAGCACCCCAGTAGGAATGGCGCTTGGGCCTGCCGGATGCCCAGTCCAGGCAGTCCAGGGGTAAAACAGGTATTCCCCGGCTGGACAGCTTTCTGGGAATCTGCTTGTGTGCCTCCTGGGTGAAGGCATTGTAAGCCCGCCCGAAAATCACCACTCCAATATTGTCAGGGTTTCCGGCCAGGTTTTCCAGCACCTTGTCGCCCTCGCGCTGCAAGGCCTGCTCAAAGCTCCTTTGTGCATCAATGCCCTTTTCAAGGGCCCTTTCAACAGCAGGGCCCGAAAAGCCCATTTCCTGGGCGCACCGGGCAAGGGGCTCCTCAACTGCCCGCAAACCCCCGGTCAGGTCAATGAGCGGGTCAAGCACCTTCACGCCGTGGTTTAAAAGGGCCTCCATCTGCCGGGCAAAGGCGGCCTTGAGGAAAAACCCCTCCCCCTGGGCAAAGGGGCAGATTTTTGAATTGCCCTTGCCGTCCGCATCGGGCAGGGCCTTGAAATGGGGCAGGAAAATGTAATCCGGCACGACCTTGGATTCCAGAATGCTCCAAAAATAGCCGTGCGCCAGCTCGGCAGGAAAGCAAAAGGGTGCCTCAGTCATTGCCATGCCCTGCTGGGAGGCAGTTTCCGGCAAAACTGTTTCCAGGCCAAGCTCGGAAAAAAAATTGCCCAAAAGAGGAAAATAGCTGTGAATTAAAAAGCTGCGGTTAAAGGCGATTTTTTTGGAGGCCCCCTTTTTAACCGGAGGCAATGCAAGGGAAAGGCGGTTTCTCATGGACACAAGGTCCGGGGCCTCCCTGCCCTTCTTCGCGCCTGCCAGAGAGTCGTAGCGGCTGCATGCACCGCCAAAGGGATAGGGCTTCTTGTCCACAAGGACCACCCTTATCTCGCAGCGCCTGTCGCAGTTTTCCTTTGAGGCCTTGCACACAAAGGGCTTTGCCTCGCCCACCTCGCGCTCTGCAAGGGCCTCAAGATCAAAGGCATCCTCTTTTATAAGCCCGGCCTCAATGCGCCTTTCCACCTCCAGGGCAACACCAAAGGCCCCCATGAGGCCCGGCTCCGGCGGCACGGTTATGGGCTTGCCCAGCAAGGAAGCCATTGCCAGAGGCACGGCCCTGTTGTAGCAGACCCCGCCCTGCATGAATATGCGCTCCCCCACGGGCCGGGCGCCTTTTACGCGGTTTATGTAGTTCATACAAATTGAATAGACCAGGCCCGCAACAATGTCATTGTGCTTAATGCCCTCATGCACAGCGTTTTTTATGTCCGAGGCAATGAAGGCTGCACACTGGTCATTGAAATTGGGGGGGGCAAGACCCTTCATGGCAAGGGGGCCTATGTCCTCCATCTTCACCCCCAGGGTTTCCCAGGCAGCCTCCTCCAGAAAGGAGCCGGTTCCTGCGGAGCAGGCCTCATTCATGGCGTAATCGGAGGGAACCCCTCCCGTAAGATAGGTGTACTTGGCATCCTGGCCGCCTATTTCAAAAAGGGTGTCCACAGACAAATCAAAATGCGCGGCAGCAGCAGCATGGGCTATTATCTCGTTTATAACCCCACGGGTAAGGGAGAAAAGCCCTGCTATCTGACGGCCGGAGCCGCATACCCCCAGGCCTGCAATGTGCACGGATGCAGGGTCTGCCTGCTCTTTCAACTGCTTTAAAAGGGAGAGGTAGCAGGCCTTTGATGCGCCCACAGGATCTCCGTTTGTACGCAGATAACGCCAGGCTGCAATGCTCTTGTCGCAACAGCGCACAAGCACGGCCTTGGTGGTGGTGGAGCCGACATCCAGGCCCAGCATGAGCCTGTCTCCCGGTTTTATGCGCCCCTTTTTTGCAGATGAAAAAGTTACCAGATTCCGGGCATCCTTCAATGGATTTAAAATGTCAAAAACAGGTTTTGTTGTAACAAAAAGGCTGCCCATGCCCGGCCAGGGAAGTGTCTTGTTCGTAAGAGCCCAAAGGGCTGCGCCCAAAGCCTCGAAACATTGGGCGTGCTCCGGAATCACAACCTTTTTAAGGCTTTTGGAAAGGTGATGCACCATCATGGCATTCAGGGAAACTCCGCCCACAAGCATTACCGGGCCGCGCCAGGATGAAGGCAGAAGCTCAAGCACCTTGTCTGCCATCATCCCGCAAAGGCCTGCAGCCACCCTGGACCTGGGCACACCCTTGTTTGTGGCATGGGTGCAGTCGGACTTGCAGAAAACGCTGCAACGGCCCGAAACCGCATAAGGGGCCTCCGAAACGGCCCAGGTGGCCGCCTGCTCCAGGCTCACATCCATGCGGCCCAACTGCTGCAAAAAGAATTCGCCGGTGCCGCTGGCGCACTTGCTGCCTGTGGATACATTCACAACACTTCCAAAAGCATCCATCTCATAGGCCATGAAGGTTTCGCCGCCTGCGGAAACAACAGTGAGGGGAGCCTGGCCCAAGGAGTTCTTGCAGTATCTGTAAGCAATTTCCACGGCCTGGGGCTCGGTTATGCATGAAAGGCGCAGGTTTTTGGCAAAGCGCCTGCCTGTCACGGCAATTCTGTCAAAGCGATCTGGATCAAGGCGGCCCATTAGCTTTGTCAGGGAGGCTCTGGGATTGCCCTCATGAACAAGCTGATGAGTGGCAATGACAACCGGCCCGTGGCCCGAAGTCTTTTCGCGACAAACTTCCACGGCCCGTATTGTTGAGCCGCCGATGCAGATGCCTAAAACTGGTTTGGCATTACCGGAAAAATGCTCTTTGCAGGACATGTAAAACCCCTTAAGGAAACAGCTACAGCCCGGATTCCGAAAAAAGCCCCAGGAAAGCCCTTTTTAAGAACAAGCTCTCCACAAAGGCATGGGCCGGAAGGATAAAAATGCGGACAAGCAGCAGCAACTCGCGGGATTACTGAAAGGAATTAAAAAGGAGCAGGCTTTTTCTGACAAGGAGAGGAAGAGTTTTTACAAAACTTTTACAATCCCCGACAGCCCCGGGGCTAATCGGCAAAGCCGCCAATAATCGGAATAAGGGTTCCAGATCTTGGGCCAGGCAAATCCGCAAAAGGGGCAAAGGCCTCCATCTTTTGGCTCGTGAATTATATGGGTTGGGCAGGTTTTGCCAGCCCAACCAAAAAATCTTCGCGCTATAATTTCGGTTGCATACAAAACCAAGCTCCCTCGTTCCAAAGCTTGCAGGGCAAGGCATACGCCTCGCCTGGAGCTGCAAAAGGGTTTGGGGTTGCAGTTTTAGCCCTTCTGGGCTTACATATTCTTAAATGGCGGCATTTTTTATTTGCTGGTCTTCTGTCCGCTGGAAAGTTCTTCAAGGGGATGATGCTTTGCACGAGGAAAAGGCTGTTATCTTGAGCCACTTTCAGGCAAAAATTCTGCTTGATGCAGGCAGTTTGCAGCAGGTGGAGGTTTCGCCGGATCTGGGCCTCACCAAAATAACCGCCGATATTTCAAAAGACGGCGTGCGCTTTTGGGAAGGCCTTGCCATTGCCTGGGATGACTTGAAAACAATCGCCAAAAAGCCCAACACGGTTTTTAGGATAAGCGCAGATTCCATTGAAAAAATCCAGGCCATTTCCGATCTCACGGGCCGGGTTTTCAGCCTCTATCCCACAGAAAAAGCGCCCACAATGCTTGTGAGCGGGCTTTTGATGCACAGGGTTAAGGGAACAGACCCCCTTGAGGACACAAAGTGGAAGGTCAAGGCCATAAGCCCGGCAAAAGGCAGGGTTCTGGACACAGCCACGGGGCTAGGCTACACGGCGATTTTTGCCGCGCGCACTGCAAGCAGGGTGGACACCATAGAGCTTGACCCGGCTGCTGTGGAAATGACCCGGCAAAACCCCTGGTCAAAAGAGCTTTTTTTAAACCCGGCCATAGTGCGCCACCAGGGGGATGCGGCCCATGTTATACAAACCTTTGAGGACAGCGCCTTTTCCGCCATACTTCACGACCCGCCTGCCATCGGGCTTGGCGGCGACCTCTATGGGAAAGCCTTCTACCAGCAGCTTTACCGGGTGCTTGCGCCCCGTGGGCGGCTTTTCCACTACATAGGTAACCCCAAAAGCCCTTCCGGCAAAAAAACAACCCAAGGGGTGATGAAACGCCTGGCCGAAGCTGGCTTTGAGCGGGTTGCCCCCTATCCACAAGCCTTTGGAGTTACAGCCCTGAAAAGGTAGAATGGCGGTCGCCAGGGAGCCGGGGCTATTCCAATTACCGCTAATCCATGTTAAACTAACAATCTATCCTTTAGAGCTTCAACCTCGTTATGCGCCTTTGGCAAAGTCCTGCGGGGAAGGGGCTTTGCAGTATCTACGCCGCAATGTTAACCAAAGGCGCGCCGGCATCAGTCTTTTGGGGGGATATATGGTCTCGGATGGTGGTTACGACAAGGATGTTGAGAATCTTTTTGAGGATATTTTTGCAGACATAGGCCAGGCCTGTGTTGAGCCGGAAAAACCCGGCATTCCCGGACTCATCGAGACCCTCTATGAGCAGGAAGGCCGCCTGGACCCCTGGCGCGTTGCCCTTGTATCCCTGGTGGATGCCCTTGCCCGCTGCCTTGCCGCGCTAAACGACTCCTTTGAGCCGCGTTTTGATGAAATTGCCGCCCGCCTGACCGCTCTGGCCCAAGGCCTGGAAAAAATGCCCGGCAGCCCCGGCTGCATAATCATCCGCCACAGGGGCAGGGGCTTTGCAGAAAAAGGCCCTGCCTCCCAGTTGCACGATTTTGTCATTCTGTCTGGCATTCCAACCCTGGACCTTGCCGGTGTGGAGGAGGTTGCCGCCCGCTCCGGCTCCCAGGCCAAGGGCCTTGCGGCCAGTTTTGAAAAGGCCGCAGCAACCTTTGCCTCCCTGGGTATAAACAGCATCTGCCTTTTTATGGATGGCCGGAACTGCGCCAATAAAAATGACCCTTATAACCTTCTGCCATGCCTTGCCGCTCTTCACGCCTATTTCAATGTGCCAAAGC
>JAGVAW010000313.1 GCA_020060085.1 Desulfobacterales bacterium
GAAAACCTGGACAACAGCTTTGTGGAGAGAAACACCTGGAAAGAGCTTGTGGCGCTGAAAAAGGGATGACTGCAATAAAGGCCTGGCTGCTGGATTTTGCGGCGCTGGCCTTGACCCGGTTTTTACGGTTTTTCTTGTTCGCATTGCCCGTCTTCAAGGGCAGGCACCACAATGTTGCGGTAGTTGGCTGTGTAGATTTCGGCCAGGGTGAGAAATAGCGTGACCACCAGGGGGCCATATATTACGCCAATAATTCCGAAAAGTTGCAGGCCGCCCACAATGGCCAGGAAGACCAGCAGGGGGTGCATCTGCATTCTTGTACCCACAAGGCGTGGCTTTAAAATGTATTCCGCAAAGCCGCTTAAAATGGCATAGAAGATGAAAAGGCCAACTGCTGCGGCCACCCTGCCCTGAACAAAAAGGATGACAGAAGCAGGAATCATCACAGCGCTTATGCCCACAATAGGCAAAAAGGCCAGAATAGCCATCACCGCGCCCCAGAGCAGGGGCGAGCCTATGCCCAAAATCCAGAAGGCTGCGCCTCCGGCCACGCCCTGCAAAAGCCCGCAAAAGCCATTGCCTATAAGTATGGCACCGGACATATCCTTGAATTTTTGTATTATCCTGCGATCCTGCTCTTCGGGCAGGGGAGAGAGATCCACCGCGTAGTCGGCAAACTTTGAGCCATCCAGCAAAAAGAAGTAGGTCACAAGGAGCATGAAAAAGAAATAAAGCACAAAGCGCAGGATGTTGCCTGCAATGGCGTTTGCCTGGCTCCACAAAAAGCCGCCCACAACCCGGCCTGCATCCTGAAGGGCGCGGTTTATGTCCTCTGTTGAAAAGTGAATGCCGTAGCGCTCGGAAAAGGCAGCGGTTCTTTCAAGTATGCTGCTTGTATCCAAAAGCTCGCGAATCTGCCTGTCAAAGGCTCTGTCACGGGCCAGGGTGTAAAGCTCGTAGGCCTCGTTGGACAAAAGCCCCACAAAGAGCACAATGGGGATGAAAAGCACGAAAAAAACCAGCACGCAGGTTAAAAGCGCTGCTGCTTTGGCGGGCATTCTTTTTTTAAGGGCCTTGAAAAGGGGCGAAAAAACGCCCGTGACCACAAAGGCAATAACAAGAACGGAGATGAAAGGCTTGATGAGCCAGCCCAAAAGGCCCAGAGAAAGGAAAAACAGGGCAAGGAAGAACCCGAACACAAGCCATGCGTGATTGCGGTGTTGAATCATGCTGCCTCCAGGGCCTGGCTTTTTTGCCCGGCATTCCTGAAATAAGGCTGCCTTGTATCAACTTCGTATCTGTACTGCTCCGATATCCGGCCTTGTGTAGTAATCGTGAATCTGCAAAACAAACACAAGGGCTATGCACACAAGGGCCGCAAGGGTGAAACCGGCTGGCACGGCCAGAATGCCCCAGCCCCGGTCGGAAAACCCTGCGTAAAAGATAACCATCAGAATAACCCAAAGGGCTGCCTGCCAAGGCTCCAGAAGGCGTCCTATGCGCTTTCCCACAAGGGCTTGCCAGGGCGCTGCAAGGCGTCTTCTGGCAGCCATGCGCAAAAGAAATCTGGCCTCCTGGTCGGTCACCAGATCATATCCGTCAGCCGGAAGGCTGTTTGCATCCGGCATGAAGCGGCTTTTTTCACTGCCGGTTTCCGGATCAAAAACTATTGTCTTTTCGCTGGGCCTGCCGTTTTCCCAAAAGCTTTTCTGTGCAAGGCGTCCGTCAGGCAGCCAGTCTGTCCAGGGGCCGTGCATTTTGCCTTGCAAAAAATGGCCCTCGCTCTGCTTGCTGCCGTTTTTCCACCACTTGGTCCACAGGCCGGTTTTAAGGCCGTTTTCATAGCTTCCCTGCATCTGGAGCACCCCGGAAATATACCAGAAACTCCAGGGGCCGCTGCGCTTCCCGTCAACAAGAACCCCCCTGGCGTAGGGGCGGCCCCATTCCCACACCCGCAGGGAAAGGGGCTGATAGATTGTGCGGCTGTATTGGGTTTGAGGCATGGCTGATTTTTTCCGGGTTGAACAAAGATTAAGCAAAAAGGAACAAAAAAAACTGCTGGCCTGCCGGAAAGGGGCCTCTGGCTGTTCCTTGACAGGGAAAAGCTATGCCGGAGGCATTTTTTGCTGATCAGAACCCTTTTGGGCGGCTCATAAAAGGTCAGTGATGGGCGCTGCCCTCTATCTCCTTTGGGGCTTCCATGCCCTTTGTTATAAAAAGAACTGCCAGGGCATAGAGAATTATTTCGTAAATCACCACCCAGGTGTAGGTTTCGCCAGTGTATTTGTAGATTATGCCTCCGCCTATGATGGCCGGAACCATTGTGAAGATGAGGACGGCAAGCCTTTGAACCAGCATTTTTCTCTCCTTTGGTTTTTCCTTATGTCAAAAAAAATCTAATTTGAATCATAACTAAAACAAGCAGTTAAGGCAAGGAGCTTTGGCTTTTGCTCCAGCAGCTTAATCCTGGCAGACTGCTCCTTGCAGCTTGAACTGCCTTCCATCAGCGCAAATATGCTTCAGCCCTGCGCGTTTTTCAAGGAAAAAACTTGCAGGGGGGCTGCCAAAAGGTCTTTTTAGCGGGTCACGATCATGGCCATGCCCATGCCGCCGCCTATGCACATGGAGACAAGGCCTGTGCCGTAGCCCTTGCGCTCCATCAGGTGCGCCAGGGTGACCATCTGCCGCGCGCCTGTTGCGCCGATGGGGTGGCCAAGGGAAATGCCGCTGCCAAGCTCGTTGGGCTTTGTTATGGGGATGTTAAGATCCCTCATGCAGGCAATGGCCTGGGATGCAAAGGCCTCGTTAAGCTCAATGGCTTCAATGTCGTCAATTTCCATGCCTGCAAGGGCAAGCGCCTTGCGGATGGCTGGCACAGGGCCAAGGCCCATGTAGGCCGGGTCAATGGCAGCCGAGGCAAAGGAGCGAATTTTCACCAGGGGTTTAAGGCCAAGCTCATCGGCTTTTTCTGCGCTCATCATCAGCACGGCTGCTGCGCCGTCATTAATGCCCGAAGCATTGCCTGCCGTAACTGTGCCGTCTTTGGCAAAAGCAGGGCGCAGCTTGGCCATTTTCTCCATGCTGGTATCCATGGGCCGCTCGTCCGTGTCAACTGCCACATCGCCCTTTCTGGATTTTACAACAACAGGGACAATTTCCTTTGCAAACAGGCCCTGGTCTATGGCCTGGCGGGCGCGGGTGTGGGAGAGGACTCCAAGCTCGTCCTGCTCCTGGCGGTTTATCTTGTAGGTGTTGGCAATGTTTTCCGCGGTCATGCCCATGTGATAGCCGTAAAAGATTTCGTACAGGCCGTCAAAGACCATTAAATCGGTGATCTCGCCCTTGCCGCTAATCTCCATGCGGTGTCCCCAGCGGGCCTTTTGCAGGGCCATGGGCGCATTCGACATGCTCTCCTGGCCGCCTGCCACAACAACATCGGCAGCGCCGGTCATTATGGCCTGGGCTGCAAGGGCAATGGCCTTCAACCCGGAGGCGCAGACCTTGTTTATGGTAAAGGCCGGGGTCTGGCGGCAAAGGCCTGCCCGGATGGTGGCCTGGCGCGCGGGATTCTGGCCCTGGCCAGCCTGGAGCACATTGCCCATGATGACTTCATCAATGTTGACAGGGGCTTTGCCTTCATCCCAAGAGGAATACTGCTTCTCAAGCTCAATAAGCCCGTCCTGGGCAATGGCCTGGGGAGCCAGGGCCAATACTTTATTGTCTGCAACAGGGCGCAGACCAGCCCGGTTGATTGCCTCGCGTATGACTATGCTGCCAAGCTCAACTGCCGTAACATCCTTCAGCGAGCCGCCAAAATTGCCTATGGCCGTGCGCGCTCCGCTTACAATGACTGCTTCTTGCATTTTGCTTCCTTTCCATAAAAAAATTCGGCCAGAGCCTCTTTTTACGGCAAAAGCCCCGGCCCCATAGGGTTTGCCTTTAACCTTATTCTTATAGCGGGTTGAGGGCAAGCTGTAAAGCCTTGTGTAGAGGGGCGGCCCCAGGAATGTGAGGGGCGGCCCCAGGCGGGCGTCTGCTGTGTTGCACTTCGCATCGGAATTTCGGTCATGTACCAAAAGTACACTCCCTCATTCCTCGCTCGTGCGCCTTGCATACGCGCCGCCTGGAACCGCCCTGTACGATTGTGGGAGAAAAGCAAAACCCCACGGCAAGGCGCACAAGCGAGAAAGGAGGGAGCGTACTGTTGGGTATGTGACCGACTTGCGAAATCCCGCGCAACACAGCCCATTAGAACTCCTGGCGGCCCCAGGGAAAGGAGGGCAAGGCGCACGAGCGAAAAGCGAGGGAGTGTACTTTTAGTACATGACCGAGCTTTGATGCGAAGTGCAACACAGCCATCCTTTCCCTGGAGCCGCCAGGGGGGTTGACAAAGGGAGGTATGGCTATATATTTTGTCAGATTTTGTGACTTACGAATCAGTCTTAAGGAACAATACGCCTAACAGTTTAGAATAAAAGAATAAAAGAAAAAGCCAGGAGGAGGAAACAAGGCCATGCCCATTTACGAATACCAGTGCAGCAATTGCGGCAAGACAGAGGAGGCGTTTCAGAAGTTTTCTGACAAGCCCCTTACCACATGCAGGCACTGCAAGGGAAAGCTCAAGAAGCTCATCAGCCATTCTGCATTCCACCTAAAGGGGTCTGGCTGGTATGTGACCGATTATGCGGGCAAAAAAGCCCCTGAAACTTCACCTGAAACCAAGGTGGAGGCATCTGCCCCGGAAAGTTCTTCAGCCGAAAAACCCGAAAAAAAGGCCAAGGCAAAGGACAGCAAAAAGGCAAAGAAGGCGGCGGACTGATTTTTTTTAACGCAACCTTTTGGCAGCCTGTCTGCCCAAAGGCCGTTTTTTAAAAGGTAAAAGCGCGGGAGAGGCTAAAAAAGCTTTCCCGCGCTTTTTGTTTTTTCCCGGCTGATTTTCTGGCTGGCATTGAATCAGGGGAGAGGCATTATACCAGGATATTCCTGCTTTTTATAAACCGCTATGTCTCCTGAAAACCTGTTTCGTGGGAAAAGGGCGTGCTGCTGATACAAATGGCCGCCTGGAAGTGTCAATTCAGCGGTCAGGGCCTTGTTTGTGGGGCTTGTTTCCACTACGAACCATTCCGGCGGATACTGTTCAAGCATTTGGTGCCTGACAAAGGAAAACATCTTTTGGGGTTTGAGAACCATAGTCCAAAAAAAACTATAGCGTAAAACAAGGAATTCGGGCATCCCGCCATAAATCACCTCCGGCCCGTCTGTCTTTAGGGCCAAATATTCCATGACCGCAGAATGGTTGTTATCTCTTTTTGCAATTAGATCTGTGATCAAAAAACCCTGGCCAGCCAGATAAAGGACTGCAAGAACAAGGGCAACAGCTTTTAGTGGGCGGCCAAAATCGCCTGCACTGGCCAGTACAAAGGCAAAAAGAAGGTAAAAAAACGGAAACAGGAGCAGAAAATACCGCCAGTATAAAAACTCTTGGCCAGCAGCAAGAAGCGCCACGCCAGAGGCAGCAAAAAACAGCATAAAAAAGAAAACAAGGCAGTCGTCCTTTTGCCTGTGGAGCAGGATAAGGCCAGACAGCAATACTGCCGCAATTGCAATCATTCCCAGTATGACGCTTTGTAAGGATGCTTTGGCTCCGGTGAAAAGGATTGCCAGATCCCTTATAGATACCAGCAGGGAGCCGTAGGGAGCGCCGCCGACTGCAAGGCGGGAAACAAAAAATAGGTAAAAAAGCGCCAAAAACACAAGGGGCAGGCCGTGATAGGCCAATATTGACAGCATGGCCGAGCGCTTTGTAGGCATGGAGCGGATTGCGCGAAACGCCATCCATGCCAGCAAGGCAAGGTAAACAAACAAAAAGGTCAAGTGCGACAAAAAGCCCAAAACAACCGTAACTCCAAAAAAGGCGGCTCTCAAGGGTTTGGCAGTGTGCGGCTTTACGGCATTTCCTGTTTCTTTGTTTTTGTCGGCCCCTCCTGCAAGAACAAAGGCCAGAAGGGCAAAAAACATGGCAAGGCTGTACCCGCGAGCCTGGGCGGAATAGGCAATTAGGGGAAAGGAGAAGGCTGTGCAAAGCATTGCCCACAGGGCTGCTCTGCGGGACTGCGCTGCTGCAATGAAGCCCATAAGGCCAAGCACACCAGCCCCTGCTGCAAGGGACAGGAGGCGGTAGCTTATCCAGTTGGAAGTCTGCCCCACCCATTTAAGATACAGGGTGTTCAAGATGTGGTTATTGTCATGGTTGATGCGCAATATGTCAAAAAAGCTTTCTGCATTAAATTGGGCAATCTGAAGAACAGTCCAGATTTCATCGTGCTCAAGGTAGCCCAAGGCGGCAATAACCCGCAGGGCAAGGCCTGCCGTAAGAATTAAGGCGGTTAAAATCCAGAATTTTTTTTGCGGAATGTCTTCCATGCCGGGATTTTAGCAAAGCCCTGAAAAATAGCAAAGGGGCAAAGATGGTTAAAAAACCCATCCGCGCCCCATTTGTTTTTTGGGACAGCCCTGCAAGCAGATTCTACGCCTTTTTGGCCTTTTTGCGGGCAGGCTTTAAGCTGCTTGCCTTCTGGCTCAAGGCCACGAAGTTGATTACAGGTAGCAGAAGGGGTGAAAACCCGGCCTTGACAGTGAGGTCTGCAAGGTGCTGGCGCACAAAGGGCCAGATTATTGCCGGGCAGTTGATGGAGGCAAGCCTTTCCAGGTCATCCTTTGCAAGAGGCTCGTCAAGGGCAAATCTGCCTTCAAAAACAATGTGGTATTCAAACAATGGGGAAGGCTCGCCCTTTTCCGTGCGTGACTTTGCGCCCAAAAGCACATTCAGGTGTTTTTGGGTTGTGTCCACCTGGTGGGCAAGCTCAATGTCAAAATTGCAGGCAATTTCATTGGAAGCATCGGGCAGTTTGCCTGCTGCCTGGATGTCCGCCCCAAATACGCTCTTTTGGAGCGCGACCGATTCTAAAGATATTTTTGGCATAATCTTTTACGCTTCGGCCTGGATTGAAATGTAATCGTCCGCGCAAACGATTTGGGCAGGCTGGGCAGCCTGTTGCAATGCCTGGACCCTGCATTTGAAAGACAGAACCTTTGGCGATGAGAACTTGCCGAATGTCACTTTCTTTTTTGGCTTCATCCGCAGGTTCACCTCGCAGCCAAGCTCCTCTGCAAACTCAACAATGCGCTTGATGGTGAGGTTGGAGCCGTAGCGGAAAAGCTTGGTCATGGCTGCGCGGGAAACGCCCATGCGCCGGGCAAGCTCGGCCTTGCTTATGTTCTGGCGCTGCATCTGCTCGGCAATGTCATCAATTATGACAAACTCCAGATATTCCTTTTTGAATTCAAGGGTCTGGGTGATGGACTCCATCTGCTCTTGAATTTCGCGCTCAAGCTCCTTCAATGTCTTATTTTCGGACATGACTCTTGTATGCCTTTCTCAATCGCTTGGCCCGCTCCAAATCTAAAGGATTGGCCTTTTTGCTCTTTTTTATGGCCCCGTGGGTAAGAAGGATGAGCCTCTCCTTATCAAAAAAGCAATAAATACGGGCCTGAAAGCCCTTTATTGCAAGTATGCCATCCTCTTCATCAACAAAGCTCTCATCGTTGGAAACCTTCCCGTATGTGCCCAACTGGGCAAATATGGTCAGCACACGCTTTGCTTCATCTTGCCTTTTGGTGAACAGTTTTTTCCAGAACTTGGCATAAGGACAAACTCCGTTCTCCACCACAGCCCTTATCTCAAAGCCATCCTGGCCTGTTCTTTGCCGAATCACCAGGAAATCTATATGACTTTTCGTCATGGCGTTCTGTTAACTTGTAAGTTAACTGCCTGCATGGGGCCTGTCAAGTATTTTTTTGCACCTGCATATTTTTTTGCACCCAACCTTGCACAGACCTGTCAGCCGGGTTTTTATAAAAGGGGCATGGCAGCATGGCAGTGTATCTTGCACAACACAGGAACATTGTCAAGGTTGCGGGAAAGGCTTTTGTCAAGCTGCATCAAAAGGGGCATGATTTACAGATTCCAAAAGTCCTTGACGGGTTTTCCTTGTATGGCTATACTTGGGCTACACAAATTGGAGCAGGCAAAGGGAGGTTTTTATGCCGGGCAAAATTCAGAAATGGGGAAACAGCCAGGGCATTCGTCTTTCCAGGGCAATGCTTGCAGATGCGCGGCTTGCCGTGGGCGATGAGGTTGATATTGTTGTGGAAAAACACCTGATAACCATATCCCCTGCAAAAAAAATCCGTGGCAAACACAATCTTGAAAGCCTGGTGGCCTGCATTCCAAAAGGGAGCAAGGCAAAGGAGCTTGACTGGTCAGAGCCTGTGGGAAAGGAGGCCTGGTAAGTGGCCGCCTTTGTGCCCAGGCAGGGCGACATAATAGCACTCACCTTTGATCCCCAGTCCGGCCACGAGCAAAAGGGTCGCCGCCCGGCCCTGGTTGTGAGCAAGGACCTTTTCAACAAAGGCACCGGGCTTGCCATTGTCTGCCCCCTCACCAACACCAAAAGCGGCTACCCCTTTCATGTGCCTGTTCCGGCAAGCAGCAGGCTCACCGGTTTTGTTATGACAGAGCAGGTAAAGTCCGTTGATTTTGCTGCCAGAAATGCCAAGCTCATAGAGCACGCGGACAGCGACCTGCTGGCCGAGGTGCTTTCCATCCTGGATGCCTGCCTTTACTGATGCCCTAAAGCTTTTTTTACTCCCGGCCCGGCCTGTTTGCTGCGCCAAGCATGATATTTTTGTCTGCGCTGCCCTTTGAGCTGCCGAAAAAGTAGGCCAGCACGGTTGAAAAGCCGCTCACAAGCCCGCCAAAAAGCAGCAGGACCGCGCTGCCCTGGCCGTCAGGAATCGGCACATACATAAGCACCGCGCAGAGCACGAAAAAGCCTGTGACCACCACGCCTGCCAGGATATAGAGGGCGCTGTCCCGCTTGCCTGTAGCCTGGGTTGTGGCAACTTCGCGCGAGCGGGCATCCTGGCGGTCTGCAAGATAGGCTTTTGTTTCCTCCAGGATAATCCGCTCAAGATCCATTTTGTGGGCAAGCTCAAGCTCACGGAGTTTGACCGCGGCCTGGGGGTCTTGAGCAATGGCCTGGGCGATTGCTGCCGGGTCATCAGGGTTTGCGCCAAATATCCCGGCCACAAGTGCTCCTGCTGCTGCGCCGCCAATCGGCCCCCCAACAGCCGTGCCAAGCAGGGGAGCGCCCACCCTGGCTATGTTTTTTCCAAGAGATTTCCAGTCCATTATGCCTCCTTTCTTTTTTTAAAAACAGTTTAACTAGATGATATTTTAGACTAAAAGGCTTTCGGCAAAAATTGGTTGCAAGACTTACTTGGTTTATGTAGTTTTGGGCATAAAACTTCTGAAACTGTTAAAATAGGGATTAGAATGTCTCGGCTAGCACCCAAAAAAGATGTTTTAAGGGCACTTTTTGCAAGGTCGGGAAACCAATGCGCATTTCCTGGATGTGCCCAGCCCCTAATAAATAATAAAAATCAATTTGTTGGCCAAGTTTGTCATATTGAAGCTGCGATGCCAGGTGGATCAAGATATAATGTGAATAGTTGTGATGAGTATCGTAGAAGCTATACCAACTTGATACTGTTATGCTATCCCCATCATATAGAAACAGATGATGCTGATGTCTATTATGCTGATAAGCTAAAAGAAATGAAATGTGCTCACGAGAAGCTATTTGAAAAATCTGATTTTAAAATTGATGAAGCAGAGCTTTACAAACTATCGAGTGAAATGGAGCGATACTGGGATAATATAGAAATATTAAATAAATTTGAGCACATGGGTTCAGGATCTGGACTACAAATTGAAATTAATGCAAAGGCTACTTTCTTTAATATTCTGGAAGAAGTATATGAATCCATTGATGGTGTTCAAAATTTGCTTAAGGTACTTCGGAAAAGTGACGATAATTTGGTACACGATTTTTATTCATTATTAGATAAAAAGGGTTTGCCAAAAACTATTTTTGAGGATATTCCATATTA